>JABMNC010000060.1 GCA_013205365.1 Cryomorphaceae bacterium | reverse complement strand
GCGGAATTTTTGGACTCCGCCCCTTCGGTAATCCTTGCGGCAGCGGCAGCTCGAACCAAGCGCATCAAGCTGACCAGTGCCGTTACCGTGCTTAGCGCGGCCGATCCTGTCAGGGTTTTTCAGCAATTTGCAACCCTGGATCTCATTAGCCAAGGGCGGGCAGAAATGGTAGTAGGCCGCGGGTCATTTACCGAATCCTTCCCGCTGTTTGGCCTCGACTTCAACGACTACGACGCGCTGTTTGCCGAAAAACTCGATCTGCTCCTCCAGCTGCGGGCCGAGGAACGCATAACCTGGTCGGGTAAATTCCGTCCGGCCCTTAACAACCAAGCGGTGTACCCCCGTCCCCTTCAGGCTGAAATGCCCATTTGGGTCGGCGTGGGCGGAACCCCTGAATCCTTCGTGCGCGCCGGCCTGCTTGGTCTTCCCTTGATGGTGGCCGTGATCGGGGGCGAAACGCACCGCTTTAGACGCGCCGTCGACCTCTACCGCGCCGCAGGGGCCCAAGCAGGCCATGCACCAGAGAAGTTGAAAGTCGGCCTGCATTCGCTGGGCTATGTGGCCCCCACGCGCGAAGAGGCGATTAACGACTACTTCCCGGGGTACGCCGAAACCTTCACGCGAATTGGGCGCGAGCGAGGATGGCCGCCGGTCTCCCGCGAACGGTTTGACGACCAAAATGGAAGCACTGGGGCTTTGCTCGTTGGCGACCCCGACGAGGTGGGAGAAAAAATCCTAAAGCATGCAGAAGCCTTGGGCGGCATAGACCGCCTGACCTTTCAGATGGACAACGCGAAGCTTCCGCGTGAAAAGCTACTGCGAAGCATTGAATTGATTGGCGAGCGCATCAAGCCTGCACTCATGACGAACTAAAAGCGAGCAGCGACCGCAAGCACCGCGTTGCGCCCTGGTCCAGAAATCCCCGAACTATAGGGACGGTAGCGTTGGTCCGAAATATTCTCGAGACCGAAATTCATGGTAATTCCGCGCTTGAACTCCATGCTCGCGCGGGCATTCATTGTGTGCCAGGACGGAGCATGAGGCCTGCCTTGGGCATCAAGCGCATAAATCTCTGTTTTTGCACGTTCTTCCCAGGCGAGCTGGTCGTTGTGCAATGCTCCCTGGAATTGGGAGTAAAAGTCCGCGCGAAAGCGACCCCGGCGGTAGGTCAGTCCGCCCCAGCCGAAGGCAGGAGGAGCGTGGCGAGAGGGGCTAATCTGCCCGTTGTCGAGTCCCTCGACGCCCTTTTGAATGTTGTACGACAGCTTGCTGGACCAAGCGCGCGACAGCTTTGCCTCCAGACCAAAGTAGAGGCCCAGCACGCGAGCAAAGGAGGCATTTTGAATCGCCTCCATTTGGTTCCATTCGCCGCTGTAGAGTACGCTGTCGATTCCGTTCACCGAAAATGGCCTGCGAACAAGGGCGCCGCGGAGCAGCGTGGCATAGCCGGCCAGGTCGATTTTGAGCCATGTTCCAAACAGCCTTGCCACATCAAAATCTGCGCTGCTGGAATGCTCCGGCCTGAGGTTGGGGTTGGGCACCACCACCATAGAGGGAGAGGTGTCAAAAAATTTGCCGAGGTCGTCGACGTTGGGGGCCCGAAATGCGGTACCAAGGTTTGATTTAATCACCCAATTTGGCGAGGGTCGGTAGGTAAATCCTATGCTGTTGGTCAGGGCCCGCGCACGAAGCCGCACTTGAGATTCGAGCAAAGGCACAAAATTCATATTGTTGCTAAAGTCTGCGTCGAGACCCACTGCGCTCCAGCGAACTCCGCTGGTGATTGTGGTTTTAGGGCTTGGCGACCAGGCCTCTGTGGCATAGATTCCGGCAGAAAACCATGTGGCCTGAGGGTAGCGCGAATTAATTGCGGTCTGCACTTGATTGGCCAAATTCACCATGATTCCCTGCGAAAGCACGTCATTCCAAACGCCTTCAATACCATAAAATAGCTTGTGCTTCGCGTTCCATTCTTTAGAAAAATCCCAATTGAGCGAGTAGGCCGCCACGCGCTCGCTTTGGGTGCTGCGTTTGGTCGAGTTTAGGTCGCGGGAAATGCGCGACTCCTCAAACCGCTGGGCCGCTAAGCGAAGGGTCCAGGCGTCCATCGCAGCCTTGTTCACCTCATGCTGCACCGCGAAGTTGTGCATCTGCCATCGCTGCGGACCATAATTCCACTCTGCGTAGCGAGGTAGCCCGTTGCGCAAACGGTTGTGACGGTCGTAGCGTCCGAAGTTTGAAGTCTGGGAATGATGGAATCCGTACTGAAGTTCCCAGCCCTTTTTGGGCGCATAAACCAGCTTTTGCATGGCATTGACTTGCTGATAGCCCGACGGAATCTGCAGCAAGGAGTCCGTTTGCAGCCGAACCGAATCTCCGGCGGGACCGACCTCGACATAGGTCGCTTTGATATAGTCCCTTGGGCCGCGGCTCCCCTGGCGCAGGTGGTCAAAATCCCAGCGACTAAAACTGGTAATCGCAGCCCACTTGGCGCCTCCGTAGTGCAGATCAAAATGGCCGGTTTGCTCTTTACTGGCTGCGGAATACCGTCCCTGTACCTTGCCATGAACCCCCTTGGTGCCCACCTTGGGTTGAAGGGTAGTGAAGCTCATGACTCCGCCAATGGCATCGCTGCCATAAATCACGCTTGCGGGCCCAAAGACCACTTCGGTGCGCTCCAAGGCAAAGGGGTCGAGATTGATGACGTTTTGCACGTTGCCCGCCCTAAAAATGGCGGTGTTCATGCGCACTCCGTCAACCGAATAAATTAGGCGATTGGTTGCAAACCCTCGAATCATTGGGCTTCCGCCGCCCTGCTGGCTTTTTTGTATAAAAACCTTGCCCGACAAGGCCAAAGCGTCTGCCGCCGTTTGGGGTTGAAATTGTGCGATCTGCTTAGGCAGCACCACGGCCACCTGAGAGGGAATGTGCTCAGAGGTTTGCTTCCAACGAGCGGTAGAAATCACCACTTCGCGCAGATCGAGGGTGTCTGAAGCTGAGCTTGGAGTCTGCGCAAACGCCCATAGGGGACCCGCGAGTACCGCAGCCGCAATGGAGTTTCTATTGATCCGATTTATCCTCGTCATTTTTTGTGCGAATGCACCTGCAATAATAGTGCTATGTTGCATTTTAAGGACTAGATTGCCTTCAAAATCCCCATGTCACCAGACGTTCCCTACTCGGTAAAACCCGACCTGACGAGGTCTTTGGCCCCTCTTGTCGCCGGCGACTGCCCGCCTGAAGTCAGGGCTGCCAAGCAGCGGGAGCTTCAGGGGTCTTTGCGGGCCGACCTCATCGGCGAACTCGGCGAAGCCTCTGTCGGAGTCGAGCTCTTGGCAGAGCGACTGGGCATGCCGGGAGCCTCCTTAGAAGATTTGGCCCTGAGCTGCGCTGAAGACCTTGCCCTTCTTCACAACGGAATCTTAGTAGCCATTGCCTTTGCCTTCCCGAGCGGATTCAAGCCCTGCGAAAAACTGGGTTTGGACTTTGCCGCGGTGCACGCCCCCGTGGCCGACGCAGAAGCGCTCCGCGGTGCAAGCGCGGGAATTACGGCCGCCATGAAGCGGCCTGCTGCCAATTTTGAGCGCGGCGTATGGACCTTAAGCAGCCTTGGAACCTTGAGCCAGCATCCGTCCTACCCGAGGCCCCGGGCGAGGCACGAGTCCGACCTATGGTTTCGCAGTGAATTCCAAGTACTTCAGTCCTTAGGGGGCGACTGGACCGCCTTCAGCGTGCGCCTGCGTATGGATCCGTGGACTAGCATCGCTGGCCCAGAACGCGAACGAATAAAATTAAGCCTAGCCAGCATGAGTGCTGCAAGCCGAACCTATAAAAACCTCCATGAAATTGCCGCTCTTCTGGGCGTTTAGCGCATTAAATGCAGGGCTCCGGTAAGCAGCACCGGCAGCGCAACGTTGCGGTTCTTGGCCTTAGCAACCACATAGTAAACACCGTCGGCAGCCGGCCTGCCGTTCCAGGTGCCGTCCCAAAAATCCTCTGGCCGGGTCCCTGAGGCCACCAAAGCACCAAAGCGGTTGCGCACCTCCCACTCGGCCCAATCGACCGCCAAGTAGTTGGGGGCCCAGGTATCGTTGCGTCCGTCGGCATTGGGAGTGAACACGTTGGGCAGTTCCATGCCCGGACTTCCAAGTACCGTAAAGCAAAGCGTGTCGGCACAGCCTTGGCTCGTCTGAATACCCACGCAGATTTCGTACTGAATTTGCGGAGTTCCGTAGGTATGGCTAAAAATGAGTTGGGGCGGACCGCTGCCGCCAAATCCGCGCAAATCGCGCTGGCCGTCGCCCCAATCCACCCACATGGATGTTCCGGGAGCCAAGGTCCAAGGAATGACGGCGGAATCCAAGCCAACAGTAACCGACAGGGCCGGATCCCCAAAGGGCAGAAGCAGCTGCGTATCTCGCCCAAAAACTCCTCCCGCCGACATCCAATAAGCGTCGACCACAGGAGTTCTATGAACCGTTATCAGGGGCAAGTTAGCCGTGGTGGCCGTGCAGCCCGAGTCAGACCAAACGCTTAAGGTGGTGCTGTAGGTTCCTGCTTGCGCGTAGCAATGCACGGGGTTCTTTGCGGTGTCGGTGGTACCGTCGCCAAAGTCCCATAAACGGGCCACTGCTTGGCCTCCAGGGACGCTGCTCACGTCGTTCCAGGTAACGCAAAGAGGCTCGCAGCCGCTGCTGCGGTTGACCCAGGCCAAGGGAATTGGCTTAGGGTTGGGCAAAAGCCACAAACTCTTGGATGCCGTGCAATTGTAGGTATAGCTTATGTCGTCAAGGCCAAAATCATTGCCGGAACCCAGAACAACGACCCCCTGCAGGGCAATGACGCAAATCCCGTTGGCGGGCGCGGTAAAGATCTGGCTGCGCAAACTCCAGCTGCCAATTGCCGCTGGAGCTGCCTGACCCAGGCCAACTTGCAGGCCATTGACCATGACCCTTAAGCTCCCTTGAGGCATAGCCAAGCTCATAACCCAGTAGGACATTGTTACCGTAGAATTTGCCGGGAAGGTCACCGTTTGCTGCCAAATGGTTCGGTTCGGGAGGGTACTCCCGTTGATAATCATGTAGTTCCCGGTCCCCGTAGTATGGTCGCCCCAGCCCGCAAAATTTGGATGCACCACGCTCGCATTGGGTCCAATTGCATAGGTGCCCTCGTTCCAAATGCTTGCCGCATTGTGCACATACTGTGAAGTAAACCCGCTGTTCCCGGCACTGAAGTCACCGTTCACCGCCCCCTGGCCCGTGCTAGACTGCGTACTTACTGCCGCAAGGCTTACCGACGCGCCCATTCGAGCGCGTGTAATGGCGCAGGTGTCGCACGAAAACATAGCGGCCGGAGTCCATGCAAAGGGGCCCGCGCCCAAGGCCTGTAGGGTCACGCTGTCGCCCTCACAGGCATAGAGGCTGTCGTTGACGACATCCACGGAGCACTGGGCTTTAGCTTGAAATCCCAACAGCACTAGCAACGACCAGAGTAAGCAACGCATGCCTAAAGTTCCGACAAAATAAAGCAACGCAACACAGACCAAGTTATAAACAGTCTGTTGGTAACTTTCGGCCTTTAATGCGCTGATTTAACACCGCTTAACTAAACCGAGACCTTTAGTTTACACAGAGTGGTTTGCTTTGCAGAACTTCATTTAGAAGCAGCACCATGAATCAATCAGACAACCTCGAACAGTTTGTGCAAGAGCGCATGCTTTCGTACTGCAGAGAACTGGGTTTAAGCTACCGCGACAGCGTAGTACAGCTCGGATTTAACGCAGACGAACGCATCAGCCTAGCAGACTCTTGGGTAGACTAAGATCCTAGTGGCCCCACCAAGGAGTCCT
>JABMNC010000059.1 GCA_013205365.1 Cryomorphaceae bacterium | reverse complement strand
GAGCATCCGTCCGCTTCAAGACGGACTATGGGAAGTGGGCGTGCATATTGCCGACGTTACCCACTACGTGCGGCCCGGAAGCAAGCTAGAGGCTGAGGCCATCGAGCGAGCCACCTCAGTCTATTTGGTGGACCGCGTGGTTCCCATGCTGCCCGAGATCCTGTCAAATCAAGTTTGCTCGCTGCGTCCGCACGAGGATAAATACACCTTCTCGGCCATTTTTGCCATGGACGAGTCTGGAGCCGTGCACGAGCGCTGGTTTGGCCGCACGGTAATCCATTCCGACCGCCGGTTTGCCTACGAGGAAGCCCAGTCCATTTTAGAGGGAGAGAGCGACCCGCTGGCCGAAGATCTTTTGCGCATGAACCGCATGGCCAAAGCCCTCCGCGCTGCGCGAATGGACGACGGTGCCATTGGTTTTGACCGTGCTGAGGTAAAGTTTCGACTCGACGCCAACAACCAGCCCATCGGGGCCTACGTCAAAGAGGCCAAGGATTCCAACAAGCTCATTGAAGAGTTTATGCTGCTCGCCAACCGCGAGGTAGCCGTCTTTGCCGGCGGCAAAAAGCCCGGGGCAAAAACCAAGCAGGTCCCGCGCACTATGGTTTACCGCATTCACGACCATCCCGACCCGATGAAGTTGATTGCGCTCAGCCAATTTGTGCGTCCGCTCGGTTACCAGATGCAGGTCGACAGCCCTGGAAACGTGCGCAAATCCATCAACGAACTCCTTCGTCAGGTCAAGGGTACGCCCGAGGCCAACATGCTTGAAACGCTTACCGTGCGGACCATGGCCAAGGCGGTTTATGGAACGGCCAACGTGGGTCACTACGGCCTTGCCTTTGACGACTATACCCATTTTACTTCTCCGATTCGCCGATACCCTGACATGCTGGTGCACCGCCTCCTTCAGGACTGCCTCGACGGCAAACCGGCGCCCAAGGCCGAGGCTCTTGAGGAGCTTTGCCAGCACAGTTCGCTTAGGGAGCAAAATGCAGCCGACGCAGAACGCTCGTCGATAAAGTACATGCAGGCCGTCTACATGGAGCAGTTTGTGGGCGAATCCTTTGACGGAATAATTTCGGGTGTCACCGACTGGGGCGTCTTTGTCGAAGTTCCCGAAACCGCCTGCGAGGGACTGGTGCGGTTGCGCGAGTTTCGAGACGACTACTACAGCGTTGATTCCGAGCGGCACTGCCTTGTGGGCGAACGAACCGGGCGAGAATACCGCCTTGGCGACCCGCTGCGCATCACCGTGAAGGAGGTCGACGTGGTGCGCAAAACCATTGACTTTTCGGTGGCTAATGAGCGCGGATCCTCCTCGCGGTCGGAGCACTGGCGTGAATCCTCTCGTCCCTCGGGGCGAAGCAGTACCCCACCCCAGGGCAGGTACGACGAAACCCGACCCACTGAGGCTGGAAGCCGTTCCTCGAGTCCGCGCCCAACGGGATCAGGAGGCGGACGACCTGGTTTTGGCTCAGACCGCAAGCCCAACGGACCAGGAGCATCAAAGGGTTCTAGTTCTGGTCACCGCAAAGGACCCAACTCGACGGCGGCCAAGAAGAAGCGTCGCTAAAAAGGATTGGCTGCGGCCTGTTTTTTTGGCTTTAAAAACCTAGTTGCTTGCCAGTCTACAAGGCAAGCGCCAAAGCCTCCCGGGCTTGTACCACGTCGCGCGCAATTTGCGCTTTAAGTGCCTCGGGCGTTTCAAACGTCTGCTCCGCGCGGATAAAGTCGATAAAGCGCACCTCAACGGAGCGCCCGTATCCTTGAACCTCAAAATCCAAGAGGTGAACTTCTAAAACTGCCTCGGTAGTAGCGCCAAAACTTGGGCGCAGCCCATAATTTGCCACCCCAGCTAGGTTGCTCGGACCCTCTGCATCGCAAAAATCCAGTCGGACCGCATAAACACCATGGGCAGGCATGGCCTTGTCGGGGTGGATTCCGCCCACATTGGCGGTACGGTAACCGAGGTTGCGGCCGATTCCGCGCCCGGCAACGACTTCTCCCCGCAAGAAATGCGGCCGTCCCAGTGCACGCGCGGCGTCGCGCACGCGACCTTCGGCTACGGCTGCCCGAATTTTGGTTGACGACAGGGCATCGCGGTCGCCCATCACCGCATCGACGCGATCAAGCCCAAAATCAAATACGCCAGCAAACTCCTGAAGTTGGGCAAAGTCTCCCTCGCGGTTGCGGCCAAAGCGGTGGTCGTAGCCCACGATCAAGTGCTTCATTCCCAGGTGACCGACGAGGTCGCGACGCACAAAATCTAACGACGAGGTTTGGGCAAAGTCCGCAGTGAAGGCCTGCTCCACCAGCGCGTCGAGCCCTAATGAGGCCAAGAGCTCAGCCCGTTCTGCAGGCAGTGTTAGGCGCGCAAGCTCAAAACCTGGATCAATCAGCCTGCGCGGGTGCGGCTCGAGGGTCAAAAGAACGGCGGTTCCGCAGATTTCGCGAGCTTTGGCCATGGCGCGTTCAACCAAGGCTTGGTGGCCCAAGTGCACCCCATCAAAGGTGCCTAGAGTAACCACGGTGGGACTGCTTAGGCTATAGTCCTTAAGATGTTGGTAATTGTGCACGGCGTTAGGGTCGGGGCAAAGATATTTACGAACTTCGCGGTATGACGCTCCCTGCACTAAGCCAAGCTGCTGAGGCCTTTCGCCGGCATCCTTATCCTTTTGCAGCGACTGGCTTTATTGCGTTGTCCTTAAATGCTTTAGGCTTAATACACCCGGTTCTGGCCATGGTATCCAGCATTTTTTTGCTCCCCATGCTCTACTCGGGCCTTGGAACCCTTGCCGAGGCCGAGCCCGGGCTTCACTTTTCTCAGGCCCTTCGCCTTGCCTTGTCGGCTTGGCCCCGCATGGCTTCCCTTGGGGCAATGATTCTTTTGATGCTGCTTCTCGCTTCTGTGGTGCTGGGGGTCTCATTGTCTGCGCTTTATGGCGACGAGCTGCTCCCCATGGCTACCAAGTACCAAGACAAGCCCGAGGAATTTGCTCGAGCCCTTATCGCTATAGATTGGACGCAGTCTGCCTTTGGTCTTGCCGCCCTAGGACTCCTTGGACTGGCCTTGACCACCCTCCTTTGGATGGCCCCAATGGCTTTGGTTTACCGCAATTTAGGGGTATTCGCTGCGCTTAACTGGTCGCTGGTTGTGAGCCGAAGCCACTTTGCCTTTTTGCTGCCTGCTGCTCTTTTATGGTCGGTTTTATCGGTAATGAGCGCAGCCCTATTTGGGCTCAGTATTCTTATATGGCCAATTACTGCTCTTTTTCACTTTTTTTGCTTTCGAGAATTAAACAAGCGAGCAGGCTAATCCCTACCTTTGCAGCCAAATTCTGAATCAAATTATTTTCACAGTACATGGCGAACTCTAATGGTAAAATTGCCCAGGTCATTGGCCCGGTTGTAGACGTCTACTTTGCGGATGCAAAGTCTCTTCCCAAAATCTACGATGCGCTTGTTGTAACTCGCCCCAACGGCCAGAAGGTCGTTCTTGAAACGCAGCAGCACATTGGCGAAGACACCGTTCGCACGGTTTCTATGGACTCTACCGACGGCTTCACCCGCGGTCAAGAAGTAGTTGCGACTGGCCTTCCGATTGCTATGCCAACGGGCGATCAAATCCGCGGTCGCGTGTTC
>JABMNC010000058.1 GCA_013205365.1 Cryomorphaceae bacterium | reverse complement strand
CCCGTGAGGTTGGAGATGTCGAGGCCAAACTCCCAGGCGAGGTTGGGGTAGTTCCACTTATATCCCAGCTTGAGGTCGAGGCGCTGGTAGGCTCTGTTTTGTACCGTGTTAAAACCCTCATTTTCAAAAATGATTTCACCAGCCCGAAGCGTTGCGTCTTGATCCACCTTGCTGCCAAACCAGCGTCCGCCCACGGTAGTGTACTTACCGCCAAGAATGAATCGGTTGTTTGCACCAATCTTAAATTCTTTGGCAAACAGAAGGTTGGCTGCATACCGGCCGTTGAAAATGGTATTGCGCCAAACCTGGTCGGAGCCCTTGTATTTCGCATCAAACAGCGAGCCCGTCGCCAAGAAATAGAACCCGCTGGCAAAAAAACGTTCTGCCGTGAATTCCACACCGTAGTTGCGGCCCACGCCAGTGTTTTGGAGCGTATCGGGCCAAATCCGCCCAAAACCGCTGCCGGCGTTGACCATACTGAAGGCGCTCGAGCGCACCTCTACCGGAATGCCATAGAGGTGCTGGTAGTAGGCTTCGATTTTAGTCCGCACGGGCAAGCCCTTGTAGGTGCGTTCCCAGCCGCCGGCAACCTGCCCCGACTTCATCAGACCAATTCGGTCGGTATTGTGTTCGAGGGGGTCAAATCCCTGCGTGGTCATGGCATAATAGTACAAGTAGGGAGCCTGGCCTTGGGCATGAAGGCCACTGCCAATAAAGAAACGGTCGTTGGAATTGGCTTGGTAGCTCAGACCCACCCGAGGCTCAAAAGGCATAAAGGACCGGTCGTTCACCCCGAGGTAGAGGGACGTCAAGCCCGCCGTGAAGGTGGTTTTCTCATTGAGGCGATTTTTGTAGCTCAAGTAGGGCTGAATAACGGGCCAGGCCGTTTGGGTGTTCCATTGCTTGCGCCATGGAGGCAGTACGCCCGTCACTCCGTCAAACTGCCGCACGGAATCTTGATAGTCCATCATGTAGAGGTCTATGTTGATTCCGGCCTGCAGAGTGCTGCGTCGGCTGAGCTTTTTGCTGTACGATACAAATCCGTGAAGCTTGTTTTCTCTAAAGGTGTAGTTCAGCATGGTGTCGTTTGCGGTAACGAGCCAGCCATAGTTGTTGCTGTCAATCTGACCAATTTCGCGCTGAAGCTTGGTGTTTACCGCACGGATTACGGCCGTAGAAAACGCCATGCCTGCCTTAAAATAACTGGTCTTATTGATCGGTTTGCTGTAGTTGATGCCAGAAACAAGCATGTCGCTGCCAAAGTACTGGTCGCGGTCGGTGGCTCCGTAGCTTTCAAAGCCCGAGGTGTCGGTTTGGTTGCTGATTAAAATATCAATATCGCTCACCCCAAACATGCCCCAAACGGCGACTTTGCCTCCGTTTTTTTGCGGAAAAGTCAGTCGAAAGGCTCCGTCTTGGTAGCGCGGAATCGCATTGGTTCCGAGGTTGATATTGAGCGACTGAAATAGGCTTAGCGTAGAATAGCGGTACACGGCCAAGAAGCTTGGTGCCCTTGCGCCTTTGCCAAGTGGACCCTCGACCATGAGTTCGGTTCCGAGCAGGCCGAGCTGCGCGCTCCCTTCAAATTTTTGGTTGTTGCCGTCCCGCATTTGCAGGTCAAAGACACCCGCAATGGCGTTGCCGTACTCTGCGGGCCAGGCTCCGGTGAAGAAGTCGGAGTTCGCGAGGAACTTGTTGTTGAGTATGGTCACTGGGCCACCTCCAGTTCCGGGGATGCTGAAGTGGTTGGGATTGGGTATGTTGATGCCCTCCATGCGATAGAGCACGCCCGCTGGGGTGTTGCCGCGCACCACAAGGTCGTTGCGCTGGTCGTCAGAACCCTGTACGCCCGCAAAGTTGGTTGCCATCCGCGCGGGTTCGCCCCGACTGCCCGCATAAAGGTTGGTTTCTTCGACGCTGAACTGGCGCGCGCTCACCGTAGCCATTTCATTTTTAGCTTGGCCCGCAGCGGTGGCGGTCACGCTTACTTCGTCGAGGTTTAGGGCAGACTCGAGCAGGCTAAATTGAAGAACGGCCTCTTTGGCCGAGTTCAATTCAACGGCTTGGCTTTTGGCCTCGTAACCAAAAAGACTGGCCTCAACCCTTTGCCGACCAATGGCCACTTCGGCAAAATAAAACTGACCGTTGGCATCGGTTGTAGCGGTCTTGCCGGCAATGCGCACTGCGCTGCCGGGCAATGGGAACTTACTCACGGCGTCAATTACGGTTCCGCGCACGGTTTGTGTGAGGACTTGACCGGTCATTTGCAGGCAAAGCAGGGCAGTCCCTGCGATTAAAAGGAGTTTTTTAGGGAACATAGTGCAGCGAGTTAGTGATTTTGTGCCCTCAAACATAGGCATCTAGTGTTTAGGTCTCATCTTTGCGCCAAACATTTTATGCACCATGCCTATTAACACCGTGAAATTCGTTCAGGCCCTTATTTTAATGGTTCTGTTCTGCCTGCCTATGGCGGCTCAGCGCACCTTCACGGCCAGTGGATTTGTGCGCGATGCGGCAACGGGTGAGGTCTTAATTAGTGCCTACGTTTATGATGCGGCATCGGGCCGTTCTGCCCAGACCAATGCCTATGGATTCTACAGCCTACAGGTACAAGGGGATTCCGCCAAGATTCAAGCGAGCTACCCAACTTATGCTCCTTTGCTGCGCAGCATTCGCTACGCATCGAGCGGAGTGCGTTCTGACTTTGATCTGCAGTCCCTCGACGTCAAATTGAGTGAGGTAGAGGTGAGTGCGAACCGCCCGATTCAAGAAGAAGTGCAAATGAGCACGGTATCACTCAGCATGAAGACGATAAAAAACCTGCCAGTCCTGTTGGGCGAAACCGACATTCTCAAGATTATTCAGTTAATGCCCGGCGTGCAGAGTGGGACCGAGGGCACTTCAGGTTTTTATGTGCGCGGCGGCGGACCCGACCAGAACTTGATGCTCATCGACGGGGTGCCCGTGTACAACGTCAACCACCTCTTTGGCTTTTTTAGCGTGTTTAATTCCGACGCCATTAATTCCGTTGATTTAATAAAGGGCGGATTTCCCGCAAACTTCGGCGGTCGTCTATCCAGCGTGCTCGACGTGCGCATGAAGGAAGGGAACCGCAAAGAATGGAAGGCGACCGGCTCCCTGGGATTGATTTCAAGCCGGCTGACCGTCGAGGGTCCGCTATGGAAGGATAAGACGTCGGTGCTTCTTAGTGCGCGCCGCACCTACCTCGACGTACTGGCCCAGCCGATAATTGCCGCCCAGAATCCAAGCACCCGAGGCGGATATTATTTCTACGACCTCAATGGCAAAATCAACCACCAGATTAACCGCAACCATCAGGTTTATCTGAGTTATTATCAAGGCCTTGATGAGGCCTATGCCCGCACCAGCGACGAGTACGAGCTCAATGGCACTCGATTTATCAATTCCACTGACAATTCCCTGAATTGGGGTAATAACATTGCAACGGCTCGATGGTCTTGGGTGATTAGTCCAAAGTTATTTTCTAATGCGACGGCGACCTACAGCCGCTATCGCTTTGTGACCGACATAAAAGGCGAAGACCGCGAAGAGGATATGGGCAGTACCTATGTGAATCGGTACGGAATATCCTACCTAAGTTCTATTGAAGACGTTGGTGGACGCTGGGATTTTGAATACAAGTACGCCGCAAATACCTCATTCAAATGGGGTGCGAGCCACACGCGGCACGCCTTTGAGCCCGGCGTGAGCAGCTTGAAGTTTAGCGACGGGGGAGTGTCCTTGGACACTTCCTTTGGGTCCATTCGCCAAAATGCCCTCGACAACGTACTCTATGGTTTGGTCGATGCGACCCTAAGCGATCGACTGCGGGTAAACATCGGCGTTCACGCCAATCATTTTGCGGTCGGAACCAAGAACTACTTAAGTGTTCAGCCTCGGTTTTCTGCCCGCTATTTGGTCAGCGAGAAGGGTTCTTTAAAGTGGAGTTACGTGCAGATGGCTCAGTTCATGCACCTTTTGGCGAACCAAACTATTGGTTTACCTACCGACCTATGGGTTCCGGCCACCGAAAGTATTCGTCCGCAAGAGTCTTGGCAGACTGCCGCGGGTTATGCTCATAATTTGGGCAAGGGTTGGGAGCTGAGCGTAGAGGCCTACTACAAAGACATGCAGAATCTGATTGAGTACAAAGAGGGGGCAACTTTTTTCTTGGGATTCAGCGACTGGCAAACCAAGGTTACCACCGGTCGTGGATGGGCTTATGGCGCAGAGTTTCTTTTGGAGAAAAAGACGGGAAGTACCACCGGTTGGGTTGGCTACACGCTAGCTAAGACCACCCGTCAGTTTGCCGAGTTGAATTTTGGCAATCCTTTTCCCTACACCTTCGATCGACGCCATGACATGAGTGTGGTGCTGAATCATGCATTCAACGATCGAGTTTCGTTTGGGGCGGTATTTGTCTACGGTACCGGCCGCGCAGTAACCCTCGCCACGCGCAAGCTCTTTGCTCGCCCTCAAGATGCTTTTGACGGTTCTTGGCTTCAGACCGTGGAGTCGGTCGACGGCAGAAACGGCTTTCGCGAGCCGGCCTACCACCGAGCAGACTTTTCGCTGACTATTAAGAGGCCGAGTCGCTGGGGTGAGGGAGCCTGGCAGTTTGGAGTTTATAATGCGTACAACCGCATTAACATTTTCTATATGGACTTTGGTTTTGACGACAATAACCGCAGAGTGCTTAAGGGTTACGGCCTGTTCCCTCTGATTCCATCGGTCTCCTACTCCTTTGAATTTTAGATTATGAAGAATTTTGCCGCTGCCTATGCTTTGCTTGTTTTTTGGACCTCTTGCGAGCGTATTATTCCCTTTGACCCCGAGGATTCAGACCCTGTTTTGGTGCTTTACGCAGATTTGAATCCGAATCTAAGCCTAAGGGCGCACCTTAGCCGCAGTGTGGGAATTCTCGATCAGGGCGACCCCCAGCGCATCAGTGATGCCATCGTTTGGATAGAGGACTCTGCTGGGCTTGCATTAGATACTCTGACTCCAGACCCTTTGGAAGATGGCTACTACCGCTCGCCCCTTAAGCCTAGTGCTGGTCAAGGCTACACGGTCAAGGCTTCTTGGCCTGAACTGCCGGTCGTGAGTGGCTTTGCGCGTCCAATGGCCCTGTCGGGAGACTTCCGCATGGACTCCATTGGTTTTAGTCCGGGGACTGGAATGTTTGTTACTCCGCACTTGATATACCGCGTGTCAATAGACGACGACGGGGTGCCAGGTTTTTATCAGCTGGAATTTTATGAAGATCAAAACGATACGGCCTTTGGGCAGCAAGTTATTTATGCAGGTACCGACGATCCCTTGGTCAGTCAACCCGTTTTTGGGGGCAACTTTGGTGGCGACATCAGTTTTGACAATGCCCTCTTTTTGGGTCAAAACCGCGAACTGGTCGTGCGGGTTTACAAGTATTCCCTCACGTCGCCCACCAAGATGAAGGTTTATAAGGTTGACGAGGCCACCGCGAGGTACAGGCGCTCCTTTGAAAATGCGCAGAACAGCGGGGGGCCATTCACCCAACCCGTCCCCATTTACAGCAACGTGCAGGGCGGGCTCGGCCTGGTTGGTGGCGTAGGCCACCTATGGATTCGTCCCTAGCCAGGAGAAACTTCGATAGCAAGCCATAGGGATCACTCCCGCAGGCTATTTTAGCGAATTAATTTTTTAAACCAGGCGATTATTCCCTGGCCAGCGCTTGATTCGGCCTGGGCAAGCTCTTCGGATAGGGTGCTGGGGCAAACAAAGGCGCCGGTTTCAAGCCCGGGAGTCTCCTTGATTGCAGCAAAGCCTCCAACCACGTCAACGAGGTCGTGAATGCCTCGACTCTTTAGTACGGAAGCATAAATCATGGAGCGGTAGCCGCCTGCACAGTGAATGTGCATGGTTTGCTCCAGGGGCAGTTCGCTGAATTTAGCGTTGAGGTCATCCAGAGCAATGTTCTTGGCTTGCGGAAGGTTTTGAGCAGTCCATTCGCCCTCTTTGCGGGCATCCACAATGCTTAGGTTGGGATTGGCTGCAAGCCGCTTGGCCAATTCTGATGCAGTAATGCGGAGAACCTGATCGGTCTCCAAGGAGCTCGCCGTCCAAGCGTCCATGCCGCCTTCTAAATATCCTAGAACGCGGTCGTAGCCCACTCTGGTAAGGCGAGTGATTACTTCGTCTTCTCTGCCGTTCTCACAAACCAGCATGAGCGTCTGGTCGGTAGGAATCAAGGAACCAACCCATGGAGCAAATTGCCCGTCGATTCCTATGTTAATCGACCCAGGTATGTGGTTTGCAGCAAAATCTTCGGGACTTCGCGTGTCGAGCACAAGGGCAGTCATTTCGCCCACCATCGCCTTGAATGCAATGCTGTCAATTGCCTTGGAGGCTATTGCCAGCACCTCTTCAGCGCCAGGAATGGACTTTTTATTCATCGCTACGTTCATCGGGAAGTATGCGGGAGACTCGGCCAATCCGTTGGTCACTTCATGAATGAACTCCTCGCGGGTCATGTTGGCGCGCAGAGCATAGTTATTTGCCAGCTGCTCCTTGAGGGTACCAACGGTCTCTTTGCTCAAGTTTTTTCCGCATGCCGAACCGGCTCCATGCCCTGGATAAATAGTAATGCTCGGGGGCAGGGTCATAATCTTGGCCCTCAGAGAATCAAAAAGGATTCCCGCCAGCTCTTCTTGGGTCATGCTCGCGGCCTTTTGAACCAAGTCTGGTCGCCCTACGTCGCCTAAAAACAAGGTGTCTCCGCTAAAGACGGCTATCTTTTCGCCGGCCTCGTTGCGCAGCAGGTAGCAAGTAGATTCCATGGTATGCCCTGGGGTATGCAAAACCTCAATGCTCGCAGTTCCAACCTTGAGGATCTCGCCGTCGTGGGCAATATGGGCCTCGAATTCTGGGTTGGCATTGGGGCCGAAGACTATGGGAGCGCCGGTGGCCTTAGACAACGCAACGTGCCCTGAGACAAAGTCTGCATGAAAGTGGGTCTCGAGAATGTACTTAATGCTTAAGCCCATGGCTTCCGCTCGGTCAAGGTAGGGCCTTGTTTCTCTCAAGGGGTCAATGACAATAGCCTCTCCCTGGCACGAAATGAAGTAGGCTCCCTGGGCCAAACAACCGGTATAAATCTGTTCTACGTTTAGGGCTGAGTTCAAAGCAGTCAAGGAATTAGGTTAAAAGTAAAAATTTGTTCTGTTAAAATAAGGACACCCATGGTGAGTACAAACCAGCCGAAGGCTTTATGCAGGCGACTTGAGGCTACGCGTTTCGATAAAGCAGTTCCAAAGACCATACCTATTATGGCAATGGCAGTTACGCTCAACAAAAGGGTCCAGTTGGCGTCTAAATGGTCTAAGTCTCCGGTAAATCCGATAAGCGACTTAAAGGCAATTATGGTAAGGGAAGTTCCAACGGCAACCTTCATTTCTAGGCCCATAACCAGCACCAGGGCTGGGACGATTAAAAATCCGCCGCCTGCGCCCACGAGCCCGGTGAGCAGGCCAACTCCAAGGCCCTCGGCGAGAACCAAGGCTATTTTTGCGCTAGGGCTAAGGCCTGTTTTAAAGGAATTTCGGGTCTTTGACTGGGGTCCCTTAATCATGCTTATCGAGGCCCATACCATGAGAACAGCAAAAAGAAGCATTAGCGCAGTACCCTTGCCTAGGGCAAAAGTGCCTGCAGACCAGATGGGGTCTGGAATGGCGGGCATCAGAACGCTTCGGGTGAAGTAGACGGCCGCAATAGAGGGAAGTCCGAACCAAAGTGCAGCTTTAAAGTCAATTTCGCCGGCCCTCGCCTTAGGTATGATGCTCGAAAGTGCCGTGGCTCCAACGATGAATAGGGAGTAGGCGGTGGCTTCTACCGCACTCAGCCCAAAGAGGTAGACTAGTACTGGCATGGTCAGAATGGATCCCCCTCCGCCAAGGAGTCCGAGTGCCAATCCAATTAGCAGTGAGGCAAGATAGGCCAGCAGGGTCATGGCGGTAAAGTTCGGACTTTTTATAGGTCTTGCAGAAACACAAACTATTAATTATTGGCAGAACGTAGGTTTGGTCGTAATGGGTCATAGTATGTTAATTTTGAAGTTCTCTAAGCCAGCAGATTTTTAACACACCTATGCATTGATGCAGAATTCGCCGCACAACTCCGCAGTTTTGGTGCTCGCTTGGCCAGAGGTGACTGCGCGTGGCGACGAGGGAATTATGAAGTTCTTTAAAAGCATTGGTTTAGTAAAAAATCTCAACCTTCTTGTAGGTCATGCTGCCATGATTATTGCCAAGGATAATTCCTTAAATTACTACGACTTCGGTCGGTACATAAGTCCGCGTCGTATGGGTCGCATCCGTTCAGGCGAGACCGATCCGGGTCTTATACTCAAGACCATCCCGCAATGGTCAGCCTTGGGAGTCATAGAAAATACCGACGAGATTTGCCGCGAATTGGAATCCAAATCAGACCTTACTCATGGCGAAGGCCTGATGCAAATGAGTATTTTCTATGCTGCAAACGCTGAATTAGTGGAGGCCAAGGCGAAGCAAATGCAGTATAGCGGGCTCATCGGTTACCACGGGCTTGACCCCGAGCAAACGAATTGTGCTCGGTTTGTGCAAACTGCAATTTTGGCTGGCGTCGGGCATGAGCCGCGGTACTATAAGCGCTTTAAACGGCCAATTACCTATTTAGCCCCTACGCCATTCTTTAATGTGCTTGCCGCCGCCGGTGCGGACTTTGGCTACATTGAGTGGAGGAAGGGGCAAGGGGTAGCTAAAAAAGATCCGCTCCACCGTGCTGTTTGGGATATTACCGCTAAGATGCTTGCCTCGGCTAGCCGGAGTAAGGCGGCGCAGGTCAAGGATGATTCCGTAGTCGGCAATTTAATGGCACCGGTACAGCGGCCCGCTTCAGTGCCTGACCATGCACATTATTTGGGCGGAATTGGAGAGGGTGCATGGTACACGCTTGGCCCTGCTGCACCGCAAATTTTGGAGTCTGATCGCTATTTTAGGAATGGTGGATTAGACTACCACCAGGCGCAGTACCAAAGCGAAGAAACCCTAGTTAGGCAGATTCAAGACTCAGAAGCGCGCTTGGTGCACGACAGCCATTATGCCTGGCTTACTATTGAACAAACTAATGGAATGAGGCACCGGGCTTACCGGACCAAGGAATGATTAAAGATTGGATTTTATCGGGCTGCGACGAGCGCATAGCGCTACGCCCTGAAACGGACGCGAACCAGTACCACCTGAACCCTACCAAGTTTGAGGGCCTGCTGATGCGGGGTTCCTGCACCTGCGGCACGCTCACGCCAGACGGCTTAAAAACGGCTCAAAGGTTTGAACAAGAATACCGCGTAAGCGACGACCGTCGCTGGATTCAGGAGCAAACAGCCCGATTGAGGGCGCTTTTTGACGGCGAATCAAGTACGGAGTTTGACCTGTACTACGGACCTTCGGGGAGCGACATGATGTACTGGCCTCTGCTGATGCAGTCCATGCTTTACCCGGGTAAGACGATTACCAACATAGTGAGTTGCCCTGAAGAGTTGGGTTCTGGGTCCATTTTAGCAGCCCAGGGCAAGTTCTACGCCAGCACTAATCAATTTGGGGCAAAGGTTCCCAAGGGCGATGTAGTCTTGGATTCGCTCCGCATCGAGGTATGTTTTTTGCCTGCTCGCGAAGAAAGCGGACATATTTCTGACCGCAAGCAAGCCATTCGCGACGTCATTGCCCAACGCCCAGGGCAGCCCATTATCTGCAACCTCGTTTTTGGATCAAAGTCTGGAATCAAGGACGATTTAGACATCATCGATGAGTTTAAAGAGGGTGTGATGTGGGTTGTGGATTTATGCCAGTTCCGCAATCATGTTGGTTTGGTAAAAGCGCTGCTGTCCAAGGGGGTACTTCTAATGGTTACCGGCTCTAAGTTTTTTCAGGCTCCGCCATTTTGCGGGTCTTTGCTGGTGCCCAAGTTTTGGACCAGGAAGCTCAGGGGCAAGCCAGCCGACCACTTAGGCGCCTACGGTAGTTTGTTTGCTGGCGCTGATGCTCCCGACGACCTGCCCCAGCTTCAAAAAATTTGGCCAGAGTTTGCTAACATTGGTCTGCGCTTGCGCTGGGAGATTGCCCTAGACGAGATGGAGGCTTTTTTATTATACAGCCAAGACGAATCCGACGCACTAATTAGACGATGGAATCGGGTTGTGATTGGTCGCTTGGCCCTTAACGACCGATTTGGAATGATGCCCGACATGGAGCTTACCAACGACAGCATCATTTCGTTCACAGTATTTGCCGGTGGCCGGGAGTTGGGCTACGACGAGCTCAAAATGCTCTTTGATACCTTAGTTCTCAGCAATCTCGAAGGCTTTGTTGGCTTTGACCGAGTGTTTTTAGGGCAACCCGTTCGGTACGGACCACGTTCCTTCATTCGCCTTGCCCTTGGCTCGTATTCGATACGCCAGATGCTTAGTCCAAAGGGCTTTAACCCCTTTAACGACCTCAGGCTCGTCGATTTGATCGACGAGAAGGCCAGGGAATTGTTTGAAGCTCTATGAAGCATCCACTCTACGAGGAGGCGCTTTGGGCGGCTAATCAGACCCGGAAGGGTAGAGGCCCCGAGGATTCCGCCCTGCTGTTTGTCTCCTGGAACGCACTGGACGCTCAGCTAGACGCGCTTCAACTCGCCTGGGGCCACTCGAGGATCAATCACGCCGTTGCTATAAAATCCCAGCCTCACCCCTCGATTCTTAGGTATATTGTTAGCCGTGGATTTGGGCTGGAGGCGGCCACCATCGAAGAAGTTTGGCTTGCTCGGGCCGCTGGATGCCCTTCGGAGTGCATTGTTTTTGATTCTCCGGTCAAAAGAGTGCATGAGATTGCAGACTGTGCTCAGAATAATCCAGGCTTACTGGTCAACGCCAACAGCATAGAAGAGCTCAAGCGTTTGCTGCCCTTTGCAGGGGAATTGCGCATCGGGCTTCGCATCAATCCGATGGTTGAGACCGACGCTCCCTCGGTCTATCAGGTTAGCGGCGATGAATCAAAATTTGGCGAAGCCATCGCCAACCGAGAAGGCATAATTGAAGCCATTTTAGCCCATCCCATTGAAGCGCTTCACGTGCATTCCGGTTCTTCCATGAAGGACTTTGAGGGGGCCATACGCGCTATTGTTCGTATTTATCGCCTCGCAATCGAAGCCAATGCTGCGCTAGCGGACCATGGAATGGACCGCCGTATTACCACCCTAGACTTGGGCGGAGGTCTTCTGCCCGAACTGCTCGAGAATGGCCGGGCTCCCAAAATGGATGCCTATGCCGCCCGTTTAAGGTCGGAACTTCCAGAGCTTTGGACGGACTTTGACCTCGTTACCGAGTTTGGTCAATGGACCCACTTTCACAGTGGCTACGCCCTCAGCGACGTGGAGTATGTCTTGGAACGCGGCAGTCGTCAGGTCGCCTACCTGCATTTGGGTGCGGACTTCTTGCTGCGCGATGCCTACGTGCGTCCGCGCGGAATAGCTTGGCTACCGACGCGCTCTGGCGTCGCCTTACCCAGCGGTACGGTACCAACCGACCTGGCGGGTCCGCTATGCTTTGCAGGGGACTACCTTGAGAAGGGGATTGAACTACCAGCGCTTCAAGAGGGAGACGAAATGCTTCTGCTCGGAACCGGTTCCAACGCCTACGCCCTATGGTCACGCCATACCTCGCGCACCATACCAGCCATGTACGGAGTTGATTTCAAGCAGGGCAGGGTAGAGGAGCTCAGCCCTCGCTTCAATCCCTTTCTTTAAATCGCTGTTAAGGGTTTTTAGTTTCTCTGTTTTTGCTTCTTGACGCAAACAAAAAAGGCCGCCCTTTCGGGCGGCCTTTTTGATTCTAAAGGAATCCGACTTAGCGAACAATAACTCGAAGCACCGTTTGACCTTCGGTTCCACTGAGGCGTAGCATGTAAACTCCCTTGGGGTAGTTGGTCAAATCCATGGCCACTTCGTGCACGTTGCTGCGCTTGTCCACGGGGATTGAAGCCACAACCTGTCCCATGAGGTTCATCACCTCAAGCTGACCCTCGAACTCGCTTGCACCGCTGATGCGAACTTGGAAGGTTCCGCTGTTTGGGTTCGGGAACACCATCATCTGCTGGTTCAGGATGTTTTCACCAAGCCCAATGTGCGAGGTTACCACGAATCCAAACACGTCAGTGGTATTGCAGGTGGAATCAGTTACCGTCAAAGTCGCAGTAAAGACCCCAGCCGAAGCATAGGAGTGTGTCACCGTGTCTCCAGTCGCTGAGCCGCCATCGCCAAAGGTCCAAGAGAAGGTTTGTCCTGTAGATCCACCAGCATAGAACTCAAAGGTGCCTGTTGCGGCATTGACTTCAACAAAGCTTGCCACCGCGTCTGCACTGGTTGAATCAATGTTCATGACCACCGGAGTGCGCACATTGGAGCAAGCTTGAGCCTCAGCCACAATCTTCATGTTTGGACGACTGAATCCGTAGGTTGCAGAAGTAATCGTTCCTGGCGTACAGCCTCCGGCAGTGCTGTTATCACTAAAGCCGTCAATGGTACCAGTCCTTGT
>JABMNC010000057.1 GCA_013205365.1 Cryomorphaceae bacterium | reverse complement strand
TTGCCCCAAAGCAATTCCGACTTTGTTTATGCCCTAATTGTCGAAGAATACGGGCTAATCGGAGGCACGGTAATTCTGGCCATGTACGTCTGGCTGCTTTTTTCGGTGATTCGGGTGGCCAAGCGCTCCAAGGACCTCTTTGGCAAGCTGCTCTCGCTGGGCATAGGCTTCTCCATTGTGCTTCAAGCCTTCATCAACATGGCCGTGGCAACGGGCCTCCTGCCCGTAACGGGTCAAACCCTGCCCTTAATTAGTGCGGGCGGAACCTCCTTGCTCATCACCAGCCTGGCCATGGCCATGATTATCGCCGTGAGCCGCGGCAAGGGAGACAACGAGCAAGTCGACCCCGAACTGGCCGACGCACTCGCCAACGACTGGAACGAGCAAAGCCCAATACCTAAAGCATAAAGCACGAGAGCCAGCCATGTCAGAACAATTGCGCATCATCATCTCAGGCGGCGGTACCGGCGGACATATCTTCCCGGCGGTGAGCATCGCCCGCGAAATTCAAGCCCGCTACCCCCAGGCACGGATTCTCTTTGTGGGCGCCGAGGGACGCATGGAGATGGAACGCGTTCCGGCTGCGGGCTTCCCCATTGAAGGAATTCGCATTGCTGGATTCCAGCGCAAAAAACTGATTGCCAACCTTGGCCTCCCGGTTAAAATTTGGTTAAGCCTCAAGAGAGTCCGCGCGATTTTGGAGCGCGAGCGGCCGCACCTGGTCGTGGGCACCGGCGGCTACGTCAGCGGACCCACACTTTGGGTGGCCCAGCGCATGGGAATTCCGACCCTGATTCAGGAGCAAAACAGCTTTGCCGGCTGGACCAACCGCCTGCTGAGCAAAAAGGCTGGAGCCGTCTGCGTAGCCTACCCTGGAATGGAATCAGCCTTCCCGGCAGACCGCATTAAACTCACCGGCAACCCGATTCGCCCCGACCTCGCGGCCCTAGCCCACCAGCCCACCACCGCCGCGCTCCGGGCAGAGGCCAAGGTGGCCCTGGGCTACGACCCCCTAAAGCCCCTGGTTCTTATTTTGGGCGGAAGCCAGGGAGCACGCGCCATCAACGAGGGCGTCGCCGCCTGCGAAAACATGTGGCGGTCCAGCGACATCCAGATTTTTTGGCAGTGCGGACGCTACTACGCCCAGGAACTCATCGACCGATTTGGTCAAGGCCGAGGACGCATAATTAGCGCCTTCATCGACGACATGCCCGCTGCATTGCGGGCGGCCGACATGGTCCTCTCGCGTGCGGGAGCTGGCACCTTGAGCGAACTGGCCTGCTCGGGTTCTGCAGCGGTCCTCGTGCCCTCGCCCAACGTGGCCGAAGACCACCAAACCCACAACGCACAGAGTTTGGTGGATTCCGGGGCGGCGGTGATTATGCACGAGGTGAGCATCCACAACCTTTGCGGCCACGTGCACGGGCTCCTCAACCGTCCCGACGAACTCGAGCTGCTACGGGGCAACGCCCGCAAGCTGGCCAAGCCGGCCGCGGCCCAAGACATTGTAAACGAATGCGAACGACTTTGGTCATGGCGCAAATAGACCGTATTCCAGCCCTGGACTTTTTGGGCATCGGAGGCATTGGCATGTCTTCGCTTGCTCGCTGGGCCTTGGCGCGCGGAATTCCCGTGAGCGGATACGACAAAACACCCTCGGACCTCACCGAGGCCCTGGAGCACGAAGGCGCAACGATGCGCTACAGCGATTCTGTGGAAGCCTGGGGAATTCCTAATGCAGCCTGGATTATTTACACGCCGGCGATTCCGGCGGACCATCCCCAACTGCTTGCCGCTCAGGCCGAGGGACGGGTTGTGCTCAAGCGGGCTGAGCTGCTGGGGCAGATCTCCAATGCCGGGCAAAGCCTGGCCGTGGCCGGCACCCATGGCAAGACGACTACTTCTGCGATGCTGGCATGGATTTTAAGTCAGGACCGACCTATTCAAGCCTTTTTGGGCGGAATCGCCAGCAACTTCAATTCGAACTGCCTGCCCGGGCCCGCCGACCTGAGCGTGGTGGAGGCCGACGAGTTTGACCGTTCGTTTTTGCAGCTTCATCCTAGCGCGGCGGTAGTCACCAGCACCGACGCGGACCATTTGGATATTTATGGCGAGGCCGACTCGGTCATAGAAGGGTTTAGGGAGTTTGCAAGCCAGGTGAAGGGTCCTCTTTTTGCCGGACCCGGCTGCGCGGAGCTCGAGGGCGCGGAGCTTTACGGGCGACCGGGCGATCGCTACAGCTACCGCGACGTGCGGATGGTGGACGGTTTGCAGCATTTTATTTTGGTTGTGGACGGGCAGGAGGTTGCGACGCAGGCGGGCCTCCCGGGGCTTCATAATGTGGAGAATGCGGTGGCTGCGGCGGCGCTGGCCCACAGCGTGGGCATGCCCGCGGCCGCGATCGGCGAAGCGATCGCGAGCTTTCGCGGGGTAGCGCGGCGGTTCGACCGCCGCGCAAGCGCCGCTGGCCGACACTACATCGACGACTACGCCCACCACCCCACCGAACTCACCCGACTCATCGAAGCCCTTCGAGGAATGCACCCAGGCCAAAAAATAGCCCTGCTCTTTCAACCGCACCTCTACAGCAGAACCCGAGACTTCGCAGCAGGATTTGCCCAAGCCCTTCGAGGCGCAGACTACGTTGGCATACTCCCAATCTACGCCGCCCGCGAACGCGCCATGGCCGGAGTCGACAGCGCCATGCTCGCCGCCCGAATCCCTGGCGCCCAACTCGTTTCCTACGACCGAGGAGCAGAATGGCTCGTGAGCCAACCCGCCCAAGTAATCGTCACCGTCGGTGCCGGCGACATCGACCGCCTGGTTCCGCACGTCGAACGCCTAATTCTCGCCAAAGCATGAAGCCCTGGATGAGAACCACCGTCGTCATAAGCTCCTGGACCCTTGGGCTAGTCGGCCTATCCCTCGGGCTGGTTCTCGCCCTGCAACCTCGAGAATCCGCGCGTCAAGTATCGACCAAAGTCCGCATTCACCAGCCCAAAGATCAAGTGCTGCTGATCGCCTCAGACCTCTGCCCGAGCCTCGCGACCGAAGGCTGGCCCTGGACGGGCAAAACCGCGAAAGAAATCAACATTCCAATGTTAGAAGAAAAGCTTAAAAGACATGAACTGGTGCAGGATGCCGAGGTATTTTCAACTTGGGATGGAACAGTGTACAGCGTCGTGAAGCAAAAAGTGGCTAAAGCACGGATTTCTAATGGATTACAAAGCGCGTACTGCGACGCTTCGGGCAACTTATTCCCCCTCTCCAAGCACGACAAGCCCAGGCTTCCGCTGGTCACCGGCACCTACACCCGCGCCCGCAGGGCCGAAGCCCTAAGACTTTTGAACCGCGCAGCCCAGCATTCCTCGTTCCGCGGCGGCTGGTACGCCCTGGATTTTAAGCCCGAAACGGGGTTTACCGCCTTCCCCGAATGGCACCCCCACCGCATCGTTTGGGGCGACGCTAGCGAATTTGCCCGCAAGGCCCACCGCGCCAAGGCCCTCTATGCCTATGCGCTCCAAAACAAAACCCTGGACCAACTCGAGCGCCTTGACGTGCGCTTCGAAGACCAGGTCGTCTTTATGCTAACCTCCGCTCCCAGCCAACCATGAACACCCAAACAATCGCCGTAGGACTTGACATCGGCACCACCAAAATTGCCGTTCTGGTCGGTCAACTCGACAGCTACCGCAAGCTCGAAATCCTCGGCTACGGAACCGCCCCAAGCCTTGGGGTGCAGCGCGGCGTGGTAGTCAACATCACCCAAACCATCGAGTCCATCAAGCAGGCCATCGAAGCAGCGAAATTGGACTGCGGATTCGACATAACCGGAGTGGTCGTGGGCATTGCAGGGCAGCACATACGCAGCCTTCAGCACAGCGACTACATCACGCGCATGGATTCCGAGGAAGTAATCGACGAACTCGATCTGGAACGCCTCACCGAAAACGTGCACAAACTGGCCATGATGCCGGGCGAAGAAATCATTCACGTAATCCCCCAGGAATACAAGGTCGACGGTCAAGGCGACATCAAAGAACCCTGCGGCATGTACGGCGCGCGGCTCGAGGCCACCTTCCACATTGTGGTGGGCCAGGTGACCAGCATACGCAACATTGCGCGCTGCGTGAAATCTTCAGACCTTGAGCTCAAGGCCCTGAATCTTGAACCCCTGGCCAGCGCCAAGGCCGTGCTGAGCCAAGAAGAAAAAGAAGCCGGCGTAGTCTTGGTCGACATCGGCGGCGGAACCACCGACATCGCCATTTTTAAAGACGGAATCATACGCCACACCGCGGTAATCCCCTACGGCGGCAACATCATTACCAACGACATCAAAGAGGGCTGCAGCATCATCGAGAAGCAGGCAGAGCAGCTCAAGGTCAAATTTGGCTCCGCCTGGCCCGGAGAAAACAAAGAAAACGAGATTGTCTCCATCCCGGGACTTCGCGGACGCGACCCCAAGGAAATTAGCCTCAAAACCTTGAGCCGAATCATTCACGCCCGGACCACCGAAATCATCAACGCGGTCTTTACCGAGGTCAAAAACTACGGATACGACCAACCTTCGCGCAAGCTCATTGCCGGAGTGGTCATTACCGGAGGAGGCAGCCAGCTCAAGCACGTGAAGCAGCTCGTGGAATACTTAACTGGCATGGATACGCGCATCGGTTACCCCAACGAGCACCTTGCCGCCCTTCCTCTGGACCATGCACTGAACTCACCGATGTATGCCACCGCAGTGGGGCTCTTGATGAAGGGCCTCGAAGGACGCGACGTCGAGGTTTTTGTGCGCGAATCCGACCCCGCCTTGGCACTGAGTCCAGAGTTGGAATCCACGCATTGGGACCTCAGCCCCGCGACTGCTGATGCGACCGAGCCGGCCGACGAGGTCTTGGTAGAGCACCTTGGCGAACTCGAAACGGCCCCTGCAGCTGGGGGTTCCGGGGCGGAGCAAACGCAAAAAACAAAGGCCAAAGGCGACTTCTTCAAGCGCTGGGCCGACGGATTTCTCAAGCTTATTGACGACAACGATTTGAATTAAAACTATGGACCCACATTCTCTAGACTTCGACCTGCCCAAGCACCGCTCCTCTGCCATCAAAGTGATTGGCGTAGGGGGTGGCGGCTCCAACGCGGTCAACTACATGAAGAACCAAGGAATACGTGGCGTAGACTTTATTGTCTGCAACACCGACGCTCAGGCTCTTGATTTTAGCCCCGTAGAAAACAAAATTCAGCTCGGCGCGACGCTGACCGAAGGCCTCGGTGCCGGAGCGAATCCCGAGGTCGGCGAGCAGGCCGCACTCGAGAGCTATGAAGAAATTCAAGCCGTTTTGGGGGCGCAAACCAAGATGGTCTTCATCACGGCAGGCATGGGCGGCGGAACCGGAACAGGTGCTGCACCCATAATTGCCATGGCAGCCCGCGAAATGGGTATTTTGACCGTCGGAATCGTCACTGCTCCCTTTGGCTTTGAGGGCAGCATGCGCCTGCGTCAAGCAGAATTGGGCATCGAGCGCCTGCGCGAGCATGTGGATTCGCTCATTGTAATTAATAACAACAAACTGCGCGAGGTCTACGGCAACCTGGGCTTCAAGCAGGGCTTCATGAAGGCCGACGAGGTGCTTTCTACCGCTGCGCGCGGAATCGCCGAAGTCATCACGCACCACTACAGCGTCAACATCGACCTTCGCGACGCCAAGACCGTTTTGCACAACAGCGGAACTGCCATCATGGGCAGTGCCAAGGCCACCGGCTCAACCCGCGCCCTATCGTCGGTGCGCAGTGCTCTTGACTCCCCTCTTCTGAACGACAACCACATTGAAGGAGCCCGCTCGGTGCTGCTTCTGATCGTGTCGGGAAGCGGCGAGCACGAGGTAACGCTCGATGAAATCGGCGAAATCAACGACTACATTCAAGACCAAGCCGGCCGCCAGGTCGACATCATTATGGGCATTGGCGAAGACCCCCACCTTGACGGGGCCCTCCAGGTAACGGTCATTGCAACGGGCTTCAGTGCGACCAATCCCATCGGAACGGTCAACCCCGCCGAGCCCGAAAAAGTAATCTACGAGCTCCATCCCGACTCCGCTCCCGGATCGCAATTCAACCTGTTTGATGAGCCGGTGCGAAGCAAGAGTCCGCTCGAGGAGGACTCCGTCAACCCCACGGAGGTTCCCTTTACCCAAGCCTTGGCGCCCGAGCCTGATGCCGTTGAGCTTAAGGAAACTCCTCAGGCCTATGACCTTGATTCGGAGTTCAGCCCAGCCTTTGATTTGGCGCAAGAACATACCCACTACGAGCATCCCAACCCTGAGGAAGCACTGGCCATTGTGGACGAAGACGTCGAATCAGAATTTAGTTCGGACTTTTCTTTTGAACTGTCCCCTGCCCTGCCTTGGGATGCGCCCGATGCCCTGACCCCAGAGACTCATGAGGCTTCATTCACAGAGACAGCCCCTGAGGACGAAGCGTCCGAGGAGGCTCACGAATTTGCGCTTCTGGTTGAACCTCAAGACGAGGTTGCGGCTGAAGTGAGCCATGAGGTGAGCCCCGAAATGAGCCATGAGGTGAGCCATGAGATGAGCCCCGAAATGAGCAATGCCGAGGAACCTCTTCATGAAGAGGCCAGCCCCAGCATGACCTGGACCCTAGATTGGAACGAAGAACCTTCACGGCCCGCCAAGGAAGTTGGTCTTGATGAATTTTTAGCCTTTGAGGCCTCCCTTCGTGGGGACGCTCCAGCACCTGCTAGCCCAGAGCCGACGGCCTATAGCCCAGAGCCGGAGGCCTATAACGCAGAGCCAACTGCCTTTAGCCCAGAGCCGACGGAATTTAGCTCAGAGCCCACGACCTTTAGCTCAGAGCCCACGACCTTTAGCTCAGAGCCGACGGCCTTTAGCCCAGAGCCGAGTCCGCGCCAAGAAATGCAGTTTGAGCTTCGAACCGATCCCGCTGTCGCGACGCTGAGCCCAGAGATCGATCCCGATCGCGACAGCCTCGAAGACACCATGCGTCGAATGGCGCAGGAACGTCGAGCCTACCTGCAGACCTACAACCACCATTTTGGTCAAAATCAAGCGCGCATGCAGCAGGGAGACCTCGAGCGACCCGCGTTTGAACGCCAAGGATGGGACCTCGATGCCAGCGCCCGCTATTCCCAGCAGAACGCCTTGGGCGACCACATGGTCCGCGGCGAGAAGAACGACCTGGAATTCCGGCCCAACAACTCCTTTTTGCACGACAATGTCGATTGAGGCACTTGAGCTGCAACTCAGCGAAGACATGAAGTCTGCTATGCGGGCCAAGGATCAGCTGCGGCTTGACGCTATTCGCTCGATTCGTGCAGCCCTAACTACCGAAAAAACTTCGGCGGCAAACCATGGCAGCATGAGCCACGACCAGGCCATAGGCGTGATTCAGCGCATCAAAAAACAGCGAGTGGAATCCCTTGAGATTTTTAGGGCTCAAAACCGCGAAGACCTTGCAGTGGTCGAAGAAGCCCAACTCAAAGTGATTCAAGGCTACCTGCCTGAGGCTCTCGAGGGTGAGGCGCTCCGTCATGCCGTAAGCGAACTTTTAAGTGCCCAGGGCTTCAGCAGCAGCAGTCAGTTTGGCCAAGCCATGGGGTTCGCATCAAAAGCCCTTGCCGGGCGCGCCGACGGCAAAGCCATTTCGGCCATTGTCAAGGAGATTCTGGGCTAGTTCAGCAGCCCATACATAAGGCGAAGGGATACCACATCTACCTTGTCTACCGCAGAGACCGGCACCCGCCAGAGTCCGGCAGAGAGATTGATTTCGTTACCGCGGTAGTTGTAGCGCACCCCGACCTCCGAAAAAACTCCGTTTGAACCGTCGCGCACAAAGGCCGGGCCTATACCGCTGTTGTTGCGCACTTGACGGTCAAAACTCCCGTAGCCCAAGTTCATGAATGCCCCAAAGGCCACGTTAGCATCGCGGGTGCTGCTGAGCCCCACCTGGAGGGTTGCTGCCAAGGTATAGTGGTAGGCAAGGGAGATTCCTCCATTCGAATTTTGACTGATTCCCAGGCCGACTGGGGCCATTGCCCCAACTGACATCTCGGAGCCTATTGGAAACGTGTACCTCGGTGCCCATGTGAGCCCGTTGCTTTGAAAAGGCAAATAGCCAGTCGTCAAATCAATCCCTACACCGTAGTCGTAGCCCAAGGTGTGGTACCATTCTCCCTGACCTTCGGGGCCGCGGGAGTTTGAACCCCCGCCACGGTAGTTCCTGCGCTGTGCATTCGCGTCAAGAAGGGCAACAAAAATCAATGCCAAAAACAACCAATTCTTCATGAACCTAAAGATAGGTCGCGGTACCTTTACCGCACTGTGCATATTCCCATTTTTAGCTGGATTTGGCGGCAATACCGCTCCGCTTTTGAGGGATTAAGCCAAGAGGCTTGGGTTCTCGCCACGGTCATGTTCATCAACCGAGCAGGCACCATGGTTCTGCCCTTTCTTGGGCTCTACCTGCGCGAAGGCCTTGGGTTTAGCCTGGCCGACACCGGCTGGATCATGGCCTCCTACGGCGTTGGTTCTATGGTCGGAGCCATTTCGGGCGGCTACCTCTCGGACCGCTGGGGCTCCTACAATGTTCAAACTCTTGCGCTTTTTTTAGGCTCGGGGCTCTTTCTTGCCTTGAGCTTTATGACCGAATTCTGGTCCCTGGCCTTTGGGGTGTTTACCCTCACCGCGGTCGCCGACATGGTCAGGCCCGCCAATTCTTCGGCCGTTTTTGAGTACGCCAAAGAAGGCAACATCACCCGCGCATTCTCCCTCAACCGCATGGCCATCAACCTCGGATTCTCCGTTGGCCCGGCAGCCGCAGGCATAATCGCAGCATGGAGCTACCAAGGCCTTTTCTGGGCCGATGCGGCAAGCTCTGCAGGGGCAGGACTTCTTTTTGTTGCCTTCTTTCGCAAGCGCCGCCCTCGAAGAACCCGTGAAGTCCAGAGCCCGGGACCATCGCCCTACCGCGACCGCGGAGCATTGGCTTTTTCGGTGCTGGTGCTGCTCTTTGCCTTGGTCTTCTTTCAGCTGGTCTCCACTATGCCATTCTACTACCGCGACGTGTTCCGCCTCAGCGAAACGCAAATCGGCCTGCTGCTTGGATTCAATGGACTCCTAATCGTGGCGGTCGAAATGGTCTTTGTGAACTGGGCTCAGAACCGTATTGCTCCGCGCCATTCCATTGCCCTTGGCATGCTCGTCATGGCCCTCTCCTTTGCAAGCCTAAACTGGGCTACAAGCCTCTTGGGCCTTTATGGCTCGATGTTCATTTTAAGCGCTTCAGAAATCCTGGCAATGCCCTTTATGATCTCCTGGATTACCATTAGGGCCGGCGAGAAGTCGCGCGGCCGCTACCTCGGACTCTATGCCGCGACCTACGCACTTGGGCACATCATTGCCCCCCTGATGGGCACCCGGGTAATTGAATACTTCGGCTACTCCACACTTTACTATGGCGTAGCCTTGCTGTCGCTGCTCACGGCATGGGGCTTCAGCCAGCTACCTCCCGCGACTGCGCGTCAATAACCGCCATAGCTGCAGTATTGACAATTTCGCGAACGCTGCATCCGAGCTGTAGCACGTGCGCAGGGTAGTCGAGTCCGACCAAAAGGGGTCCCACTGCCTCCATGCCCGCCATGGACTGCAGCAGCTTGTAGGAGATGTTTGCCGAGGAAAGTCCCGGGAAAATAAAGACATTAGGGCCTTTGCCGACCAAGTCGCTAAAAGGGAATTGCTCGCCAAGCAAGACGTTGTCTACGGCAAAATTGGCCTGCATTTCGCCGTCAACCTTCAGGGTCGCGTCTTGAAGGCGAATCAGACGCAAAGCCTCGCGCATTTTGCGGGGAGTACTCCCTTCGGTCGATCCAAAATTGGAGTAGCTCAGAAGGGCAACGCGGGGCTCAATGTTCATTTTGCGAACCATTTTAGAGACTTCGCCGACGATTTGTGCAATGCGCTCCGCCGAAGGCTCTTGGTTTATCGTGGTGTCTGCAAAAAACCTAGGCCCCTCCTTGGTCAGCATTACATAGACGCCGGCCACGGCCGTACCGCCGCTTTTGGGCCCTAAAATTTCCATTACTGGCCTAACTGCCCGCGTGTACTTCACCGTGGATCCGGTCACGTAGGCGTCAGCCTGTCCGCAGCGAACCATCATCGGACCATAGTAGTCGCGGTTGTGCATGAGCCTTCGAGCCTCCTCGCGCCCGATGCCGTTGCGCTGGCGAAGGGCATAAAACTGCTCGGCGTATTCCACTAAATTCGGCGCACTAAGGCTCTTGGGGTCGATGACTTCGAGATCCTCGAGGCCAAGGTTGTATTCTTGAATTAGGGCCTTGATTTTGCCCAGGTCTCCCAACAAAATTGGCCTGCAGATGCCCTCTTCAAGCGCAATCTGGGCCGCTTTGAGTACCCGGTAGTGGTCGGCCTCATTGAATACCACCCTTTTGGGCATGCTCCTGGCCTTCTCTACCGCCAGGCGAATGAACTTGTCGTCTCGGCCCAATCGGGCGCGCAGCTCTTCTTCGTAGGCATCCCAATCGGCTATGGGCTTTTTGGCCACTCCCGTCTTCATTGCGGCTCGAGCAACCGCAGGAGCTACCGTGTATATCAAGCGGGGGTCAAAGGGCTTGGGAATGATGTAGTCCCTGCCAAAAGTGAGGTTGCGGCTCCCGTAGGCTACGTTGACAATTTCGGGCACGGCCTCTTTAGCCAGTTGGGCAATGGCCTTCACCGCGGCCAACTTCATCGCCTCATTAATTTTGGTTGCGCGCACGTCCAGGGCTCCGCGAAAGATGTACGGAAAACCCAGCACATTATTGACTTGGTTGGGATTGTCGCTTCGGCCCGT
>JABMNC010000056.1 GCA_013205365.1 Cryomorphaceae bacterium | reverse complement strand
CCGCGGTAAATCGGAACAATCACCACCTGTATGGGAGCCAACTTAGGTGGCAAGACGAGTCCGCTGTCGTCAGAATGCGTCATAACCAAGGCGCCCATCAAACGCGTTGAAACGCCCCAAGACGTGGCCCATACGTGCTTAACCTGGCCGTCGCGGTCTTGAAACTTCACGTCAAAAGCCTTGGCGAAATTCTGCCCCAGAAAATGACTGGTTCCTGCTTGAAGTGCCTTGCCGTCCTGCATTAAAGCCTCAATGCAGTAGGTCTCTAGGGCTCCGGCAAATCGCTCGTTGGCTGTCTTGGTGCCTCGTACCACAGGAATCGCCAGAACGGTCTCGGCAAACTCCGCATAAACTGCAAGCATCTGCTCTGCCTCTGCTATTGCCTCCTCTCGAGTGGCGTGGGCCGTGTGCCCTTCTTGCCAAAGAAATTCGGTGGTCCGCAGAAAGAGCCGCGTGCGCAATTCCCAGCGGACTACATTCGCCCATTGATTCACTAAAATCGGAAGGTCGCGGTAGCTCTTTACCCAGCCGCGGTAAGTGTCCCAAATAATGGTCTCCGAGGTGGGGCGCACGATGAGTTCTTCCTCGAGCTTAGCGTCTTCGTCCACAATGACCCCCTTGCCGTCGGGGGAGTTTTTGAGCCGGTAGTGAGTAACTACGGCGCATTCTTTAGCAAAACCATCAACGTGCGCTGCCTCTTTGCTGAAGTAGCTTTTGGGAATAAAAAGCGGGAAGTAGGCATTTTCATGGCCCGTCTCCTTAAATCGTCGGTCGAGTTCTGCCTGCATACCCTCCCAAATTGCATAGCCGTGGGGCTTGATGACCATGCATCCGCGCACGCCAGAATTCTCGGCGAGATCCGCCTGAATAATGAGCTCGTTGTACCATTTGCTGTAGTCGACTTCGCGAGGCGTGAGATTCTTCGCCATTTTTTGGTATAAAAATTGGTTCTTGTATACTGAAACTCAAAAGTACGCCCAATGCGCTCCTACCTAATCCTCCTACCTCTTGCTGCCCTGCTGACTGCCTGCGGCAGCCAAGGAGCCTACCGCGATTTTGACGGGAGCTACTCCTGGACCAACACCCAGGCATACCGCGAAGGCTACCAGTCTGGATTCGACCGCGGCTACCAAGAAGGTATCGAGGACCAAGACCTAGACGACCGCGGCGCCGAAAACAGAAATCGAGCCGGACGTACGCGGACCATAGTCCGCTATGAGTACTACCCCACCTACTACAACAACTGGAGCCAGCCATGGATGCATCCCTATGGATATGGGGCTGGTTGGAATCAACCCAACCGATGGAATCGCAGAAACCATTGGAATAACTACTGGAACGACCCTTGGGGCTACGGCGGCGGTAACTACTGGAACGACCCTTGGGGCTTCGGAGGAGGCAACTACTGGAACGATCCATGGGGCTGGAACAGTCCTTGGGGCAACGGCGGATATTACTATGGCTACGGGGGCTACAGCGGCTACGGGGGCTACGGAGGCTATGGTGGCAACGGCTGTTTCGGCTGTTTCGGAGGCTATAACCGATGGAACAACCAAGGCTGGGGTGGAATCCAGCCTAGCGGCGGTTCAGGGGGCAGTGCCGAACCGACGCCCGACGACGGACTACGGCGGCAGCAAATTCAATCGGGATTAGTGCCCTACCGACGTCCTGTATTAGTAAACAACTTGAATGGTGGCCGCCTAGAATCTAAGAACACGCGCGAAGCGCTTCAGACTCGTCAAGAATCCTCAAGCGGCGAAGGACTGGTCGAACGTCCGGGCAGCATTTCAGTACCCCAACAGACCCAAAGTAGTGGACAAACTAGGCCAACAAGCAGAGGCCTACAAAGCACGAGCCAGCCGGTTCCGCAGCGAGAAGTTCGGCCCGCCGCGCCGCAGGAGCGCAGGCCAGCAAGCAATACGACGAGCCCAAGCCGGTCGGGAGGTTCTGCTCCTTCCATGCAGCAGCAGCGGCCGCCCAGCAATAGCAGCCCTCAGCGAGGCGGCTCCGTGACTCGACGACCACTGTAGCCATGAAGGGGAACCCGTATTTAGTTCTGATTGCCTTAAGCATCGGACTCGCATCGGCTCATGCTCAAAGCAGCATGAGCGCCGTGTGGATGCAGCGCAACCAGCTCTTCGGCACCGCCCGATACAACGGTTCTGCCGGTGCACTCGCGGCCTTAGGGGGCGACGGCACGTCGAGTCTTGAAAATCCGGCCCTGATGAATTCGAGCAGCTTCGGAGGAATGGAATTGAGCGGCCACTTTCGGTCGGACCGAGCAGACTTGAATAGCCAAGGAGCGGGTATTGGTCAAGCCTACATCGTTGGTTCATGGCGCCATAATAGCAAAACTCGATTTTCACTAGGTCTGGCGCACCAGCAGCAGGGATGGTTCCCTAACTACTGGATTCAGTCCGAAAGCAACCCCCAGGAGTCCGCTGTTTCGACCTGGATAACACAGTCCAATGGACTCAGCCCAAACCAGCTTCTAAGCAGCGGACTTTACGACGCCTATGCGGCCTACATGGGCTACCTAACCAATGTAGGAGCAGGCAATCAATACAGCTCCGATGCAGAGGGCCTACCCTCTTACCGCCAGCAGCGTTTTGTGCGCGAGTATTCAAGCTCTTCGTGGTCGGTTCCAATGGCTATTAAAACGTCAAAGATTTCGGTAGGCATGAGGATAGAGCGCCGCAACGGGCGCGCACAAGAACGATTCCTGATGACCGAATCGGGATTCAGCCCCATTGGATTGACCAAGGCCTATGAAAAAACCGTGGTCGACAGCAGCAACTGGAGCCTTTGGTCCCTGAGGCTGGGAATAGCCTTTCAAGCCACTAAGAATTTGCGAATCAGCGCAGCCATTCAGCCCGCGACCACTGCAGAAGTGGACTGGGAATACCGCAACCGAGTGAGGCCTGAAGCCAACAACCCAGAGGTTGCTCTGACGCCGTTTGAGCTCTTCGACAAGCAAAAATTCAGATACCAACTGCCCGTTCTAATGCAACTCGGGGTTGCGAGAACCTTTGGAACCAAGGCCGCGCTGACTGGGGTATGGATTTACCATGGTGCCGTGAATGCTCTAATCAGCAGCCCCCTCTCCTACTACGACATTGGCAGTGCTATGGCCGATGAACTCCTGGCCCACCAGCAGTTTAGACTTGGCGGCGAGTACCGCCTGTCCGAAGAATGGACGGCCCGGTCCGGATTTCAGTGGTCGGGCGCGGCCACGATCTTCTCAGACCACAGCGCGCAACGCATGCTTGGATTGGGAATAGGCTACCAGGAGCTTGAGTACGCGGTAGACCTGGCCTACAACCTGGTTCAAAGCAGTGGAAGCATCAAGCCGCCCGGCGGCGGCGGGGATTGGCTTCTGCCCACGCTGCACCAACGAATTACGGGCACCTACCGGCTTCGATTCTAGGTCGGTGCAGCCAGGGGCTGCAACCTGATGTATTTTAGGGCTATGAAACATCTAATTTGGATGGCGGCGCTGCTTGCCCTACCTGCCTCACTTGAAGCCCAAAAACTTGACGCTCTGGCCTTTCGTGCCGTCGGACCCGCCCTCACAAGCGGCCGTGTAGCAGACCTCGCAATCAACCCCCTGAACCCCGACGAATGGTACGTCGCTGCTGCCTCAGGCGGAGTATGGAAAACTGCCAACCACGGACTGACTTTTGAACCCCTTTTTGACGACCAAGGCTCCTACTCGATCGGATGCATCACCCTGGACCCGAGCAACTCCCACACGGTATGGGTTGGCACGGGCGAGAACAACAACCAGCGTTCGGTAGCCTACGGAGACGGGGTCTACAAATCGACCGACGGCGGCTCGAGCTGGACCAACGTCGGCCTTAAAGCCTCAGAACACATTGGAATGATTGCCGTGCATCCCAAAAACTCCAACATCGTGTGGGTCGCGGCCTACGGCCCCCTTTGGAGCAGCGGCGGCGAGCGCGGAATCTACAAAACCACCGACGGAGGAACGACCTGGAGGAGGGTGCTGAACGTGTCGGAGCACACGGGATTCAACGAAGTGCACCTGGATCCACGCAACCCCAATATTTTGTTTGCTACGGCCCACCAGCGCCGCAGGCACGTCCACACCTACATCTCGGGCGGACCCGAATCCGGCCTATGGAAGTCTGAAGACGGCGGCGAAACCTGGTCAGAGGTCAAGAATGGCATTCCCAGTGGCGACAAGGGGCGGCTGAGCTTGGCTATCTCGCCGGTAAACCCTGACCTGCACTACCTGATGGTCGAGGGCCATGGAACCTACCGAAGCACGAACCGCGGCGCATCCTACAGCAAGCGCAGCGACCACGCCACCTCAGGCAACTACTACGTGGAGCTTATCGCGTCGCGCAGCGATGCCAACACCCTGTACAGCATGGACACCTACGTGCAATGGTCCGAAGACGGCGGAGCTACGTTTAAGCGCCTTGGCGAGAAGAACAAGCACGTCGACAACCATGCCTTTTGGCAAAACCCTTCTAATCCCAAGCACTTGATACTGGGCTGCGACGGAGGGATATATGAGACCTGGGACCACGGCCAAGCCTGGCACTACAAGGAGAACCTGCCGATTACGCAATTCTACCGGGTTTCGGTGGACAATGCCGAGCCATTTTATGGAATTTATGGCGGAACTCAGGATAACTTCTCGCTGGGAGGTCCGAGCCGTACCCTCAACGACCGAGGTATCGTGAACAGCGACTGGTACGTGACCCAAACCGGAGACGGCTTTGAATCGCAAATTGATCCCAGCGACCCCAACATCGTCTATGCCCAGGCGCAGTATGGCGGACTTCAGCGCTTCGACAAAAAGTCGGGCGAGGGTGTGCCCATTAAACCGATAGAGCCGGCGGGCGGCAAAGCCTGGCGATGGAACTGGGATGCTCCCCTTTTAATTAGTCCGCACGATTCAAAAACCCTCTATTTCGCGGCCAACGTAGTATTTAAGAGCATCAATCGCGGCAACAGCTGGACGCCTATTTCGGGAGATTTGTCGCGGCAACTGGACCGCCACCTGCTTCCAGTTATGGGTAAAATTCAAGGACTTGATGCCATTGCCTACAAGCAGAGTACCTCCATGTACGGCACCATTACCGCACTGCACGAGTCGCCCAAGGTCAAGGGCCTGCTCGCGGTCGGAACCGACGACGGCTTGATCCAAGTATCGAGCGACGCAGGAGCGAATTGGACCAAGCTCGACAAGCTTCCGGGGATTCCAGATTTGACCTTTGTCAACGATGTAAAGTGGTCGCAGCACTCTGCCGACGTGCTTTATGCGGTGTTCAATAATCACAAAAACGGAGACTTTAAGCCCTACCTAATGGTCAGCAAAAATCGAGGCAAGTCATGGGAAGCACTAAGTGCGGGACTGCCGCAGCGGGGCTCAACCTACGTAATTGCCGAGGACCATAAAGACGCAAGTCTGCTCTTTGTGGGAACGGAGTTTGGTGTTTTTACCAGCACCGACGGCGGCCTCACCTGGACGGAACTCAAGAAGGGACTGCCTACCATTGCCGTGCGCGACATCGCCATTCAGCAGCGCGAAGACGACCTGGTGCTGGCCACTTTTGGCCGTGGTTTTTATGTTTTAGACGACTACAGCCCCTTGCGCCAGATCAAAAATGACATCAAAAAGAATGAGGCTATTGTACTCCCAATCAAGCCCGTAGTTCTCTTCCACGAGGCCTCTCCTCTGGGCTACGGCGGTGCCGGATTTTTGGGCGCGGGCTACTACATGGCCGACAATCCCAAGGTTGGAGCCACTTTTACCTACTGGGTTAAAAACGCACCCAAAACCCTAAAAGAGCAGCGCGAGGAGCTTGAGAAGAAAAATTCCGCGGCCGTTTACCCCAGCAAAGAGGCAATTCGGGCGGAGGCTGAGGAGGCCAAGCCCCATTTATCGCTGGTAATTCGTTCCAGCGAAGGCAAGGTGGTTCGGATCCTGCAGGCCAAGTACGTCAATGGACTAAAGCGCAGTACCTGGGACGGTAAATTGGCTCGCTCTGCCTCCCCAGACAAGGGCTCCTATCTCGCGCCAGCGGGCAGCTACAGCCTGCAGCTAGTGGGAGTGCAAGGAACTAAGATTGATACCCTGACCAAGCCCCTCGGTTTTAACGTATCGCACTTGAGTAACCTTAGCCTTCCTGCCGAAAAGTCTCCCGATTTGGTTCTGCTCCAAAACCAGCTCGATGCCTTGCAGCAGCGCATGGAATTGGTTTCGCGGCAAATGGACGAGGTTGAGACGCGCCTAGACCGCATCGAAAAGCAGGTTGACTTTGGCGTGAACAGCCCCGCAAACCTGCGCGGTGAGGTGGCCAAGGTCCGCGCAGAATGGCGTTCGCTGGGCTTGATACTCGACGGGGATGAATTAATTGCCAGCAAGGAATTTGAAACCATGCCCGGACTTCGCGACCGACTTAGCTCTGCGTCATGGGGAAGCTACTCGATGCGATCGGATCCTACGCAGTCCATGAAGGACCAGCGCCGGGTGGTGGCCGAGCAACTTACCGAACTTGAGAAGCAGCTTCTGAACCTGCTCGCTCAAAGTTCGAAGTGGTAAAAGCTTAAGCGATACCTAGTTAAAGGCGGAACCCTCGGGCCTCGCCTTTTTTTGTGCAGCAAATTAAAACCGGTAGACGAAGGCACTGATGTTCATTCCTGCGCCAACACTGCCAAAAAGCACGATGTCGCCGGGATTCACCTCGTGGCCCTGGTACTTTTCACGCAATACAAGGTCAAGCAGGGTAGGCACGGTAGCCACCGAGCTGTTGCCCATATGCTGAATAGTCATGGGCATAACCTGGTCGAGGTCCGCAACCATACCATAGAGCTTGTAGAGGCGCTCTCCCACCCCGTGATCTAGTTTTGCGTTCGCCTGGTGCATGAATATTTTCTTGACGTCCTTGAGGTCGACACCGGCATGGTCAAGGGCGGCCTTCATGGCATCGGGCACGTGGCGTAGGGCAAATTCATAAATTTTGCGTCCCTTCATGCGCAAAAAACGCTCATTGCGGTCTCCCAGCGGATTCACTGAAGGCAAGGATTGTAGGTAGTAGGCCTCGTCTTTGGTATGGGACACACTTGCGAAGCCGAGAATACCTGCACCCTGGGCGTTCTCCCGAACCTCCAAGCAGGTAGCGCCAGCGCCGTCGGCAAAAATCATGGAATCGCGATCGTGCACGTCGATGATGCGAGAGAGCGTTTCGGTACCGATTACCAGTGCCTTTTTTGCCATCCCTGCCTGCAAGTATGCGTTGGCAACCAGCACGCCTTGAATCCATCCTGGGCATCCCGCAAGTACATCAAAGGCGACGGTACTGGGGTTGACCACACCTAGGTTGTGCTTGATTCGCGAGGCAATAGAGGGCAACTGATCAATGCGGCGAGTGCCCAAATCGATGTCTCCGTAATTCTGCCCCACAATAATTAAGTCGAGGTCTTCAGGATTCCAGCCGGCTTGCTGAAGTGCCTTTTGGGCGGCCTCGGTACCCAGGTCTGAGGAATTCTGGTCCGCACGCGCATAACGGCGCTCCACGATTTCGGTTATTTGTTGAAACTTTTCAATGACGACCTCGTTGGAGTAGGGAAATGGCTGGCCATTTTCGTCCATGAATTCGCGGTCCAAGAACGCGGAGTTGGGTATGATTTCTTCAGGGAGGACTGATCCAGTTCCAGCAATTACAACGGCATGATTCATGACGGCAAAAGTACCATTTTCGCCCCAATGCCCCTATACCTTTGTGCCTATGAAATCTCCCGACCCCGATCACTTGAGTGCGAGCGTTTCCACCCCGCTTCGCGACGACGCATTTTTGCTCAGCGACGACCAAAAAATCGCCCTTATTGAAGGCCACGTGCGCGGAATTCTCGAAACTCTCGGAATGAACCTCGAGGACGACAGCCTGCGCGGAACCCCGAGGCGGGTGGCGAAAATGTACGTTACAGAGACCTTTGGTGGACTCCACCCCGACCGGGCTCCCGACATGAATACGTTTGAAAACAACTACCATTATGGCGAAATGCTGGTAGAAAAAAACATCGTCGTCTACTCTACCTGTGAACACCATCTTATGCCCATCGTCGGCCGCGCCCACATCGCTTACCTGGGCAAAGACCGAGTAATTGGCTTGAGTAAAATGAACCGCATCGTCGACTTTTATGCTAAACGTCCTCAGGTACAAGAGCGCCTGACCCGTCAAATTGTGGAATCCCTCATCGAGGCACTGGGCACCCAGGATGTAGCCGTAATGATTGATGCCAAGCATCTTTGCGTCAATGCACGCGGAATTCGCGACGTGCACTCAAGCACCATAACGGCAGAGTACCACGGTCGATTTTTGACCGAAGAAGCCCTGAAAACAGAATTTTTGACCTACATTCAACTGCAAACCACGTTTGGCGACAGCCCGACCACATGAGCACACTGCACCTGTACGACAGCCTGACCGGCGCCCTTCGGCGGTTTGAAGCCCTGAATGCTCCGCACGTTGGAATGTACGTCTGCGGCCCGACCGTTTACAGCGACGTGCACTTGGGCAACACGCGGACCTTTTTAAGTTTTGACTTGCTCTTTCGCTACCTCAAGCATCTGGGCTATAAAGTGCGCTATGTGCGGAATATTACCGACGCCGGCCACCTTGAAAACGATGCCGACGCAGGAGAAGATAAAATCGCCAAAAAGGCGCGCCTCGAACAGCTCGAGCCGATGGAAATCGTTCAGCGCTACACGCTTGGCTTTCATGCCGTAATGCAGGCATACAACGCCTTGCCACCCTCTATTGAGCCCACCGCCACCGGCCATATTGTGGAACAGATGGAGCTAATAAAGACGCTTCTTGCCGACGGCTATGCCTACGAAGCCAACGGCAGCGTGTACTTCAGCATTGAGACCTACCTTAAAACTCATCCCTACGGAGAGCTGTCTGGCCGAAGCATTGACGACCTCGAAACCGGGACCCGCGAACTCGAGGGGCAAACCGACAAGCGCCACCCACTTGACTTTGCCCTCTGGAAGAAGGCCCTGCCGGAACACATTATGCGGTGGCCCTCGCCCTGGAGCGTAGGCTTCCCGGGTTGGCACTTGGAATGCTCCGCAATGAGCACCAAATACTTAGGCAGTGAATTTGACATCCATGGAGGGGGAATGGACTTGAAGTTTCCGCACCATGAATGCGAACTTGCCCAAAATAAAGGGGCCACAGGTCATGGAGGCGCGCGCTACTGGCTTCATGCCAACATGCTCACGCTCAACGGTAAGAGAATGGCCAAGTCGACCGGCAATACCCTGGACCCTCGCGACCTACTCGCCGGCACAAGCGAGCACCTTAGTAAGGCCTACAGCCCAGGAGCAGTAAGATTTTTCATGCACCAAGCCCACTACCGTAGCGTTTTAGACTTTAGTGACTCCGCGCTGCAGGCGGCCGAAAAAGGCTACCATCGGCTGCTCGCCTCCATGCAGACCCTTCGCAAGCGACCGGCCCATGGGCCTGAACAGGGAACGTGGAACTTCGGTGAATGGGATGCTGCCTGTACCGAAGCAATGAACCAGGATTTGAACAGTCCCATACTTATCGCTCAGCTTTTTGAGGCGACCAAAGCAATTGCAGCAGACCAAATCGACCCTCAGGTGCTCGGAACTTCAGGGGCAAAAGAACTCCTAGGGCGAATGGAGGTCTGGATGTTTGAGGTTTTAGGCCTCGCTCCCGAGCACCAGGCAAACAACCAGCAATGGCAAAAAGCACTCGACTCCGCCATGTCGGTGGTTCTGGACCTGAGGCAAAAGGCTCGCGAAACCAAAAACTGGCCAGCCAGCGATGCCCTCAGGGATACCCTTGTCGAGGGGGGAATCGTGGTTCTCGACGGACCAGAAGGGAGCAGCTACCGTCTCGAATGAAGCGCGGGTTCCTCTGGATTGCCGCCGCGCCGATGCTCGCCCTAATTGGATTGTATAAATACGTCATTTCTCCGCTGACGCCTCCGAGCTGCCGACACTACCCAAGCTGCTCAACCTACGCCGGCGAAGCCATAAAAGAATGGGGTCCTTTTTCAGGATCATGGCTGACAATCAGAAGGTTAGGTCGCTGCCACCCCTGGGGGACTTCGGGGTTTGACCCCGTTCCTAAAAAGTCAGAATTCCCAGGCCAAGGCTGAGCGAGAAATCCTAACTTTAGCCCATGCTTGCCACCATCACTTGGGTCGCCGACCGCGGCATTGAACTCGGTCCGCTCTTCATCCGCTACTACCAGCTTTTCTTTTTTCTCGGATTTTTCTTAGGATTCCGCTGGATGAAAAAAGTTTTCAAAGACGAAGGCATCGACCTGAGCATTCTGGACACCCTTTTGTCTACCATGGTGGTTGCTACGGTGGTCGGAGCGAGATTGGGTCATGTGTTCTTCTACGACTGGGGCTACTACCGCGAGCACCCTTTAGAAATTTTAATGCCGTGGAAAGGGGGTCTGGCCTCGCACGGTGCTGCCATCGTAATTATTGCTGCACTGATCTGGTTCCAAAGCAAGTACCTGAAGCCCATTGGCAAGAGCTCGCTGTGGTTGCTTGACCGGGTGGTGATTACCGTGGCCCTGGCGGCGGCATTCATTCGCCTGGGTAACTTCACCAACAGCGAGATCTACGGCCAGCCTCAAAATTCCGCCGTAGAAACCGTTTTTGTGCGGAACATTACCGACTACGTGGAACGCTACTTTGCACGCGACGTTTCTGAGGTTGACTACATTCCCACGGGCAAAACATTAGAAACCGACAGCCTTAGCCTGCCGGAGTACCAAATGCGCTTTAAGCCAACCGAGACGGCAAGCCTTGACGGGGTTCAGTCCATGGTGGAACTCTACCTTGAACCCTTGATCAACCGCCAAAACGCCGACAACCGACACCTCTACCTGCCTCAAGACCAACTAGTAAGGGAGGAAAATGGCTACTACGTACTCAAAGCATACGGAATTCCGCGCGCGCCGAGCCAAATCTATGAAGCCATAGCCTATGCCTTGATTTATGGATTCCTTTTGCTGCTCTTTCAGCGCGGAGCTGCGGCGCGGGAGGGACAAATTTTGGGAGCCTTCCTCGCCCTGGTTTTTGGATTTCGAATCGTGGTCGAATTTGTCAAGGCCAACCAAAAGGACTTTGAAACAGGCATGGATTTGAACATGGGGCAATGGCTTAGCATTCCGCTTGCCGCTGCCGGGCTATGGCTTTGGATTCGCAGCCTTAAGAAGCCCCTTAAATCCGCCTAAGCATGAACCGAATTCTACTTAAGCGTCTTGGATTGGGACTTATGCTTTTGGCATTGATTGGTTTAATCCTGCCCTCGGTGGGTTCATGGTTCCGCAGCGAACCGGACTCAAGGCAGCCAAAAGCCACCGAAATCCAGTCTATGGAACCCCAGTTTACCGAAGAGGGAGTTGGGGCCTTCGTGGACCAAAATGGCGACACTATTGCATCGTTCCGCCTGGAATTAGCCGAGACTGCCGCAGAAACAGCCCAGGGAATGATGTACCGAAGAAGCGTTCCCGAGGGTACTGGCATGCTGTTCATAATGGCGGAGGAGCGACCCCAGAGCTTTTGGATGCGCAATACCTACGTGCCCCTGGACATCATCTACCTCAAGGGAGACGGAGAGGTCGTTAGCATTCAGGCCAATGCCCAGCCGATGAACGACATGCCTCTACCTTCAGAGGGCCCGGCAAAATATGTACTTGAAATCGCAGGCGGACGTTCTGCCCAATATGGAATTAAAACAGGTATAAAGTGGTTATGGAAGCAAAATTGACCTTCGCCGCAGCGGCACTGATTGCGGCAACTTCGGCCATGGGCCAAGCACAGTGGCAGGTAACTAAAATTACCGAAGCCTCAGGGCGCGAAAATTGGGCCTGCGAACCCTCAGTGGCAGTGGATCCCAAAGGGAGCTCGGTCTACCTCGGTAATGTACTCAACCAACTGCACCGCAATAAGCGCAACGGAGCGCCCGATGCCTGGGAGCTTAACTATGCACTCCAATCGTCCCTAGGGGTTTATGGTGACCCCATTCTGGCCCATGATCACCAAGGCAGACTCTATTATCTTCACCTCGCGGACCCGAGCGGACAGGGCCGAGCAGGAGAATCATGGCTCGACCGCATCGTAATCCAATGGAGCGACAACCAAGGCAAAACCTGGTCAGACGGAGCGGGAATTGGGCATAATCCGCCCAAAGACCAGGATAAAGAAGGGATTGCCGTCGATGTGTCAAGCGGAGTTCTTCACGTTTCTTGGACCGAATTCGACCAATACGGCCGCAAAGAACCCGAATTTCGCTCGCGAATCCGCTTCAGCCAATCCTACGACCGGGGCGAAACCTGGTCCCCTGCCCTAACGGTCTCTCACAAAGAGGGCAACTGCATCGACGACGACCAAACGCCCGAAGGAGCGATTCCCGTTATTGACCCCGTCGGAGGTGTAGCGGTAGTCTGGGCCTACAACGACACCGTTTGGATGAACCGATCCGACGACGACGGCGCACTGACCTGGATGCCTTCTGAACGCCCCATTGCCAGCCAGCGCGGTGGTTGGTCTCAGGAAATTCCTGCCTTGGGACGCGCCAACGGAATGCCTATGTCGTTTTTTGCTCCCAACGGAGACTGGCACCTAATTTATGGGGAGCAGGACGCAAACCGCTCTTGGGTGAGCCACTCGAAGTCCATAGACCGCGGAGAAAACTGGTCAACTCCAAGCCGCCTGCCAGTGCCCGACAGCATACGCCACCACTTTATGCCTTGGTTTGCCCTCGATGCGGCAAGCGGAGCCCTGCACGTGCTCGCCTACGGCCAGACCGACAGCCTTGCGACGCAGGCATGGGTTCACCGCTCCGACGATGCAGGAGCCACCTGGCAAGCCACTGCGATCAGCAAGGGCTTCACTCCCACCGCAAAGAAGTTCTTTGGCGACTACTCGGGAATCACGACCCGCAATGGCGAAGTTCACGCTGTTTGGACCGAGCAGCGAGAAGGAGTCAACGAGCTTTTCTATGGACGTTTTGCAGACCCCGCTCAGGACGCCAATGCAAGAGCCAAAAAGCCCTCAAAAAAGAGCCGAAAGACACCATGAACCTGATGCTCGCCTCGACCTCTACGGTGCATGGCAGCCCCTACCTGAGCTACCTCAGCGCGGAGTGGATCAAGCATTTTAGTGGGCGATTGGTAGTATTTGTTCCCTATGCTCGACCCATGGGCATGAACTGGGATGCCTACACCCAAATTCCAAAGTCCGTGATGGCCGCAGCGGGCATTGAACTGCGCGGGGTGCAGGAGTTTGCATCCCCAGCCGAGGCAGCCCGCCAGGCCGAAGGATGGTTTGTAGGCGGCGGGAACACTTTTGTGCTACGAAGGTCCTTGCGCGAGACCGGTCTTGAGCCCCTGCTCGATGAAAGCGTCCGCAACGGAACTCCCTATATGGGCAGCAGCGCGGGAATCAACATAGCCGGACCCAGCATTGAGACGACCAACGACATGCCCATTGTGGAGGTTCCGACCCTCCAGGCGATGGCCTGGCTTCCCTTTAATTTGAATCCGCACTACCTCGACCCCCAGCCGGGAGGCAGCCATATGGGCGAAACGCGGGAGCAGCGCATTGCCGAATTCCACGCCTACCATTCCCAGCCCGTGGTTGGTCTTCGCGAAGGCAGCTGGCTGACCTCCAACGGCAGCGAACACCAGGTATGCGGACCCCATTCCGCGCGAATTTTTAGCCCCGGCCAAGCTGCTGTGGAGTGCCCTCCGGGCCCGCTTCGTTTCTAGAAATCCCTACCTTTGCAGCGTGCGCAAAGCAGTATTAATCATTTTAGACGGTTGGGGAATCCCCTCCGACCCCTCGGTGTCGGCAATAGACCTCGCCGCTACTCCATTTTATGATAGCCTCACAGGCCGCTATCCCAAAAGCCAGCTTGAAGCCAGCGGTCGCGCCGTAGGCTTACCCGAGGGGCAGATGGGCAACTCCGAGGTCGGCCACATGAACCTTGGCGCCGGCCGCATTGTCTACCAAGACCTGGTGCGCATCGACCTGGCCCTAGAAGACGGAACTTTTACCAAGAATCCTGTGGTTTCTGAGCTCGCCAAGATTGCCGGTGCTGGTGGGCGCATTCACCTCCTCGGACTCCTTAGCGACGGCGGGGTGCACAGCCATGTTAATCACCTTAAAGGCATTCTAAAGACCCTTCACGACGCAAAGGCTAGCAACGTTTTTGTACACGCCTTCACGGACGGTCGCGACACCGACCCCCAGAGCGGAGCAGGCTTTGTGGGCGAACTGGAATCCTACATGGCGCAAACCACCGGCCGGCTGGCAAGCCTTTGTGGACGCTACTTCGCGATGGACCGCGACAAGCGCTACGACCGCGTCAAGATCGCCTACGACGCCCTCACTCAGGGAATTGGACTACCCTGGACCGGGAGCGGGCGCGATGCCCTAACGGCGTCCTATGCCCAGGGAACCACCGACGAATTTTTGCTGCCGCATGTCTTAGATACCGAGGGCATAATTCGCCCCGGAGATACCGTCCTATTTTTTAACTACCGCACCGACCGCGGCCGTGAACTGACCGAGGCCCTTCACCAGGGCGGACTCGAGTCGGATGGAATGATACCCGTCGCAAACCTTCGCTTTGTGACGATGACGCGCTACCGATCGAGCTACGAAGGAATTGATGTGATTTTTGACAAAGACAACCTCATCGATACCCTCGGAGAGGTCCTGTCTAAGGCGGGCAAGAAGCAAATTCGCATTGCCGAAACCGAGAAATACCCCCACGTAACCTTCTTCTTCTCGGGCGGACGCGAAGAACCCTTCGAAGGCGAGCAGCGGCTGCTTCGGGCATCGCCGAAGGTTGCCACCTACGACCTTCAGCCTGAAATGAGTGCCTTCGAGCTCAGGGATGCCTTGATTCCGGCCCTAATTAAGGGCGAAGCAGACTTTATATGCCTCAACTTTGCCAACCCCGACATGGTTGGCCACACCGGAATCCTCGAAGCCGCAATTAAGGCCTGCGAAACCGTTGACCAATGCACCCAAAGCCTTGTAGAGGTCGGCCTTGAGTCGGGCTACAGCTTCTTTATTTTGGCGGACCATGGCAATGCAGACTGTATGCGCAACCCCGACGGCAGCCCCAATACCGCCCACACCACGCAGCCGGTACCCTTCTTTTTAGTCAGCAACGAATCCTCCATCCAAGGTTTGACTTTAGCCCAGGGAGTTCTAGGCGATGTAGCGCCCACTATTTTGGATTGGATGGGGATACCCGCCCCGAGCGCCATGACCGGTACGTCCTTGCTTCGCCGATGATTATTCTAAAGTCCGCCGACGAAATTGCCCTGATTCGTGAGTCCGCACAGCTCGTGTCGCGCACTCTGGGCATGCTCAGCCTTGAAATTAAGCCGGGCGTAACCTCCCTCCGTCTGGACCAGCTTGCCGAACAGTTCATTCGGGACCATGGCGGAATTCCTGGTTTTCTGGGCATGTACGGATTCCCAAATACCCTCTGCATGTCACGCAACGAGCAGGTGGTGCACGGCATTCCCAACAGCAACCCGCTTCAAGAGGGCGACATCATTTCGGTCGACTGCGGCGTTCTGATGAACGACTTCTACGGCGACCATGCCTACACGTTTGAAGTGGGCGAGGTGGCTCCAGAAATCAAAAAACTCCTCGCGGCCACCAAGGATTCCCTTTATGTTGGGATCGACGCAATGCGCCGCGGCAATCATGTGGGCGACATTGGCCATGCCATTCAAAAATTCTGCGAAGGCCAAGGCTACGGCGTGGTCCGCGAACTGGTGGGCCACGGGCTGGGCCGAAAGCTCCACGAAGACCCTCAGGTTCCCAACTACGGCAAGGCCGGCAGCGGCAAAACCCTACAGGACGGGATGGTTCTTGCCATCGAGCCTATGATAAATATGGGAACTCACCGAGTGCGGCAGCTCAAAGACGGCTGGAGTATTATTACCGCTGACGGCAAGCCCTCTGCACACTTCGAGCATAATGTAGCCCTGGTGGAGGGTCGTCCCGTAGTCCTGTCCACCTTTGACCCCATCTACCAGGCACTGGGAATTACCAATAACGACCCGATCTTCGAATGATACGTTGGGCCTTACGTTGGATTCCTCGACCCTGGCTAATCAGGCTGAGCGCGCCGCTTCGTTGGCTGGCTCCACTTCTTTATGCGGGCAATAAGTACACCGACCCCATTGACGGCAAGTCCTACAGCCGATTTCTTCCCTACGGCTATGGCGGAGCCATTCGGCCTGAGGTTCTTGCTCCCGGAACCCACAGCCTCGAGCGCCACCGTCTTCTTTGGCTCTACCTGCAGCGTTTCACGGACTTCTTTAGTCGTCCGGCCGATTTGCTGCACATAGCGCCCGAACAGTGCTTTCACGCGCGCTTTAAGGCCCTTAGCCACCTCAAGGTGCTGTCGGGCGACATCGAATCACCCCTGGCCGACCTGCATTTCGACCTGCACGCCATTCCTCTTGAAAGCGACCGCTTTGACGTAGTTTTTTGCAACCATGTGCTCGAGCACGTATCTGACGACGCTCAATGCCTGCGCGAGCTGTACCGCGTCATGAAACCGGGCGGATGGGGCATCTTTCAAATACCCTGGATTCCGGGGCGAACCTTCACCGACGAAGATCCGTCGCTGACTGATCCGCGCGAACGAGAACGCCGATTTGGTCAGTACGACCACGTGCGCATGTATGGCGAAGACTATGCTGACCGACTTAAAAGCGCTGGCTTTGAAGTGGAGCGCGTAGATCTCGCAGACCGACTAGAGGCCGAAGAATACCAGCGCTACCGACTTCCGCAGGGAGAACCACTCTTTGTGGTGCGCAAAGCCCTCGCTTAGAATCAGCACAAGGGTATCCGAGGAATGGGTGCCAACAAAAATCCCACCGCTCTCGCGGTGGGATTGAATCGTTCTATTGGATTTCTAGCCCAAAATAGTGGCCAACTCCAGAGCCATTTTGTGCTCCTCTTCTTGCGCAAGAATGGGATCTACTAAAATCCGTCCGGAATGCTCATCAATAGTAATCTTCTTCCGCTGGGCAATCTCCATTTGGCGCTGGGGGGGGATGGTAAAGAATGAGCCGGCTGAGGCTCCGCGCTCGATGCTTACTACGGCCAAACCATTGCGCACCTTGGCGCGAATTCGCTGGTAGGCACTTAGCAAGCGGTCGTCGCCAATAACCTCAGAAAGAGTAACGCTCTTAGCGAGCAGCAATTCTTCCTCACGCTTGGTTTCTGCAATAATGGTGTCGAGCTCGGCCTTCTTAAAATCAAGGTGGCTTTGGCGCTCGGCCAACTTCACCTGAACCGACTCCAAGGCGATCCCCTTGCTCTCTAGCGAAGCCTCAAACTCGCGAATGTGCTTCTCTGCCAATTGAATTTCAAGGGCTTGGTACTCAATTTCTTTGGCGATCGCATCAAACTCGCGGTTGTTGCGCACATTCTTCTGCTGCTCTTCGTATTTCGCGATTTTGTCTTGGCAGTTCTTAATCATCAACTTGTGACCCTTCGTTTCGGTTTTGGCCTGGTTGATATCTTCTTCGACCTTAGAAAAGCGAATTTGCAGTCCTGCAATCTCGTCTTCCATATCTTCTACCTCAAGAGGTAATTCACCCCTAAGGCTTCGGATGTCGTCAATCCGACGGTCCACGATTTGCAGGCTGTAGAGCGCGCGTAGTTTATCCTCGACCGAGGTTGTAGGAGAAGGGGTAGTAGTTGACTTTTTAGCCATGGCGTTTGTAGGTACTAACGGGATGGTTTTCCGTTGTCGAAATATGGACTGCAAAAGTAGTAAATTCTAGCCGAATCGCCTCGGCCCAATCGTCGATAAATGGACGTTCGCTCTCTCCATGTCCCACATCGATGAGTACAAGGTCCTTGGGCATGTCTTGAAAGGCATGGTACTTCGCGTCGCCCGTTACGTAGGCGTCCGCCCCAGAAGCCGCTGCAGCGCTTATAAACTCAGCTCCGGACCCGCCACAAACGGCAACCCGAGACAGGATACGAGATGAATCTGACCGACTGTACCTTATGCAATCCGAGCCTAAATTTTGAGCGCAGACTTGCAAAAAATCGTTCAATTCCATCGGTTTTTGGAGGTTGCCGACTGCTCCGTAGCCTGCCTCGTCCCATTGGTTCTCGAGCGCGATCCAAGAATGGGCGACGACTTCGTAGGGATGAACCAGTAAAACAGCTTTTTGCACGGCCTCTTTGGCTGCTTTGGGGACCAAAAATTCAAGGCGAAGCTCCGCACTGCGCGACTGTACCCCCAGCTGTCCAGCATAGGGATTGGATCCCTGCAAGGGCCTAAACGTGCCGGTGCCCGGCGAAGCAAAATGGCATTCGTCGTAGGCCCCAGAACGACCTGCTCCGGCGCTATAGGCTGCCCGCTCAACTGCTTCCGCATGGCTAGAGGGCACATACAATACCCAACTGAGCAATTCCCCAGTCCGGGGCATCATAATCTTGGCATCTCGGATTCCCAATCGTTTAGCCAGAGAGAAACTCACACCACCCTGAATGCTGTCCCAATTGGTATGGCCGGCGTACAAAGCCACTCCGCTACTAATGGCGAGTTCCACAGTGCGCTCGACTGCCGTAGCGCCGGTAATTTGCTTTAGTCCCTTAAAAATAACAGGGTGATGGCTTAGGACCAGGTTGCATCCGCGCGAAACCGCTTCTTGAACCACGGCCTCGTCGGCGTCAAGACAGCAGAGCACTCCAGTAAGCGGACTGTCCCGACGACCTACAAGCAGTCCACTGTTGTCGTAGGACTCCTGAAGCCTCAATGGCGCGCGCGCCTCAAGCCAATGGGCAAATTCTCCGATGGTCATAATAATGCAAAGAAACAAAAAGGCCGCCCTTTATGGGCGGCCTTCAGAATACAATGCAGGTTGTGGATTACTCCTTGCCTTCCATTTCTTCCTTAAGACGAGCAAGGCTATCGAAGTCACCAAGGGTAGACTTTTCAACCTGAGCGTTGATGGACTGCACCGTGGTCTTAGACCCTGATGCTGAACCAGAACCGGCTCCGCCTTTACCGCCCTTCTTGCCTTTCGGGGCATCCGAATCGTCTTCGATCATACCGCCTTTGACAGCCTGGGTATGCGAAACTAAGATTCGACGAGAATCACGGTTAAACTCAATTACGCTGAACTCCAGTTCCTCGCCTTCAGCAATGCTCGAATTATCAAGCTTCACGGAGTGGCGTGGGGGGCAGTAAGCCTCCAACTCGGCACTTGCGAACCAAATATTGAAGCCCTTGTCGGCCGCAGATTTGACGCTTCCTGTGTGGATGCTACCTACCGAGTAAACGTCCTCAAGGCTATCCCATGGGTTGTCGCTAACCTGCTTGTGGCCTAGGCTCAAGCGACGGTTTTCTACGTCAATGTCCATAACCTTAACTTCAAGCTTTGCGCCCACTGAAGTGAACTCACTTGGGTGCTTCACCTTCTTCAACCAAGACAGGTCGCTGATGTGAATAAGGCCGTCGATGCCCTCTTCGAGCTCTACAAACACCCCGAAGTTGGTAAAGTTGCGCACCTCGCCGGTGTGAACATGCCCAATGGGGTATTTCGACGTAATGCTAGACCATGGGTCTGGCGTGAGCTGCTTGATGCCAAGCGACATCTTGCGCTCTGCGCGATCCACTGACAGAACAGAGGCTTCTACAACCTCGCCTACCTTAAAGAAGTCCTGAGCCGAGCGCAGGTGCGAACCCCAACTCATCTCCGAAACGTGGACTAGTCCTTCAACACCGGGAGCAATCTCGATGAATGCGCCGTAGTCCGCAAGAACCACAACCTTACCTTTAATGGTGTCGCCGGCCTGAATGCTGGCGTCCAAGGCATCCCAAGGATGGGCTGAAAGCTGCTTAAGTCCAAGCTGAATTCGGGTCTTGGCCTCATCAAAGTCCAAAATAACCACGTTCATCTTTTGATCGAGCTCGACCACCTCTGACGGGTGGTTAATGCGGCTCCAAGAGAGGTCGGTGATGTGAACGAGTCCGTCTACGCCGCCAAGATCAACAAAGACCCCGTAGCTAGTGATGTTCTTGACCACCCCTTCAAGGACTTGACCCTTCTCGAGCAGGCCAACAATTTTGCGCTTTTGCTCCTCGAGATCGGCCTCAATAAGGGCCTTGTGAGAAACAACAACATTCTTGAATTCGTGGTTGATTTTAACAATCTTGAATTCCATGGTCTTATCGACGTAGACGTCGTAATCACGAATGGGCTTGACGTCGATTTGCGACCCAGGCAAGAAGGCCTCCAATCCAAATACGTCGACAATCATGCCGCCCTTGGTACGTGCCTTGACGTAGCCCTGAACGATTTCTTCGGTTTCAAATGCCTCATTGACACGGTCCCATGCCTTAATGCTCCGGGCCTTGCGGTGCGACAGCACTAGCTGGCCGAGCTTGTCTTCTTGCTTATCGACCAGTACCTCTACCAAATCTCCAACCTTGAGGTCGGGATTGTAGCGGAACTCGTTCATCGAAACCACTCCTTCAGACTTTGAAGAAATATCAATAATTACATCGCGGTCAGTGATTTGAACCACCACACCGTTAACCACTTGGTGCTCCACAGAGGTGACCAAAGTAGCTTCGTAAAGCTTCTCGATTGCTTTGTGCTCCTCGCTGCGCGATCCATAACCGGCTTCGTAGGCATCCCAATCAAAAATTGCTTCTTCCTCTTCTTCGGCGATGAGCAGAAGCTCGAGTAGGTCTTCGTCGACAAAGTCTTCTGCCGTTTCTGCCTCAACAGGCTCTGAATCGGGGGTTGCTTCTTCTGTAGTCTGCACCTCAGCGGCCATGGCCTCAGGAGCAGAAGATTCAAGCCCAGAGACCTCTAATTCAACAACTTCTGATACTACTGACTCCACTACCGCTTCCTCTGTTTGAGGAGCTTTTACTTTGGCGGTCTTTGGTTTTGCAGCAGCCTTGGCCTTAGCCTCGGCTGGATCTTGGACTTGCCCCTCCACTTGGGGTATACGCGCTCTTGGCATAACATACTATCTTGTATCTGGCGCTTGGATAGGACTGCAGCACAGCGCACAGAGACGTTAAATTTTAAATCCCCAATGGTGTCCTATCGCAATGCGTACCAAAAAGGTTTGCAAAGATAGGCAAAAGCACTACGCTTTGAACTTCTGCTTAAGCAGTTCCGTAGTCGAAGAACCGGGGCGTTCAATGGGCATAGCCAAGGCGCGATCCCAGATTAAGTTCGCCAATACTCCTAGTGCACGCGAAACTCCAAAAAGTACTGTGTAGAAGTCATACTCCACCATTCCGTAGTGCATGAGCAGTTGTCCGCTGTGTGCGTCCACGTTGGGGTAGGGATTCTTGACTTTCCCCGTGGCCTCCAAGGTTGGTGGAACCACTTCAAAAATCGTAGAAATAACCTTGAACAAGGGATCCTCGGGCATGTGCTTGAGGGCAAACTCACGCTGGGCCATGTAGCGCGGGTCAGTCTTGCGAAGCACGGCGTGACCAAATCCAGGAATTACCTGACCTGCCTCGAGTGTGTCTACGGTATACTTTGCCACCTGCTCTTTGGTAGGCTCTTGGGTGCCCAATTCTTCGAGCATTTCAAGGGTCCATTTAATTACCTCTTGGTTGGCTAAGCCGTGAAGCGGGCCTGCCAAGCCGTTCATTCCCGCCGCAAAACTTTGGTAGGCATCGCTTAAGGCGGAGCCAACCAAGTGCACGGCGTGCGCCGATACGTTGCCGCCCTCGTGGTCGGAGTGAATCGTTAGGTAGAGGCGCATCAATTCGCGAAACTCCTCACTGTCGTAACCCAGCATGTGAGCAAAGTTGCCAGCCCAATCCAGCTTTGGATCCGGCTCGATGTGGTCACCGTTCTTGTAAGCGCGTCGGTAAATGTAGGCAGCCACACGAGGCAAGCGCGCGAGCAAATTCATGGCATCCTCATAGGTGTATTCCCAATACTCCGACTTATTGATTCCGCGAGCGTAGGCCTTGCCGAACTCCGTCTCGGTGCGCAATGCCATAATACCAATCACAAACTGGGTCATGGGATGCGCTCGCATGGGCAATGCATCAATGGCCTTGAATACGTGGAGCGGAACAATGGCGCGTCGAGCCCAGCTGTTGCTCAGCCTGCGCACGTCATCGTCGTTGGGCATTTCATTCATTAGAATCAAATGAAACAGCGCCTCAGGCAAGGGCTCGTTGCCGCCTGGGTATTTTGGCAAAAGCTTCTGGAGCTCTGGAATGCTATAGCCCCTAAAGCGAATGCCTTCATTGGGATCCAGCTTCGACGTCTCGCAGATCAGCGCAGTCATGCCACGCATGCCCTGGTAGACTTGAGCCACCGTGATTTCACCCAGTGATTTATCGCCGTGCTCCGCGACAAAAGCCTTTACCTCCGCTTGCGCAGGACCGATCTTGGATGCGAAACGGTCTTTGATCCGATCGTTGGTGTAGATGATGTCTTTCATAGCTTATTTAAAATTCTTGCCAGGGTAAATCGCCTCGGCACCGAGCATTTCTTCAATGCGAAGGAGTTGATTGTACTTTGCCATACGGTCTGACCTAGAGGCCGAACCGGTCTTGATTTGCCCAGTACTCAAAGCCACTGCCAGGTCTGCAATGGTTGAATCCTCGGTTTCGCCCGACCGATGCGACATGACGCAGGTCATGCCATTAGCCTGAGCCTTGTGAACGGTTTCGATGGTCTCGGTAAGGGTGCCAATCTGGTTCACCTTCACCAATACGGAATTCGCTGCTTTGAGCTCTATTCCCTTGCTTACCCGGTCGACATTAGTTACAAAGAGGTCGTCGCCGACAATCTGCACCCTTCCTCCTATGGCGGAATTTAGGCTAACCCAACCCGCCCAATCGTCTTCTGCCAATCCGTCTTCAATAGACAGAATGGGGTACTGGTCAACCCACTTGGTCCAATACGCTACTACGTCGTCGGTGGTCATGGTTGCTCCACCGGATTTCTTGAAGGAATAAAGCCCCGTCTTTTCGTCGTACAGCTCCGTCATCGCCGCGTCCATGGCAATGTACAAATCGACACCCGTCTTGAATCCAGCCTTATGCACTGCCTCGAGCACCGTCTCGATGGCTTCTTCGTTCGACCGAATGTTGGGTGCAAATCCGCCCTCGTCTCCCACGTTGGTGCTGTACCCCTTGGATTTAAGCACCGCCTTAAGGTGGTGAAAGACCTCGGTACCCATCTGGAGCGCCTGACTAAAGCTCGTGGCTCCGACCGGCATAACCATAAATTCTTGAAAATCAATGGCATTGTCAGCATGCGCCCCGCCATTTAGGATGTTCATCATCGGAACCGGGAGCGTCTTAGCGCCCTTCCCCCCTAGGTACTGGAACAGGGGGAGGTTTTGGGATTGTGCTGCAGCACGAGCCGCTGCCATCGAAACGGCCAAAATGGCGTTTGCTCCCAGGCGCGCCTTATTGGGCGTACCGTCCGCATCGCGAAGAGCCTGGTCAATCGCAGACTGATTGCTGCAATCCATACCTAGAACAGCCTTGGCTAATTCCGTATTTACGTTGTTAACCGCATTGAGAACGCCACGACCAAGGTAGGTTTTGGCGTCGCCATCCCTGAGCTCCACGGCTTCGTGGGCTCCCGTTGAGGCCCCGGAGGGCACTGCCGCGCGACCAAAATATCCGCTGTCGGTGACTACATCGGCCTCGACCGTGGGGTTTCCGCGTGAATCAAGAATTTGGCGTGCGTGAACTGAGGTAATAATAGGCATGACTTAAGCGCGTATTGATTGGCCCATCAAGGCAACAAATTCATCAAAAAGGTAGTGGGCATCGTGCGGACCAGGAGAGGCCTCGGGATGGTATTGCACGCTAAAAGCAGGCAGGTCAATGCGCCGAATTCCCGCAACCGTGCCGTCGTTCAAATGCACGTGGGTAAGCTCGACTCTTGGGTCCTTAGCTACATCCTCAATCGAGACGGCAAATCCGTGGTTTTGAGAGGTAATCTCCCCCTTGCCCGTTTTAAGATTCTTAACCGGATGGTTGATTCCACGGTGGCCGTTGTGCATCTTGTAGGTGCTTAGTCCCGAGGCCAGTGCAATCATTTGGTGCCCGAGGCAAATGCCAAAAGTTGGCTTACCCGAGGCAAGAATCTCGCGTACCGTATCAATTACCTCAGGGCTAGCGGCCGGATCACCCGGCCCATTAGAGAGAAAGTAGCCGTCTGGCTCGTCGGCCGAAAGCACAGCAAAAGGAGTGTTGTAGGGGTACACAGTAACCCGGCACCCTACACTTAGCAAATTGCGGAGTATGCTTCGCTTGATTCCAAGGTCAAGCGTCGCAACGTTAAAGTCCGCATCGGCCTTGCCAACGGTATAGGGCTCTTTAGTACTCACCATCGAGCAGAGTTCAAGACCCTCCATATTGGGTGCAGCATTCAAACGCATTTGCGCTTCTTCAACGGTAAGTTCTGTGGTAAGAACCGCATTTTGAGCGCCGAAATCGCGTATGTGCTGCACCAATGCCCGCGTATCCACATTGGCAATGACTACCGAACCCTTCATAAAGTTCTTGAGGCTCCGGCTGTTGCCTCGGACTCTTGACGCCAATTCACTAAAATTTCGGCAGACCAGCCCGGCAATCTGCACCTCGGCAGACTCGCTTTCTTCGGACTCTACCCCATAATTGCCAATATGCGCCGATGCCATAACCATCACCTGGCCCCTATAGCTTGGGTCGGTGAAAATTTCTTGATAACCCGTCATGCCCGTATTAAAGCATATTTCGCCTACCGAAGTACCGTCAACCCCTACCGACAGGCCCTCAAAAAAGGTACCGTCTGCAAGTAAAACAAAGGCTTTTGAACTCATTATCAAGCGTTAAGTATTGGACACAAAAAAAGGATAAGAGGCGACCCTTATCCTTTGCAAATTACGAGAACTCACGGCTTATTCCGCTTCCTTCTCATCGTTGTTTTCATTCGCGTCGGGAGCTTCTGGAGCTTCGG
>JABMNC010000055.1 GCA_013205365.1 Cryomorphaceae bacterium | reverse complement strand
CAGGGGATTGGAATAAGCGTTAGCAAGCTGTTCGTTGGTGAGAACACCGGTTCCGCCGAAGAGTATGAGCGGAAGCAGAGCGCTGATTCCAAGCGGAATAGCCTCGGTAAACCACCAAAGGAGCATCCAAAAAGCGGTGCCGACGACGATGCGCTGTTCAAAAGGAATGTCCAGAAATTGAATGGCTAGATAGCCCAAAGGTCCGGCCGCGAGGCTGAGTTGCTTGATGTTCATGGATAGAGGTAGGTTAAGGCGTAGTTGCCCATTCCGAAGGCCGAATGGGCCACGCCCGGTTCAATGTGCAGCGACCAGGCCAAGGGGGTATTGAGCGCGGTGCTTTGGTCCATTGCCCGTTGAAAAGCGTAGTTGGCCCGCTGGACCCGGTTTAAGCCCTGCGCATCGGCCTCGGCGGTGTGGCGGAGTCCCGACGAGTTGGGGTCCGTGTCGGCGGAACCTACAGCGAGGTGAAGTGGTGTGGATAGTGCCTTGCGGACGTCGGCGTCGCTGGCGCGCTGGGTGGTTCCGAGTCCGTACGGAAAGGTGGATGCGGCGTCCGGCAGCGTGTACCACCCCGAAGAACAGGCCACAATCCGGTCGCACTGAGGGCGATGTGCAAAGAATGCGAAGCGGTGGGCGAATTGGCCGCCGCCTGAAAACCCCACGAGGTCGTAACGGGCGTCCATACTGGCTACTTCCGCGCGAAAGTGGATGAAAAGTTGTTCGATAATGGCATAGGTCCACTCCGTGCTGTCGTTTTGGCTGGCTACGCTCGGGTTTTCGCCGTCGTCGAAGAGGTTGCCCAGCAGGAAGTAGTTGTTGGAGTACTCCGCGCTGCCAAAATTGGGCATCAAAATGATGGCGTTCCTCCGGTCGGATTCGGGCTTGAGCGCGTTGCGGAGGTATTCGCCGTCGCGCGCGCTGCCGTGGACCACCATTGCGATGGGGCTCGATTGGTGGGCGGAATCGGGGATGTGGTAGTACACCGTAATTGGGCGGTCGCTGAGGTTCCCGACCGGCGTAAAAGTGAAGGCCCCCGTGCCGGAATAAAGACTGTGGTCCAACGGGCCGTCGTTAGGCGTCGGAGGGGGGTCGGGCAGGCACGAAGTGAGCGCGGAAAAACCTAAGAGCACGACGAATCGGTGGAGCATGGTGCTAAGTTGGCGGCCTTGAGGGCTTTGGTTACAGTCCAATTTACTTATTTTTTGTAGTCCAGTTTGGTTGCCGTTTTTGGAGGCAGTTGCTCCGATAGCACACTGACCCAGTGGTTCATTTGGGATTCGTGCACGCTGCCGGTTCCCAGCACGAGACCGTATTGGGGGCTGCCCGTCCAGTAGTGGTCCTCTAGAAAGTGGGGGTGAATGCCCTGCTGGTTGAATCGGGCGCGGAGGCGATCGGGTATCGAGGTTCCGCCAGGAGAAATCAGGCAAGCGTGCTGCGCCCCATGGGCGGATTGGAGCACCCAATCAGAGGGGAAATGGAGCCGAACCGCCTCATGCAGAGCTGCTTTTCTCGACGAGATCGCACGCTGAAGGTGTTTGGTGTGCTGCTGCCAATGGCCAGCTTGTATGAATTCGTGAAGCACGGTCTGCGCGCTGGTCGACACAAAGCGGTGTGATTGGCCCATGAGCGCATGCATGGGGCGCACAAGCTCGTGCGGAAGCACCATGAATCCAATGCGAATTGAGGGGTGGAGCACTCGGTTGAAGGTGCTCAAGTAAATGATATTGCTGCGGTAGTCGTGGTGGGCGAGTAAGCTATTGGAAGAGGGCTGGCCCACGGAGTGCTCGTAGTCGTTTTCAATCAAGTACCCGCCTTGAGCGGCGAGTTGGTCGGCAAGTTCCCCTCGACGTTCAAGTCCAAGCGCGGGGCCCACGGGGTAGGCTTCACTTGTGGCGACGTGGGCAAGTCGCGCCGCGCCCAAAGGCTCGCCTAGCTCAGATTTGAGCTCAATTTTGTGTGCCCGAAGCCCGCTAAAGATGCGGTGCACGTTCGGAAACGTGGGATTCTCCAGCGCGACGGAATCGCCGGGATTGAGCAAGAGGCTTCCGACCAAAAAGAGGGACTGAACGGATCCAGAAACGACGGCGATTTGGTCGGGTTCGCAGCGAATTCCGCGCTCACTAAACAAGAGCTGCGCAAGGGTTTGCTTAAGGACCTGCTGGCCCGCGGTACTCGAATAGGTGAGGCCCGAGAGGCGCACATTGCGCCAGTAGTCGTTGGTCAAACTGCGCCATTGGTTGACCGGAAAAAGGTCCAGTGGCGGAACCCCGGGCTGGAGCGGGTGCACGCTGGATTCCGTTGAGCGGACTTTGGGACTTTGGGCCAAGAAGGCACGTCCGAGGTCAGATAGGTTCGGCTCCTTGGCCATGAGCGGTGCGGACTGAGATTCTCCGCTTGGATAATGGATCGGCGCAACCCAAACCCGTGACCCTTGAAGGCTCTGGGCTTTGCCCAAAAAGAGCAAGTGCTCATAGGCCTTGGCGACGGTGGCCCTCGAAAGGCCTAAGGCCTGGCTCATGGTGCGCGTAGGGGGCAAGTCGCTGTCCTTAGGTAGCATACCCGAGTCGATAAGCTCGACGAGCACGTGCAAAAGGACGCTGAACTTCTGGTTCTTGGCGAGTCCAAGTTCACTGCGGTCACCAAATGCGCGCGTAATAGTGGGTAGGTTCATGCCGTCGGTTATTGGACTGTTAAATTAGTTTGAATTGGCCTGTTTTTGACGGCTAAACGATTGGATTTTTACCATTCAATCCCTTTATGCTATGCTCCTTACCGTCCGAAACCTCTTACCCCTAGCCCTGCTCGGAGTTTGGTCCTGTTCGACCAACGATGTGGACCTGATTCCGCAGGCCCAAATCCAAGCGTCCGCCACGGTGATGCCTGAGAACGGCGGAACCCTCAACCTCGTGGTCACCCTCGACGCGGTCTCGACAAGCGAGGTACAGGTCCAGTTGGACTTTAGCGGGACGGCCTCGGCCGACGACTACAGCGTTTCGGCGACGACGGTGCTGATTCCGGCCGGAAGCCTCACCGCCTCAGTAACCGTAACGGCAATCGACGACAGCGAAGTCGAGGGCAGCGAATTCGTGGAGGTGCGCATAAGCAACCCAGTTAATGCCATCGCAGATATCAATAGTGTTGCGTCGTTCACCATTGACGACGACGACCAGGCCGGTCCCTCGATTGTGCTCAATGAAGTGCTCTACGACCCCTCGAATTCAGCCCTATTGGGTGATGCCAACGGAGACGGTGTGTATGTGCAAGACGAGGATGAGTTCATCGAATTACTCAATACGGGCAGTCAGCCCCTGGACGTGAGTGGCTGGAAGGTCTACGACGCCAGTGCTTTGAGTTCGGCTATGCCACGGCACGTGTTTCCAGCAGGGTCGGTGATTCCGAGCGGTACGGCCTTGGTGCTTTTTGGTGGCGGAACCCCTTCGGGGTCATTTGGTGGTGCCCTGGTGCAGACTACGACGACCGGAGCCATAAACCTTAACAACGCCGGGGACGTGCTGACGATTACCGACACACAAGATTCCGTGATGATTACGTTTGACGTGACGCCTTATTCAGACAATCCCAACGAGTCGTTCACGCGCAGCCCAGACATCACCGGGGAGTTTGTGCAGCACAGCACTGTGGGCAGCGGGACCCTGCTTTTTTCGCCCGGAACCCGCCTCGACGGTAGCCCTTTCTAATACGGACCCATGGCCCTGCTGGTTCTAATTATACTCGTTTCGCTCACGGCGTGGTCGCTGTACCACCAGTGGCATGCGCAATCGGTGCTTTTTGTGGCCGCGGTTCTGCTGATGCTGGCCGCCTTGGCGCTGGGTACTCCCCAGAGTGCCGCGTTGCGCGAAGGGATTCCGCTGCTTTCGGCCATTGTTGATTCCTTTGCGTCGAGCCTTAGCGGTGTGGGCTTAATGATCATGAGCATCGGAGGTTTTGTGGCCTATGCCGACCATATCGGGGCTTCGGAGTCCTTAGTCGTTCGAGCCATGCGCACCCTGGAGCGCTTGAAGTTGCCGCCTAATGTGCTGGTGCTTGCACTGATTCCGCTCGGCCAGTTGATTTTTGTGTGCGTAACCTCGGCCGCGGGTTTGGCCGTACTTCTGATGGCCTCTGCCTACCCGGTGATGCTGCGATTGGGCGTGCGTCCGGTGACGGCTGCATCGGTGATTACGGGTACGACGGCATTCGGAATTGGTCCCGCGTCTGCGCTTACGGCTGCGGCCGCTCAGGCCGCCGGAATTCCCGTGGTTGACTATGTGGTGGTGCACCAGATGCTCCTGGCGCTCCCGCTGATGGTGGCGATTGCGGTGCTCTACGGGCTGAGCAATTGGATTTTTGACCGCGGCGCAGACGCGGTTCCGCCCGTCGAGCACGTGACGGAATCCGAAGTGAAGGCAGTGAAGCCGATGATTTATGCGGTGGTTCCGGTGCTGCCGATCTTGATGATGGTCGCGAGCTACGTCGCCACGGAGGTATGGGGGCCGCAGTTTACGCTGTCGACCACGGCCTCCATGTTTATGTCGTTTGGGGTTGCGTGGCTGCTGCACACCCTTTCTACGGGGAACCTACGCGACGCCGTGAATTCCATTTCTGTGTTTTGGAATGGGATGGGAAGCATTTTTACGTCCGTTGTGACGCTTGTACTCGTTTCGGAAGTGTTTGCCGACGGCTTAATTGCCCTCGGTTTTATGGATGCGATGCTTGAGGCGATTCATTCGTTTGGCGCGAGTGAGGCCTTGGTGATCGTCGCGTTTGTCGTGCTGATTTTTCTGGCCTCGATTCTCATGGGGTCCGGAAACGCGGCCTTTTTCTCGTTTTCGCCGCTTATTCCCGATGTGGCTGCCCGCTTCGGGTTGAATTCGGTGCGCATTCTGCTGCCGATGAATTTGGCGGCCTCAATGGGTCGTACGGTTTCGCCCATTTCAGGCGTGCTGCTCGCGGTGGCGGCCCTCGCCAAGGTGAGCCCCATGGAGCTGGCGAAGCGCAACGCTATTCCAGTGCTCGGAAGCCTTTTATTGATGATTATCCTTCAACTTTTCGCCTAACTAGCTATGTACCTCATTCAAAACGCCCAAATCTGGAGCCCGGAACCATTGGGCATCGTTGACATTTTGGTGGCGGGCGGCCGCGTGGCCGCGATGGGGCCGAATTTGGATGTGCGGCTTCCTGGCCTTCGGACCGTCGACCTTCAGGGCGCCGTTCTGACTCCGGGCTTGATCGACCAGCATGTGCACGTGGCGGGCGCCGGGGGCAAGCGCGGTTTCTCTTCGCTCACCGGCGAAATTTCGATGGACGAGTTCATGGCGGTGGGCAGCACCACGGTGGTAGGTTTGCTCGGAACCGACGGGGCAACCCGTTCCATTGAAGCACTCTACGCCAAGGTGCAGGGCCTGAACGAGCAAGGGATGACGGCCCACATGTTCACCGGCTACTACGGGATGGACCCCAAGTACATTACCGGGAGCATTCAAGGCGACATGGTCTTTATTCAGCCCGTACTGGGCTGCAAAATTGCAATCAGCGACATTCGTTCAAGTTATCCGACCGCTACCGAACTGATGCGCCGTGTGCGTGAGGTCGTGGTTGGCGGAATGGTGTCCGGCAAAAAGGGCATTCTGCATGTTCACTTGGGCGGAGCCGCTTCGCAAATGGATGTGCTGTTTGAAATGCTTGACCACTTTGAAGCGCCGATCAAGCACCTTTCACCTACCCATGTGGCGCGCACGGAGTCGCTCTTTACGCAAGCCATCGAATTTGCGCTGCGGGGTGGTAGCATTGACATCACCACCGGAGCATCGAAGTACACCGAACCGCATTGGGCGGCGCTGCGCGCCCTCGAAGCGGGGGTGAACCCTGACCTCATCACGTTCTCGACCGACGGACACGCGGGTCTTGACCGCAAGGACGACTCTGGACAGGTCATAGGCACCCGGCCGGCCCCGATTGCGGCAAATTTGCACGCGTTTCAGTCCTTAGTTCGCGAGGGCAGCGTGAAGCCTGATGTGGCCCTTAAGCCGGTGACCAGCAGCCCCGCGCGCAACCTCGGACTCAGCCACAAAGGGCGCATCGAAGTGGGCGCAGATGCGGATTTCTGCCTCTTTGACGCGGAATGGAACCTCGGAGCTGTGATGGCTCGCGGTTCGTGGAACTACCAAAACCAGAGCATATGCGCATTTGCACTTTAATGGCCGCCTTGGCGGTTCCGCTCGCCGCCTGGGCCCAGGATTGGGAAGACGACATGTCCTCAACCGTCCAGAACTACCAGTTGGGTGAGGGCTGGAGCTACAAGTCAGGCCCATTCACGGGCGAAATTACCGCGCTGGTTCAGCCGCACTTGGAATGGAAGTACGCCCCTTCGGAGGTGTTTTCGGATGCCACGGTACGGACCCGGTTGCGCCGCGCCCGAGTGCGTTTTGCAGGCGACCACCGCGACAGCCGCTTTTACTACCGGCTGACGCTCGACCTATCAGGAACGTCAGAACTCGATGACGCCCAGGGAATTATGCTATTTCAGTCCTTTGTGGGCTACCGACTCACGCCGCAACACCGCATCACCTTGGGGCAGCGCGGCAACCCCGCGGGTCCGCGTGAAATGCAAATGAATTCCGGAACCCTGCAGCTCGTGGAACGCAGCCGCGTCTCCTCAGCATTTGCGACCATTGCCGAAATGGGCATTTTTTACGACGGACGCCTGCGCCTCACCGGCAAGCAGTTTCTGAGGCCGGCCTTGGCGATTACCACGGGCGACGGAGCCAACCCGTTCGGCCGCGACTACGGTGGTTTGAAGTACGCGGCGCGCTTGGATTGGGTTCCGAACGGGTTATTTACGCGATTTGGACAGTTTCGCCAGGCGGATTTAGTCCGCGAGCGCAGCCCCAAACTCATCCTTGGAGCCTACGCCAACTTCAACCAAGGCATGAGCAGCCGCCGTGGCCGCGAGCAGGGTACCATTCTATACCTGGACGCCAACCTCGACCCCTTGCTGCCCAACTATGCCCAAGTTGGGGTGGACGGAATGCTGAAGTACCGCGGATTCTCCCTCCTTGCGGAGTGGATTCAGGCGCAAGCCTACGTTCCTGAGGGTATTGCCTACCGAGTCCGCAACGACGGGTCGGTGGCTTCAACCTTTGAAATCGATGGGGTGAACGATGTTTCGGCCTATGTGCGCAACCGAATGATGACTGGAAGTGGATTCAATGTGCAGGCCGGCTACGTGCTGCCTTCGAACTGGTCGGTGGATGTGCGGGCGACGCAGCTCAATCCCGCGGATTTTTCGTTTTTGCGCAACGGAGCTTTTTACGACCGTCCACAGTACTACACAATAGGATTAACGCGCTATGCATCAAGGTGGTACGGTTTTAAGCACCAGCTGTCTGCAACGTGGAACGCTGTGGGCCCCGACGCCCGCAACCACGAGAATTCATTGTTAACCGCACCCGAGTGGACGGTCCGCTGGTGCACCACGTTCATGCTATGAGGTGGGGGATTCTTGCGCTCGGCTTGCTGGCGGTTTCGGGGACTTCTTCGGGGCCCGACGGAGGCTTCGGTGCGGTGTTTTTTCCGGACCCTACAGTCGATATTTCGACTCCGGCGTTTCAAAAGTCCAAGGGTTTTTCATCAGAAGAAGAGGTAACGCAGTGGTTTAACCAAGTGTCAACTCGGTTCCCTAACGCCTCCGTGCAACGGGTCAAATTGGGTACCACTCCGCGAGGCCGAATCATGGGGGGCTTCAGAATTAACGGGTCAGATCCTGGGGCAAATCCAGTGCGCATTTGGGTTCAGGGCGCCCTACATGGCGACGAACAAGCCACCCCTGATGGGGTGATGCACTTGGTCGAGATGGTCCTT
>JABMNC010000054.1 GCA_013205365.1 Cryomorphaceae bacterium | reverse complement strand
GCCTACGATTCCTACCATCCCGCGGTGGTAATGTCGGGTGCGGTACCCGTAGCGGTTCCGCTCGAAATTGCCGCAGAGCGGGTCAGCGTCCATTGGGATGCGCTTGCCGCCGCGGTGACTCCGCGCACCAAAATGATCGTGGTGAACACCCCGCACAATCCGACGGGAATGGTCTGGACCCACCAAGACTGGGCGGAGCTTGCAGCTCGCATTCCTGAAAATGCATTGGTTTTGAGCGACGAAGTCTACGAAACCATGGTGTTTGACAGTGCTTCCTTGGCCAGCCCCCACCATAACCCGAGTTTGCGGCACCGGAGCCTTCGTGCGCTGAGCTTCGGAAAAACCTACCACGTAACCGGCTGGAAGCTCGGTGTAGTCTTGGCCCCCGAGAACCTCAGCCTGCGCCTTAGAACGGCCTACCAGTTCATCGCGTTCTCGGCGTCAACGCCCGCCCAGCATGCCGTGGCCGACTTTCTCGCGTCGAGCCCCGACTACCCCAACCACCTCGCGGATTTTTTTCAAGCGAAGCGCGACCTGCTCGCCGCATCGCTGGAAGAGAGTGGATTTCGAACGCTTCACAGCGCGGGGAGCTACTTTCTCTTGGTGGACTACTCCGCAGTAAGTGAACTAGCGGATCGTGAATTCGCCGAACAGCTCACCCGGGAGGCAGGCCTAGCCACTGTTCCGCTGAGCCCGTTCTATAGGGTTCCGCCCAGAGAGCAGCGAATGCTGAGGCTTTGCTTTGCCAAAGAGGATGCCACGTTGCGTGAGGCAGGTCACCGCCTCTGCACCTGGAAGCAATCGTAACTTAAGGGGTATGAACGACCCCCGAATTTTTGAGATCCAAGGCATGCACTGCGGAAGCTGCGTGGCGCGCATCACCGAAGCCGTGAAGGCCAACCCGTCCGTGCGCACCGTGACCGTCGATTTGGCCGCGGGCCAGATGGAAGTACGTGCCGAAGCCTCGCTGAGTGATGCCAGCATCTCCCAAATCGTGGCTTCTGCGGGAGCCTACACCGCACAAACAATCGCTGTAGCAAACCCATCTACTCCCGCTGCAGAACCTGAGCCTCGCAGTTTTTGGGCCACCTACCGCCCCTTGTTCACCTTGGTCGCCCTGCTGGCGCTGGTGCCTGCAGTATCGCTCGGCGAATCGCTCTCCGCCCACAGCTGGATGCGCTGGTTTATGGCGGGATTCTTTTTGAGCTTTAGCTACTTCAAACTCCTTGACATTAAGTCATTTGCGGACTCGTACCGCATGTACGATTGGATTGCAAAGGTCGTTCCAGCCTGGGGCCTTGCCTATCCTTTTGTCGAGCTCGGTCTCGGACTGGCCTACGCCGCGGACCTTGTTCCGACTGCTACCAACTGGATCACCCTCGTGCTGATGCTCGTCGGTGCGGGCGGCGTGATTCAGAGCAACCTTCAAAAGAAGTCCATTCGCTGCGCTTGCCTCGGAACCGTGTTCAACCTACCGATGAGCACCGTCACCATCTTGGAGGATTTAAGCATGGCGGCTATGGCGGCGTGGATGCTCGTGTAGTTACTGGTTCCTGGCTACTTGCTACTGGTTTCTGATTAACAGTCAGATAACTCGGCCCGAAGCGATTTCATCCACCACCGAGGGGTCGAGCAGCGTCGTCGTATCGCCAAAGTTTGACAGGTCGCCTTCTGCAATTTTGCGAAGAATTCGACGCATGATTTTACCCGATCTCGTTTTGGGCAGGCCACTGACAAACTGAATCTGGTCCGGCTTGGCGATCGGACCAATAATCCGACTCACGGTTGCTGCAATGGCTTGGCGCGTGCGGTTTTCGTCTTCGTGGTCGCCCTGGTAGACTACGTAGGCGTAGATCCCTTGCCCCTTGATTCCGTGCGGAAAACCAACTACCGCCGACTCCACCACTCCGGCGTGCATGCTGAGGGCGTTTTCGACTTCGGCAGTTCCGATGCGGTGTCCGCTCACGTTGAGCACATCATCGACGCGACCCGTGATGCGGTAGTGGCCGTCTTCGTCGCGAAGGCAACCGTCACCTGTAAAATAAAGGCCTGGGTATGCACTGAAGTAGGTCTGGCGGCATCGCTCGTGGTCGCCATAGGTAGTGCGGAGCATTCCCGGCCAAGGCGCGCGAATGCACAAATTTCCGCTCACCCCATTGCCGTGAATTTCAGAACCATGCTCGTCGACCAGCACGGGGTCAATACCCGGCATGGGAAGGGTGGCAAACGTAGGCTTGGCCGGGGTCACGCCCGCGAGGTTGGTGATCATAATACCCCCTGTTTCGGTCTGCCACCAGGTGTCAACAATCGGACTCTCGCCCTTGCCGATGTGGCTGTGGTACCAGGTCCAGGCCTCTTCGTTGATGGGTTCACCGACGGTTCCGAGCACCTTGAGGCTGTCCAAGAGCTTACCATTGAGCGGATCCAGACCAAATCCCATCAAGCTGCGAATGGCGGTCGGAGCCGTGTACAGTATGTTCACCTGGTGGCGGTCGACGATGTCCCAAAAGCGTCCCGCATCGGGCCATGTAGGGACTCCTTCAAACATCACGGTAGTTCCGCCCGCGAGCAGCGGTCCGTACAAAAGGTAGCTGTGGCCGGTAATCCATCCGAGGTCGGCGGTGCAAAAGTGAACCTGCCCCTGTTGGTACTGAAAGGCATTTACAAAGGTGTAGGCCGCCCAAACCATGTAGCCGGCGCAGGTATGCACCACTCCCTTGGGCTGGCCGGTGGATCCGCTGGTGTAGAGAATGAAGAGCAAATCCTCGGCCTCCATAACCTCAGGCTCGACCTCTGGGTTGCCCATGGCCTGGACGCGGTCGATCTCGTCATGCAGCCAAAGGTCCCGGCCCTGAACCATATCGACCGGGATTTGGCAGTGAGCTACCACCAAAATGGTCCGCAGCGAAGTGCAGCCTTCTGCCGCTTGGTCGACTACCGACTTGAGCGGAATCACTTTAGCCCCGCGGTTTGCGCCGTCGCAGGTGATGACCACCTTTGCTTGAGCATCGTTGATGCGGTCGGCCAAAGACTGGGCGCTAAATCCCGCAAAAACAACCGAATGCACGGCCCCGATGCGAGCGCAGGCTAGCAGGGCAATGGCGAGCTCGGGAATCATGCCCATGTAGAGGCAGACGCGGTCGCCCTTCTGCACCCCGTTGTTCTTGAGTACCCGGGCAAACTGCACAACCCTAAAATGCAGTTCGCCGTAGCTCAGCACTTGGGGCTCGTCATTAGGATCGTTGGGTTCAAAAATTAGGGCAGGTTTGCCCGCACTGGCGGCGAGGTGGCGGTCGAGGCAGTTCTCGGTAATGTTGAGCTGGGCTCCGTCAAACCAGCGCACCGAGGGTTCGTTAAAATTCCAATCCAAAACCCTGTCCCAAGGGCGCATCCAGGTGAAATGCTTTGCAAGATCTGCCCAAAAAGCTTCGGGATCGGCCAGAGAATCCTGCCTTGCTCGCTGGTATTGCTGCATGGTTCTAATTTGATAGGGATAGGCCATAGGGCAAACCTAAGAAATCATTAGGTTTGCTCTTCTATGCGAACCTTCTTTAGGCCATTAATTCTTTCTGCTTTTTTGCTTGTACTGTCGAGCGCGGACCATCCTATGCACCTCGCTTCGCACGAGCTGAGGGTGGGCCCTAAGCGAATCGATTGGACCCTTCGAATTTTTACCGACGACTTAGAAGATGCCATCAACGCCCGCAATAAATCGGGAAAAGTCCGCCTAGAAAGCCCCGAGGGCCGGGCCATGGCCGAGCGCTACCTGATTGAAACACTTAAAGTGAATCGCGGTAAAAGACCGGTCCCACTGCATTTCGACCAATACCGCTACCAGCCCAATACCGTGGAATTTCAATTTCACGTCGATGGAGGATTGCCTTTGGTGGTGAGCGACCAAATTCTGCACGAGTTTTTTCAGGACCAGCAAAACGTGTACTTCGTTCGCAGCCCAAAGGGTCGAATCGACGCCCTGAGTTCACGGGCTAGCCCGGTTGTTACGTTAACAAATAAGCAATGACCCTTCCACTTTTTACCCAACTCGGTTTTTTTCACATTATCGACGCAGGAGCTTGGGACCACCTGCTTTTTGTCGCCGCGATAATGGCTCCCTTTTCGGTAAAAGACGTTAAAATGTGGTTTTTGGCCCTGAGCTCCTTCACGCTCGGACACAGCCTAGCCATGGCTGTTCAAATTGCCCTTGCCCTTTCCCTGAATTCGGCCTTGATCGAGGGAATGGTCCTAGCTACCTTGGTTTTTACCGCCGGCAGAGTCGTTTGGTTCAAAGGCGCACCAAAAACAAGTCGAGGCAGGTGGTTTGGCGCAGAACTCCTTCTTGCCCTCTGCTTTGGCTTGGTGCACGGTCTTGCCTTTGCCAAGGACCTAGCCCCGCTGCTGCCCACGAGTTCAGAGGGCCTTTGGGCGAGCTGGGGCTGGTTCGCCCTGGGCATTGAGGGCGGACAATTGCTGGTTGTTGCGGCCGTTTTTAGCCTAAAATGGATGGCTTCGGTGCGGGGATTCAATCCCAAGGATTTCGCCTTGGCCTTAGGAGCAATCTGCCTCGGAGTTTCGCTACATTTGGCATCTCAATTTTATTTAGAACTATGAAGATGAATCAATCTTGGACCCTGGCCGCACTGGCTTTTTCTGCCGCATCTTTTGCCCAGCACGTTCCCGCAGACCGACTGTCGCACAGCAAGTTCCGACAGCTCGAGCAAGAACTGCCCACACCCAACAGCTACCGAAACGCTGCAGGGGCTCCCGGTCACGCCTACTACCAAAACCGCGCAGACTACGACATCAAGCTGAACCTCAACGAGAAGACCCACGTGCTTACCGGCACGGAATGGATTACCTACCGCAACAACAGTCCTGACGCCTTGGCCTACCTCTGGGTGCAGCTGGACCAGAACATGATGAAGCCTGGCTCTATGACGGACCAGAGCAAAAAAGGCAGCATCCCTGCCTCGATTACGCCCGAAAAAATTCAGGATGAGTACATTGACGTCTACCAGGGTGGGTTCAACATAACCGAGGTCAAGTCGGCGAGCAACAGCAATTTGCCCTACGTCATCAACAATACCATGATGCGTGTGGACCTGCCCACTGCCCTAGCCCCTGGTCAAAGCGTCCGATTTTATATTGCCTGGAACTACCTGATTAACGACCGCATGAAGGTCGGCGGACGCAGCGGCTATGAGCATTTCAAGGAAGAAGACAATACGCTCTATACCATAGCTCAGTTTTTTCCTCGCATGGCTGTTTATGGCGACAACGTGGGCTGGCAGCACAAGCAGTTTCTGGGCCAGGGCGAGTTTACCCTGCCTTTTGGAGACTATAAAGTAGCCATTACCGTCCCGAGCGACCACCTGGTTGCCGCCACCGGAACCCTAATCAATGAGTCGAGTGTTCTCAGCGCAACCCACCGGCAGCGGCTTGCCGAGGCGCGCAGAAGCTTCTCTAAGCCTGTGATCATTGCCACGGAGGCCGAGGCTCGGGAGCGCGAGAAAACGAAGGCGAGCGGAACCAAAACTTGGGAATTCAGCGCCAAAAACGTGCGTGACTTCGCCTTCGCCAACAGCCGAAAGTTTATTTGGGATGCCATGGCCGTCAAGGTGGGCAACCAAACTACCCTGGCGGAATCGTTTTACCCCAAAGAAGGCAACCCGCTTTGGGAGCAGTTCTCAACGCGTGCCGTAGCCCAGACCATTGATACCTATTCTAAGTTTACTATTGACTACCCCTACGAGCGGGCCATCTCAGTGCACACCGCAGACATAGGCATGGAATACCCGATGATCTGCTTCAACGGAGGCAGGCCCGACGCGGACGGAACCTACTCCGAGGGAACCAAGCACGGAATGATAAGCGTAATCATCCATGAGGTTGGCCACAACTACTTCCCCATGATTATTAACAGCGACGAGCGACAATGGACTTGGATGGACGAAGGTCTTAACAGCTTCGTGCAGCAACTTACCGAGCAAGAGTGGGACGTCAACTACCCTTCTCGCCGCGGACCTGCCTACAATATTGTAGACTACATGAGGTCGCCGGCCCTCAATCAGGTTCCCATCATGACCAATTCCGAGAGCATCATGCAGTTTGGCAATAACGCCTACGGAAAGCCTGCCACCGCACTCAATATTTTGCGCGAAACCGTGATGGGACGCGAGTTATTTGACCATGCATTCAAGTCCTACTGCAGCCGTTGGGCCTTCAAGTCTCCCGCTCCTGCGGACTTCTTTCGCAGCATGGAAGATGCAAGCGGTGTAGACCTGGATTGGTTTTGGCGCGGTTGGTTCTATACCACCGAGGCGGTTGACCAAGAGCTAGGCAAGGTGCGCATTGCCGCAACTCCTACGCTAGACCCCGAGGAACTGGAATCCCAACGCAGAACCAAGAAAGAGGCGGAATACGAGGGTTTCATTGGGAACCAGCGCAACGCGATCAGCAACCGACCCACCAAGGTAGACAAGGACTCTGCCTACCGAGATTTTTACACGAGCGAATACAATCGATATGCCGTCACCAAGGCAGATGCCAAGCGATTAGAAGGTTTAAAGGCTGGCCCGCAGGGCTTTCTTCACGAAGTAACCATTAAAAATGTGGGCGGACTCATTATGCCCGTCATCGTGCGCTACACTTTTGGAGACGGAACCTCTCATGTGGAGCGCTGGCCTGCAGAGGTTTGGATTTTGTCAGAGCAGGAATTCACCAAAACTATTTATTTGCCCAAGAAGGCGGTTTCTATTGAGCTAGATCCATTCAAAGAACTGGCCGACATCGACTTATTCAACAACTCTTGGGGATTGGATTCCGACCTGCATTTGGAGGCCTTGCCCGCGCCGAGCGGAGCAGACCGCTGGAGGAGCAATCCAATGCGCGATGCGCGCAAATAATCGCCCTACGCAATGATCAGTTCGTTCCTTCGAGTCACTTTTATTGCGGCTATGACCTTTTTGCTCATGGCTTGTGGTTCGGGGGATTCTCCCGAGACTGAAGAGGCCTCGGCCCCCCAGAGCTCCGGCAACTACCTAAAGGACGACTACGTCGAGGTACCGCTGGATCAGTACCTGCGCATTAAGGATGCCTTGGTTTCGTCGAATGCCCAGGAAGCTCAGGCCGCTGCAAGGCAGCTTGATTCGCTTTGGTCCATTGCAAGCCCTGGGGATCAATTGCTCTCTTCGGTTCGTCAAATTGCCGCTTCGGCGGATTTAGAGGCCCAAAGGTTAGCCTTTCATTCACTCACCCAGGCCTATTTGGTGTCTCTGGAATCTGCGGCATTGAGCGACTCCCTTTATTTACAGTTTTGCCCCATGGCCTTCGACTACGAGGGGGCTACTTGGGTCAGTCGCGAGCGCGAGGTGATGAATCCCTACTTTGGGGATGAAATGCTAAACTGTGGGGTAGTTCGCCGCAGCATTGGTTCCGCTGCCAGAGAAGGTGAAGAGGCCAAGTAGGCCTGGCGGAGTTCAGGTCTCTCGCATTAAGTTTTGCACATGCCTCAAGTGGTTCGCCGGGTCGTATTACCTTCGCATCCGTGGGTAAAATCATAGCAGTAGCAAACCAAAAAGGCGGAGTCGGCAAAACTACTACGGCCGTAAATCTAGCGAGTGCGCTTGGGATACTGGAGCAGCGAGTGCTTCTCATCGACGCAGACCCTCAAGCCAACGCAACCTCTGCCCTGGGTTTTGACCCCTCTGCACCGAGAATGGGAACCTACCAAGTCCTGGAACATGCAATAAAGCCCTATGATGCTACTCTGGTCTGCCGCAATCCCAACATGATGCTGATGCCGGCCCACATGGACCTCGTAGCAGCAGAACTCGAGTTGGTTGACAAGGTGCGCAGGGAATACATGCTTCAATCTGCCTTAGCCGAAGTCAAAGACGACTTTGATTACATCATTATTGATTGTGCTCCCTCCCTGGGTTTGGTGACGCTAAACGCCTTAACCGCCTCCGACTCGGTGCTTATACCCATTCAATGCGAGTACTTCGCTCTGGAGGGACTGGGCAAATTGCTCAACACGGTACGCTCGGTTCAAAATTTACAGAATCCTGATTTACAGATCGAAGGAATTCTTCTTACCATGCACGACTCCCGGTTGCGCCTGAGCAACCAAGTGGTCGAGGAGGTTCGACAGCACTTTCAGCAGCTCGTATTTAGTACCATTATTGCCCGCAACGTGCGGCTGAGTGAGGCTCCCTCTTTTGGAGAACCTATTATGGTTTACGATGCCGCCTCGACTGGCGCCGAGAACTACCTCAACCTAGCGCGAGAACTTTTGGCACGAAATGCGCAGGTAAGCGCTTGAATTTCTGTTACCTCCTAGTTTTTTAGCCATGACCACCCCATTACGTCCCCTAGTTTTTGCTGCAGCCATCTTCGCATGCTCCTTGGCAGAGGTTCTTGCACAACCCCTGTTAGCAGACGGCGTGGTTGCCGTGGTCGGCAATGAGATCATTCTTCAGTCTGACGTACTCATAATGCGCGAAACCCTTAAGCGCGAGGGTCAGGATCGAAGCGAATGCGAAATTCTTCAGGAGCTGATTCTCGAGAAGCTCTTGATTCACCATGCGGCCATTGATTCGGTAATTGTCGAAGAAAGTGAGATTGACGACAACATATCCAGGAGACTGGAGCAGCTTGTAGCCCAAATTGGGAGCGAGCGCAAGCTTGCCGAGTACTACAAGAAGTCCATCCTTGAAATCAAAGAAGAAATGCGGCCCCTGATGAAGAACCAGCTCACCGCACAACGCATGCAGGGCACCATTACCGAGAATGTCAAAGTTACCCCCGTAGAAGTGGAAAACATGATTCGCAAAATGGCCCTTGATTCCCTGCCTTTGATCGGAACCGAGGTTGAGTTGGGCCAAATAATTATTAATCCCAAGGTGAGCGATAAGGCCGAAGAGGAAGCAATAACCAGACTTGACCAGCTTCGTACACGAGTTTTAAACGGCTCAAGCTTTGCCACGATGGCTATTTTGTATTCTGAGGACCCGGGGTCCAATCGCAACGGCGGAGAGTACAAGGGCATCAAACGCGGACAATTTGTCAAGGAATTTGATGCGGTTTCGTACAATTTAGAAGTGGGCGAAATTTCGAAGCCCTTTCGCACCGAGTACGGCTACCACATCGTGCAGCTTCAGCTCAAACGAGGCGAGGAGCTCGACCTGCGACACATACTGGTCAAGCCTAAACTTGAGCAAAAAGACCTGGATGCAGCGCAGGATCGCCTTGACAGCATTAGGCTTGCCGTAGTCTCAGGCAAACTCACCTTCGAAGAAGCTGCTGAGAAATTTTCTGAAGACGAGGAGACTAAGCTTAATGGCGGAATCATGCTGAACCCCAATACCATGGACCTCAAGTTCAACCTGGACCAGCTCGATCGAGGCGTTTTTTATGCCATACAGAATTTGGCAGTTGACGAGATTAGTGAAGCTGCACTGGTGCGGGACCCACAGGGTAAAGAGTTTTTTAGAATCGTTCAGCTTCGCGACAAAATTGAGCCCCATCGTGCCAATTTGGATCTTGACCTCGCCCTACTTAAAAACTATGTAGAGAACGTGAGGCGTCAAGAAGCTCTTGAGGGATGGGTTTCGAAAAAGAAGGCTGAAACGGCATTGCGCGTCAACGCGAAGTATGACGACTGCAAGGTGTTGTTCTAATAGTTCTTTTTACTAACTTTGCCGCCCCTAGAGGAATTTCGCCAACGGGGATTTTGCAGACCCAACCTCTGCTTCAAAGTGAAGCACGTTGCCGTTTGAATTGCATAAACAGGAGATCATGGATCTAATTAAGTACGTTGAAGACACCTACGTGGTGAAGAAAGACTTCCCATCGTTCAAGGCAGGTGATACCATCACGGTGTACTACAAAATTGTGGAAGGTGAAAAAACCCGTACGCAGTTCTTTCGCGGAGACATTATTCAGCGCAACAGCTACGGAACCACCGAAACCTTTACCATTCGCAAGATGTCAGGCGCCATTGGCGTCGAGCGGATTTTCCCGATTAACATGCCCAACCTAGAGAAGATTGAGGTAAACAAGACGGGTAAGGTTCGTCGTGCACGCATCTTCTACCAGCGCGACCGCACTGGAAAGAGCGCTCGCATCAAGGAGCGCCGCATAAAATAGTAGGCTTTTTTAGGGTAAAATCACGAAGGCCGTTCGCCGATTAAGCGAACGTCCCTCGCTGCTTTGGTTGCTACCCACGGGCTTCGAGGATCCGTATCCCTTGGCGCTGATTCGGTTTGGGTCCAGCCCGAGCTGAATCAATGCATTCATAACACTTTGTGCCCGCTGCTGGGAGAGAATCTGGTTGGTCCGCTCGGTACCGACGTTGTCGGTGTGCCCTTGGATTTCAATTTTAAAAGACGGATGGCTTTTTAGGTAGCCTGCAAAACCCGGTAGGGCAAGTTGGTCTTCGGGGCTGAGCTGGGCGCTGGCGCTGCTGAACAAAATACTTCTTAGGGCAAACTCTTCGCCAGCAATGGCTTTGCGCGCAATCAGCCCGGGCACCGGCGCTTGATCGTGATGCGCTTCGAGGCGGATGGCGGTGTAGCCGAGGTCTGGATGATCGAGCGACAAAACGGATGCCGCAAGGTCTTCGCGAGCGATTACTGCGGTAAAGGTTCGGCTGAAGGCATCGACAAGTACCGATTGGCTTGTTTTGGATTTTAAGTTCTCAATGCGAATTTGGGTGCTGCGACCCTCTTGAGGAAGGTCTCCCTCAACGGTACCGCGCACAAAGGCGACTTCCCTTCCTGCAGCCGTGGACGGAAGCTCAAACCGCAGCATATCAAAGCCGGTAGCCTCGCTTCGCTTGCTAAAATACCCTAGTGGTTCGTTGGCGTGAACACCGAAACCGAGTTCGTCCTGGTCGGTATTGATGGGGAAGCCTAAATTAATAGGCCTGAGGCTGAGGCCTAAATCAGCGTAAAACACATCGAATCCACCCATGCCCGGATGGCCGTCCGAAGAAAAAAACAGGGTTTGCCCGTCCGCGTGCAGAAAGGGTGACTTTTCGTCTCCCTCGGTATTGATTTCGGTACCAAGGTTTACCGGTTCTGACCATGCTGCGTCAGATAGCCTATGCGAAGACCACAGGTCAAGCCCTCCCCTGCCGCCTGGCCGGTCGCTCGAGAAAATTATGCGGTCGGCATTAGCCGATAAGGTGGCCTGGGAATCCCAAGACTTGGGTAGGGATAATTCTGGAATGGGGCGCAGCGTGGACCACTCGCCATGCTCGCGGTGAGCCATGAATAGGTCGCAATTGCGGTAGCCCGAAGCATCCCCTGCGCAGGAGGTCAGGACCATCCATTGATCGTCTGCGCTGACCGAAGGACTGCCTTCGTTGAGGCCAGCGTTAAAGGGATGGTCAAGGGGCCTGACGTTCATGCCTGAAGCACTGGGAATTCCTTCGCAGAGAAGCTCTTCGATGCGTGTTTGGGCTGCTGGGCCGCTCCTTCGGTCCACTACTTTGCGCCTCAGGGTAAAATACCACTTGCTTCCGTCTGGACTTAGAACCGCCAAAAACTCGTCTGAGGGGCTGTCGAGGCCTGCAATAGGCTCTGGCTTGAAGGGTACAGGATTAGCCCGAAGGGAGTCTTCTAGGGCAAAACGACGAAGCCAGCGATTTGCCTCGGGTCCGGCATTGGAACTGGCCCAATACCTCTGGGCCTCTTCGCGCCTGCCCTGCCCAGCATGAAGGGCACCAATACGAAAGGCGAGGTCATCAAGATAATCAGGGCAGGCCAAGTAAACTTTTTCATACCAGGCGAGGGCCGCGCGATCCTCACCCAAAAGAAGAGCAAGTTCCGCATCGAGGTACCAAACGTGAATGGACTCCGGCTCCTTGCGGCGCAAACTCGACAGGTAAACCTGCGCCATTGGGCGATCTCCCTTTACCAAAGCTCCCTCTGCCTTGAGCACCTGAGAAGAAGGAGGCGGGGACTGCTCGCAATCACCGAGTTGAACATTTTGAGCATTCACTGCCCAAAATCCGCAAGCCAGAAGAACGCCTAAGCCTACTCTGCCCCGCGCCATTGTTTTTCGCTCGCGGCAATACTTAGTGCAACGGCCGCATCACTAGAGACGTTGATAACGGTACGGCACATATCGAGTATGCGGTCCACCGGGAAGATCAAGGCAATCCATGCAGGATTCAGCCCCACAGCATCCAAAACCATGATGAGCATAATTAGTCCGGCAGAGGGTATGGCCGCAGCACCTACCGAGGCAGCTACGGCAGTGATCACAATAGTTACCTGTTGGGCAAGAGACAGATCCACAAAATGAAACTGCGCCAAGAAAATTACCGCCACGGCCTGATAAAGACTGGTTCCGTCCATGTTTACCGTAGCCCCGATGGGTAGGGTAAACTGGCTTACCTGCTCGTCAACCTTTAAATTGTCGTTGACGCATTCCAGCGTTACCGGCAAGGTTGCCGCCGAAGAGGAAGTACTGAAGGCCAAAAGTTGGGCAGGACGCATTCCGCGAAAAAAGAATTTAAAACTCTTGAGCCAGGACCAGCCGTATTTGCGCGTTGCCATCCAAACAATGGTGGGGTACAATGTGACCAAAAGGACTGCGAGGCCCAAGAGCACCGTGAGCATGTAGGTTCCGTAGGTCTGGAGTAAATTAGGCAAACGCTCTGGATCATCACCCGTTAGCTGGGTTAGGGTACCCGCCATGAGGGCAAAGACAAAGAAGGGAGCGGCCTTCATCACCACAATGACCATATGAATAAAGACCCCCGACAATTGAGCGATTAGGGGGCGAAGACGGTCGGTATGCTCCCGAGGCATGAGCACAAGGACTACCCCAAAAAAGATGGCGAATACAATAATTTGAAGCATGCTTCCCGCACTTAGTGCTTCAAATACGTTGCTCGGAACCATTTCTTGCATCCATTCCAAGGGACCGCGGCCTGAAGACTCCACACTGGCAATTTGCTCGTTGAGGCGCGTGTCAACCGCGGTAGACGCCTCTGCGGCCGTTGCGTCGGTGAGCCATTGTCCGTCGGGGCTTGGCTTGCCTGCTGCATGCAGCCAGGCTTCAAAACCCCTGCGGTTCTCCATGCGCTGAGCGTCTGAGGCAGTGAGGCCTGGCTTGATCATGTTCACAACAAAGAGCCCCATAAGAATTGCAGCTAATGTTGTAATGAAATACAACCCAAGGGTTTTTCCCCCGATGCGTCCTAAAACGCGCGGATCTCCTACCTGGCCCACTCCGTCAATAATGCTAAAGAGCACAAGAGGCACAGCAATAAGTTTGAGGGCGTTAATAAAGAGCGTTCCAAAGGGAGCAATCCAATCTGCCGTGAACTGGGCTCCGCCCGCAAAGGCAGATCCGATAGCCCAGGCGAGGCCCAATCCCATTCCGAGAAGTATTTTTTGATGAAGTTTCATAGAACCTATTGTCTGAAATGGATTTTTTGTAAAAGCAAAGCATCGGCAATAACTAGGGCGGCCATAGCCTCGACAATAGGCAGCGCACGGGGCAGCACTAAGGCGTCATGGCGTCCATTTATTTGAAGTTTTTGTACTTGACCGTCAGAGGAATAAGCTAATTGATCTTTAGCAATGCTTGAAACCGGCTTGAACGCAATTCGCAGAGTTACTGGCCGCCCGTTGCTGAGTCCGCCGGTGATGCCGCCCTCGTGGTTGGATTGAACGGTGCCATCCAAGGAAGGCGCATCGTTGTGCTCGCTTCCCCGCAAATCAGCGCCAGCGAAGCCGTCGCCAAATTCAACTCCTTTTACCGAATTAATACTCAGCATCCCCTGGCCCAAGGTGGCGTGGAGTTTATCAAAGACGGGCTCGCCTAGACCAAGGGGCAGGCCGAGAATTTCGAGATAAACGATTCCGCCCGCAGAATCACCTTCCTCCCTAAGTCTTGATACCTCAGACTCCATGGCGGCACTGGCGATAAGGTCCGGACAAGCCACAGGGCTTAGGTCTCGGTTTGCCCAATCCCATGCAGACGGGGGTATGGCCTGTATTCCTGCGGCACGTTCTACCGCTGCCCTTATAACCACTGAGGGTCCAAGAAGCTGTTTTGCAAGGGCTCCTGCAACCACTCGCGCAGCAGTTTCTCGCGCGGAACTTCGCCCCCCGCCCCGCACATCGCGAAGACCATACTTAGCCTGATAGGTTGCATCGGCATGGCCGGGGCGAAAAACGTCGGTTAGCGCATCGTAGTCGGTAGGCTTGGTATTGCTGTTGCGGACCATAAAGGCGATGGGGGTTCCGAGGCTTAGGCGTCGGCCTTGGGAGTCCGCGTCAGGATGAAGACCCGACAGCCACTCTACGGAATCGTCCTCACGGCGCGGAGTACCTGCCTGGCCTCTGGGCCTGCGGCGGTCCATTTCTAAGGCAATCAAGCCAAGGTCTAAGGCGATTCCCGACGGAAAACCGTCAAGCACCCCGCCAATGGCCGGGCCGTGTGATTCCCCGTAGGTCGTGAGTTGCAGAATTCGTCCAAAGGTGTTGCCAGCCATCCTTCAAAAATACGCGAAGCGTACCTTCGCATAATGCGCATACGCTATACTCATCTTGCCGGCGTGGTCGGGAGTCCAGAAGGCCTTGAGACGGGTGCACTCTGTGGTCCTCAAATGAACGACTTACCGATTGTGAGAGATGCTTTTGTAGAACTTGTGGACGGCAAGATTGCGGCCCTAGGTAGCATGACCGACTGCCCAGAAAGTGATGCGGGTTGGGACATTCGCACGGCTAAGGGCCAATGGATGCTACCTGGATTCGTAGATAGCCATACCCACCTGGTTCATGCCGCAGATCGCGTTGCCGAGTTCCGCATGCGCCTTGACGGGGCAAGCTACCAAGAAATTTCTGCGGCAGGCGGCGGAATTTTAAATTCGGCGGCTGCCTTGGAGAAGATGGATGAGTCTGCCCTACTCGACGCCCTTCTGGAGCGCCTTGAACTGGCCCGATCGACTGGAACTGTGGCGGCTGAGATCAAAAGCGGCTATGGCCTAACCTTTGAGGCCGAACGCAAGATGCTGCGCGTGGTTCGGGCGGCGCAAAGCGCCCAAAGCTTGCCCCTATGGGCAACCTTTCTTGGTCTGCACGCCCTGCCCAAGGATCAAAACCTCGATCATTTTGTGGGCGAAGCGATCGACCGATGGCTACCGGCTTTGGCTGACGAGGGATTAGTAGATTTTGTAGACCTGTTTTGCGAGGCTGGGTACTTTAGAACGTTTGACCTTCTGCGGCTTGCCGAGGCGGCCGACCGAAGGGGAATTCGGCTCAAAGCCCATACCAACCAATTCCACAGCATTGGTGGTGTTTCTGCCTCCATTCAGGCCAAGGCGCTCAGCGTTGACCACCTTGAGGTGCTCAGCGACGAAGACCTAAGCGCACTCAAAACCGCCTGGTCCCAGGGGATTGGTCCTATGCCGGTAGCCCTGCCGCATTGCTCGCTTTTTTTGAATATTCCCTATGCGCCCGGCCGCGCCATGATTGACGCAGGCCTGCCCCTTGCACTCGCCTCGGACTGCAACCCCGGATCTTCGCCTTCGAGCGACCTGCGGATGGTTTGGAGTTTAGCCACCAGCCAAATGAAGCTTCGCGTTGACGAGGGCTTGGCTGCGCTCACCGCCAATGCGGCCTATGCCCTTGGTGCCCAGGAGCGAATGGGGCGAATTCAACCCGGCATGGAAGCGCACGTACTTTTAACAAAGCCTATGACTGATTACGCGCAAATTCCGTACTTCACCAGCGAAAACTACATTGCACAAACATTGATCTATGGCCAGTAAAACCGGGACCAAGGGCTACAGTCCGCGCCCAGGAGAACTTCGCATTGGAGACTGCCTGCGCCTGCCGGGCGATGCCCCCTTTGTCTTGTTCGGCATTGCCGAAGACTTAGGAATTCGTACCAACGGCGGACGCGCCGGAGCCGCTAAAACACCTGAGGGCGTCCTGACGGCCCTGCTGAATATTTCCATCAACGAATGGGTGCCAGACAACCTGCTCGCTTGGGGCGGAATTCTCGACCTGCGCAAGGCAACATCGGTGGACGAAATCGACAAGATGGTCTATGCCACGGTCTTCCCTTGGTTTCAAAATGGCTACATCCCCTTGGTTATCGGAGGAGGCCACAACAACTCCATGCCCCTGCTTTGGGCCGCGCACGATGCCCTCAATCAGCCCGTGAATGCCCTTAATCTGGACCCCCATCCCGACGTACGTGCCCTTGAAGGACGCCACAGCGGGAACGGATTCAGCTACGCCCACAATCGCGGCTACCTAGACCGCTACGCAGTACTCGGAATGAGCGAGAATTCCGTGAATTCAGCGAGCCTTGCACTCCTGCGAAGCACTCCGGGCTGGACCTTTGAAACCTTTGAAAGTTGGGCGGTCCGAGGAGAAACCTCCTGGGAATCAGCCATGGACCGCATGCTGCTGCACGTGCAGAATGCGCCCTTTGGCTTAGAAATAGACGCAGACGGCATTACGGGGGCTCCGGCAAGCGCCCAAACAGAGAGCGGCTGGTCTTGGACTCAGGCGCGCCAACTCGCCTACCGCGCCGGGCAAACCGGGAAGGTTGCCTACCTGCACCTCAGCGAACTAGCCTTGGGCTTACTGCCCGAAGACGACCAGGGAGGCCATTCCAAGGCAGCGGCCATGCTCCTGCTTGATTTTGTGCGCGGAACCCGCAACCTGCCTTGGTAGTGTTGAGCCCAAAGGCTTGGCTGCAGTGCGCAGCCAACATTTCTGAAGGACGAGACCTGCGAATTGTCGATGCGCTCTGCGCGGCAGTGGAGCAGGTTCCTGGAGTGCAGCTTTGGCATCGCGACATAGGACCCGACGCAAACCGCAGCGTACTAACCTTTGCAGGAGAGGCTCAATACATGATCGACGGATGCGAGTCCTTAATTGCTGCGGCTGCAGAGCACATTGACATGCGAAGGCACGAAGGCTCGCACCCCCGAATCGGAGCGGTCGATGTACTCCCCCTAGTTGCCCTTAGGCCCGAAGACGGAAGTTTGGCAATAGAGACCGCGGGTCGGGTAGCAAAGCGAATTAGTGCCCTTAAAGCCGGCGGCTGGTTTTATGGACTCAGTGCTGCACGCCCAGAATACGCCCTCTTAGCCAACCTGCGAAGGGGCCAGTACGAAGGCCTAGCCCAAAGGTCCTTAGACTTTGATTTCGGATCCTACCACCCAAGATTTGGCGCAATGGCCCTTGGGGCTCGTGACTTTTTGCTTGCCTACAACGTCAACCTGTCAGGCCTCAACGCATCGGCCGCCAAGGCAATTTCCGCACAAATTCGAGAACAAAGTGGCGGAGGAATGCCCGGCCTTCGCTCCATTGGTTGGGATGCGCCTCTTTTTGGCTGCAGTCAAGTAAGCTGCAACATTACCGACCTCAACCGACTCTCGCTCAAGGAGGTCTACGACCGCGTGGACGCCCTGGCCGCAGACTTTGGTTTGCGTGCAGCAGGCAGTGAACTCATAGGCATGGCACCCCTTAAGGCATTTCGCGGATTCCGCTCTGCTCAAGAGGGCGCCGACTACTTAGGACTAAGCTCGGTGGCATCTTTTGATGCATCCAGCCGAATAATCGAGGAGCGATTTCATTAATTTGATCAAGAGCCTTCACAAAAGAACCGAAAAATCTAAAATCATGGAACTTAACCAAGCACGAATTCTAATCACCGGCGGCTCGTCGGGCATCGGTAAAGCGACAGCAAAACTTTTGATTGAACGCGGTTCTCTCGTAGCCATTTCGGGTCGCGATAAGGCAAAACTGACGCGAGTAGCCAAAGAAATTGGCGCCATTGCCCTGCCCTACGACGCAAGCCTTGAGTCAGACATTATGGCTATGTATACCGAGCTAGACACCATTTGGGGCGGACTCGACGTGCTAGTTAACAATGCGGGCATTGGTTTTTTTGGCCCTATGGACGAGGTTGCATGGTCGGATTTTGAGCAAATATTCCACACCAATGTTTTTGGCGCCGCTTTGGTAGGTCGCGAAGCAGGGCGACGCATGAAGCAGCAAAACAAAGGCAGCATCATCAATATTGCCTCGAGCGCGGGGCTTCGCGGATTCAAAAACGGAACCGTCTATGCCGCGTCAAAATTTGCCCTGCGCGGAATGACCGAATGCTGGCGAGAGGAACTTCGCCCCTTCAACATTAGGGTCATGCTGGTCAACCCCTCGGCCGTTCCGACGGCGTTCAACGTCGAAAGCCGTGAAGAAAAAGCCCAAAAAGACAACATGCTGCGCCCCGAAGAACTTGCCTACGCCATAGTAAGTGCACTGGCTATGGACGACCGCGGCTTTATTCCCGAACTGGGTGTTTGGGCCACAAACCCATTCTAACTAGCAACTAGCAACTAGTAACTGGATTCAGACGGGGATTCATCACCCTAAACCACAGGGGCGGAACCGCTGCGAGCACCATCATGGCCGGGTAGCCAGCAGGCATTTGGGGGGATTCGTCGTAGTGGTTCATCAGCGGAAAAGGCCGGTAGGGATTGGCGTGATGGTCGGAATGCCGGGTGAGCTCAAAGAGCATAAACCTCCCAAGCGGGTGGTTGGAATTCCAGGAATGCTGGGGCTCGGTGTTTTCGTATCGATGTTCGGTCACCTTCACCCGCGTAAGGCCATAGTGCTCGATGTAGTTCACGGTCTCCAGGAGCAGAATACCAAAGAAGGACGACAAAACCAGAGGCAGCAAGGCCTCGGGCGCTATGGCAAAAACAAGACCCAGATAAAGCACCTCCGCAACGAACATGCCGGCCATCAATCGTGGTTTTAAGCGCCAAGCGGTTCGCCAAACGCCTACAATGCTTCGAATCCAAAACCAATAAAGAACCTCTCCGTAGCGCGCTGTTGAGGAATCCTCGGGGGTTGCGACATGCTTATGGTGCCCAAAGTTGTGGTCAATAAAAAACTGGCCGTATAGGCTGCTCACCAAAAGGCCCTGTGCCAACCTTTGGTAGGCTGCTTTGGGCCGGTGCCCGAGCTCATGGGCTACGTTAATAGCCAGGGTTCCGCACGAAATACCCAAGGCGGTCATGTGGCCGAGCAATGAAACAAGGTCACCAGAGCTGCGGTCTTGAGGCACAACTGCGATAAACAACGCAATAGCCCCCAAATGAAGCGGAATTTGCAGCAAGACAAAAAGGTCGTAGTGGGACTGACTTAGGTACCGAGCTCGCTCGGAATCCGTGAGGTTGGATGCGAACGTGGGCAAGAGGCCTTCAAAAAACGGAACCAAGCCAAAGGCAAAAAGTAAGGCGGCGAACGATAAGGGTCCCTGACTTAGGAGCCCTAAGTAAACTGATGCCGGAAGCAGGAAGGCAAGAAGGTATCGAAATCCAATCATAAAATAAAAGTAGGGCTCGGCTCCCAGCGCTGCAATACCTTCATTCTTAGGAACATTTCTTCGCTGTACCACTTAAAATCACGGGTTTTGCGTATCATCGAAGAATGCTGCCGGCTGCGGTAGGCAAAGTCATCCAAGGCCTCGGCATTGCGCCAAACGCTTAGGGTGGCCTGCTCCACCAGAGGCAGTTCCCCGACTCCCTTGCTAAAAAGAAGGTCGGGCAAACGGTTAAGGTGCTTGCTTGCGCCAGGAACATTCCACCAAAAACGGGGGGCTTGACTCCAACGAATGCGCGCACGGGTTAGAACAGCGACCTCGTCCTGTGGCTCCAACGTGGCGAGCACGGAGCCTTCAAATAAATCGATTCCGCCCCAGCTTCCGTGGCCCCGAACTGGGAGGGCGTCCCATCCCCACTCGAGTTGGGCAGAACCCCGCCACTCCTTCCATCGGGCGCTGGTGGCAAAAAAGTCTTCTGCCTCTTCGGGTGAATCCCATATGGCAAACCAAGCATAGGTGCTAAAGTCCGGCCAAATAGAGAAACCTTCACCGGCCCCGGAACCGAGCTGCTTGGCAAAGCGGAGGCCTGGTGCCTTCCATGGCTCGCGCAGGGCAAAACCCATGGAGCCGAATGCCCTCCACTGCTTGCCCCTGCCCTGCCATTGCAAAAAACGCACGGTAATAAAGTAGGATTTTGCCATTTTGTCAGTCACAACCCTAAGATAACCTCCTTGGCATGCACCTTGTTCCGGTAGGAGTGCATTAAAAATTTTAAATCATGGCCACCGGTAAAATCAACGTATCTGCTGACAACATCTTTCCGATTATTAAGAAGTTTCTCTACAGTGATCACGAGATATTCCTTAGGGAACTTATTTCTAATGCCGTAGACGCGACCAACAAGCTAAAAACCCTGAGTAATTTGGGCGAATTCAGCGGCGAGTTGGGCGACCTGAGCATCCATGTAGAGGTCGATAAAAAGAAAAAGACCATTACCATCCGCGACCGAGGCATCGGTATGTCTTCAGAAGAAATCAACAAGTACATCAACGAGGTAGCCTTCTCGGGCGCTACGGAGTTTGTCAAAACCTACGAAGGCAAGATCGACAAGGGAGCTATGATTGGTCACTTTGGCTTGGGATTTTACTCGAGCTTTATGATCTCTACCAAGGTAGAAATTCACAGCCGAAGCTGGAAGATGCCTGAGGCAGAAGGTGCATTTTGGTCCTGCGACGGTTCACCCGAGTACAACCTGGTCAGCAAGAAGAAGAAGGATCGCGGAACCCACATCATTCTTCACGTCGACGGAGATTCCGAGGAGTTCCTCGAGGAATTCAAAATCAACGAGCTCCTTAAAAAGTACGCCCGGTTTATGAGCGTGCCCATTGTTTGCGGCGAGAAGGACGAGCGCAACAACGTCGCAGCCGAAGGCGAAGAGGCAAAGTGGGAAACCAAAAAAGTACCTAACGTCATCAACCCCGACAGCCCAGCCTGGACCAAGAAGCCAAGCGAGCTCAGCGACGAGGACTACAAGGCCTTCTATAAGGCCCTCTACCCCTACACGTTTGAGGAGCCCTTGTTCCACATCCACATGAATGTGGATTATCCCTTTGATTTGACCGGAATCTTGTTTTTCCCTAAAATCAAGCCCAACATGGAGCTCAATAAAAATAAAATACAGCTCTACCAGTCTCAGGTATTTGTTACCGACAACGTCGAAGGCATCGTTCCGGACTTTTTAATGATGCTGCACGGGGTAATCGACTCCAGGGATATTCCGCTCAATGTATCGCGCAGCTACCTGCAGGCTGACGGCAACGTTAAAAAAATCAGCGGACACATTACCAAGAAGGTGGCCGACAAACTAGAGGAGATGCTCAAAAACGACCGCAGTGACTTTGAGCAAAAGCTCAAGGATATTGCCGTTATAATCGAGTATGGAATGGTTACCGACGAGAAGTTCTTTGAGCGTGCCCTAAAGTTCAACATGCTGCGCAGCGCGGTGGATGAATCGGCATCTACGATTGACGAGTACCTCGATAAAATCGGTACGCTACAAACCGACAAAGAGGGCCAGCGCGTAGTGCTTTACACCTCCAATGCGGAGGCGCAACACAGCTACATTCAAAAGGCAAAGGCAGAAGGCTACGACGTGGTGGTTCTGGATTCGCCCATTGCAGGCCACTGGATTCAGAAAATTGAGGGCGCCAAAGAGAAGGTCCGCTTTGCTAGGGTAGACAGCGACATGCTCGACAAACTGATTCCAAAAGACGGAGACCGAAGCCATCTGCTGACGGAATCCGAGCAAGAGAGCCTCAAAGGATACGTAGAAAGCGCGATAAACGATAAAAACTACAGCGTCCGCATCGAGGCCCTAGCAAGCGACGACATGCCGATGATGGTGGTAATGCCAGAGTTTATGCGCCGCATGAAAGAGATGAGCGCGTCGGGCGGAGGCGGATTCATGGGCATGGCGGACTTCCCGGACCATTACGACGTCGTGGTCAACGGCAACCATCCCTTGGCTGGCAAAATTCTGAAGGCCGAAGAGCCTGCAGACCGGGAGCAATTGGTGCTCCAAGCTAAGGATCTCGCGCTGCTTCAGCAGGGCTTGCTAACAGGGGAACGCCTGACGGCTTTTGTTAGCCGTTCGTTGGACCGTCTTGTTTAATTCGTAATTTTAACCCTATGAAATATTCCATTATGATTGCTGCTGTTCTGTCAAGTGCCGCACTTTGGGCCCAAGACCTTCCCCAATTGTCTCCCAAAACGACTTTTGAACAGCGCATTGGCCTCACCGATGCCAAACTGACCTACAGTCGGCCAAGCGCCCGTGGACGCGACATATTTAGCGAAATTGTACCCCCGGGAGAGCACTGGCGCCTTGGAGCCAATACCAAAACCCTTTTGACCCTGAGTTCTGAGGTGAATTTTACCTCCGGAGCATTGCCCGCAGGAACCTACAGCCTGTCGCTCTTCCCGAACGACGGAGATTGGGTGCTGGTCATTAGTACGAATGTTGAGGGCTGGGGTATCTATGAATACAACGAGAAGGACGACGCCCTAAGGGTGAGTGCTCCCGTGGAATTTGGTTCTATGAAGACGGAATCCCTCCTTTTAGCTTGGGATAATATTCAATCGAACTCTGCCGACCTGATTGTTTCTTGGGGCGACCGCATGGCACGCTTCCCAATTAAGGTTCCGACCGAACGCCTCGCCAAAGAGAACCTTGCCAAGGCCATCGCTGACCCCAAGGCAGAATGGACCGTGTTTCGCAATGCCGCGCGCTACGCTCGCGAAAACAAGATGCCCGAGGCGGAATCTTGGGCCAAAACCGCGGTTAAAATGAAGTCAGACAACTGGAGTACCCACTACCTACTTGCACAAATCCTAGAAGAAAATGGCAAAAAGTCAGAGGCTTTAAAGGCTGCGCAGAATTCATTAGAAGCAGGATTGACCGACGGTAAAAAAATGAAGAAACCCTTTGCCAACGAGCCAGACGTTCAAGCGCTTATTTCGCGATTGAAGTAAGCCTTTAAAACCACCTAAAGGGCAAGAATTCCGAGTCAAATGGAATCCTTGCCTTTTTATTTTTCACCTCTTGACCTCCTATGAGCACTCTAACTTCCCTTCGCAACGCCCTTTTTGGATTGGCACTTATGCTCACCTTGGGCAGCGCCGCTCAATCCACCCTGCGCGGTACGGTTGTCGACGACGCGACCAACGAGCCCATACCGGGAGCGGTAGTCCGCATAGACGGCAGAACGACCACGGGACTAACCGATTCTGATGGCAAGTTCCGCATCGAAAACCAAGCAACAGGCCTGGTCAATGTGCGCATTGAAGCCATCGGCTACCAGGCCTACACCGCATTTGAAGTGCTTCTGACCCGTGCCAAGGCTATTGAGCTAGAGGTGCGACTGCGCGAGTCAACCCAGCAGTTAGAAGAAGTAGAAATCACCGCGCAGGCTCAGTTTCAGCGCGTAGACCAATCGCCCGTCAGCGTACAGAGCATAGGAATTAACGAAATTCGGCGGAATCCGGGTGCGAACCAAGACATTTCTAAGGTAATCCAATCCCTTCCGGGCGTGGCCAGCGGTGGAGCAGCATTCCGCAACGACTTAATTATCAGGGGTGGCGGCCCCAACGAGAACATCTTCTTTTTGGATGGAATTGAGATTCCGGCCATCAACCACTTTGCTACCCAAGGCGCGAGCGGTGGTCCGGTGGGCATGATCAATGTGAATTTCATTCGCGACGTAGACTTTTATACGAGCGCCTTCCCGGTGCAGCGCGGGGGAAGCCTGAGCTCGGTTATGGAGCTCAACCTGCGGGACGGTTCCGAAGAAAAAGTCAATGGGATTTTTCAGGTTGGGGCCTCTGAAGTTGGACTCACGCTTGACGGGCCCTTGTCAAAGAAGACAACCTACCTCGCCAGCGTTCGCCGAAGCTACCTTCAGTACTTGTTTGGGGTTATTGGCCTTCCCTTCTTGCCGACCTATAACGACTATCAGGTTAAAATCAAGCACAAATTCAACCGAAAAAATCAAATTACCTTCCTCAGTCTTGGTGCCTATGACGTGAGCGTACTCAACCTCGAGCGCAACGAAACCGAAGACCAGCGGTACATTTTGAACTACCTGCCGTCCTACAACCAATGGAACTACTCCATCGGAGCCAAGTACACGCACTTCGGACGGTTTGGCGCAACTAACATAGTACTGAGTCGCTTCATGCTCAACAACGAGTCGGAGAAGTACCTCAATAACGATGTGAATTCTGACCTGCTTCTTAACTACGGCAGCCAAGAAATTGCCAATAAACTGCGTGTCGAGCAGCCCTGGAAGTTTAAAAACTGGGAAGGGCTCATTGGTTTTGGTGCCGAACAGCTCAAGTACAACACTAGCACCTTTGACAAGCGTTTTCCTGGCGGATTTATTCTGGACTACGATACTGACGATGTCTACTACCGCGCATCCATGTTTGCCAATGCCGTCGGCAAGTTCGTGGACGGCCGTTTAAAAGTTTCGCTCGGTTTGCGCACTGATGCGGGAACATTCAACGAAAACACTCGAAACTTCCTAGACCAGCTTTCGCCGAGACTGGCCCTGAGTTACAACCTCACCGAAAACTGGACCCTGGACGGCAATGTCGGACGCTACTTTCAATTGCCGCCCTTCACCGCTCTCGGGTACACGGGAATCGACGGCGACAACCGCTCGCTGCGGTTCATTCAGGCGGACCACTACGTGGTCGGCAGCACCCGTTTTTTACCTTGGAATGCGAAGGCAAGTGTGGAGGGTTTCTACAAGTCTTATCAGTACTATCCCTTGCTTCTTCGCGACAGTATCTCACTGGCCACATTGGGCGGGGACTTTGGCGTAATCGGCAACCAACTGGCTACTCCGACCAGCACGGGCCGAGCCTATGGTGCGGAATTTACCTACCAGCAAAAGCTTTTTAAAGGCATGTTTGGTATTGCCGCGATAACCCTGGTGCGAAGCGAATTTGCCGACTTTTTTGGCGACTACATTCCCTCATCGTGGGATAACCGCATGATTGCCACCTTCACTTTTGGCAAGAAATTCGCCAAAAACTGGGAACTGGGAGGCCAGTACCAACACCTCGGTGGCGCACCCTATACCCCACTCAACCTCGAGCGCAGCGCCAACAGGCAAAACTGGGATGTGTTTGGAAGAGGCCTGCCAGACTACAGCATGCTGAACTCAATGCGTTTTGGGGAGTTTGACCGTCTCAACCTGCGCCTAGATAAAAAGTGGTTTCTTAAAAAGTGGAACCTCGACCTGTATTTTGATGTACAAAACGCACTGAATTACAAGCTCGACGGACCGAAATTTATTGATGTGCAGCGAGATCCTGCGACCGGAAGTCCGATTGTTGACCCCGACAATCCAAGCCAGTACTTGACTAAACTCCTTGACAACCGTCAGGGTATCGTTCAGCCCGGCATTGGCATTATAGTGGATTTCTAAGCCTTTAAGGCTTGGGGGACGCTGACCGAACCATCCTGCGCCACCATGGTTTGCGCGCCGGCGGTTGCGCGGGCAAAGGTTCTTGCTCAAGATTCGGGATCACTAGCCCGGGTTGGTAGTCGGTTATGGATTCATACAGGAGGTAGCGCTGACGGGCCAGATTGAACCGAAGCACATCGCTAAAGTAGGAGGCCTGGAATTGGCCTGCGGTCCAGCCCTCATCAAGGGCCTGCATAAGCGAAGAAGTCCCCGAAAGTCGGTTAATGAAGGTCCGCGCAAAGGGCGGGTAAACCGTCATACTGTCGGCTATGCGAAGGGAATCGTACCGATACTTTGCCTCCCAGAGGTGCGACCAATCGATTCCTAACGGCGCAGGCACCTTGCGCAAATCTACTCCGAGTACCCTGTCGCCCTCGTGCGGAGGCGCTGAAGCGCCAATGCGAGAGACCGGATCAAACCAATGGCTGGAATCGCCCCACCAGGGAGCGCCGTATTGCTCAAAGGGAGCATCGGTTCCGCGACCCACCGACACGTCGGTAGCCTCAAAAAAGCATAGGGATGGGTACCAATTAATGGCATTTTGACTAGCTAGGTTGGGAGAAGGCGGCGACGAGGGGTAGATCCGCTCCCGGCGGTAGTGTTCCACGGGGACCACCAGTAAATCCAAAGAATCCGCGCCGCGTACCCACTGTTCTCCCTTGGCCATAAGCGCGTATTCCCCAGAGGTCAGTCCATAAAGCACGGGGACCGGGTGCAAACCAACAAAACTCCGGTGCCGAGCGGTATCGAGTATGGGCCCGTCGACCACGTCTGCAAAAGGGCTCGGGCGGTCAAGCACAATGAGGGTCTTTTGATACTCTGCGCAGGCCTCCATGACATAAATTAGGGTCGAAACGTAGGTATAAAAACGGATGCTTAGGTCCTGAAGGTCGTAGACGACTACATCTATGCTGTCCATGTCAGCGGCAGACGGCCTGCGGCGGTCCCCATAAAGCGAAACAAGGCGCAGTCCGGTTTGCTCGTCTCGCGCGGACTCCACCTTCTCGCCCGCTGAGGCAGTACCCCTGAATCCGTGCTCTGGGGTAAATACAAAACGCAGGTCCACCCCGCGGCGAAGCAGGCGGTCCACGCTGTGCTCCGAATCGGCTAAAGAAGCGGCGTGCGCAACCACTGCTACCCGCTTGCCCCGCAAATTTGGCATGTACAGCCGTTCGCGTTCGGCACCGAGGCGCAGGTTTTGACCCTCAAGCCAGAGGGAGGCAAAAAGCAGTCCCATGGCGAGGACTAGCCTCGTACTTTTGCTAATGATGGGACTGTTCCAACGCATGAGTTTTTCTTGGCTGCTCGGTAGGCGCTGGAGTGCATCCAGCCATGGGCAACGCAGGGCCAAGATAATAGCCACCGCCGTGGTAGCAAGCACCTTTGCGACACTTACCCTGGCTACGTCTTTCTCGGGCGGACTACAGTCTGCCATACGCAAAAAGGTTGGCTTGTTTTATGGCAGCGCACAAATTCGGAGCCTGGACCAAAACAGCCCCTACGAAACCCAGCCTCACTACCAGGTATTGGACCTAGACTCCGCGAGCTGGATGCAAATGGCTTGGAAGGCTGGTGTGGCCTCGGGTCCCGAGGGCATGGAGGGTTTGCAATGGCTTGGTTGGCAGCGATGGAATCCTCAGTGGGATCAGCTTCTGGTGGACGGGGATGCCCCGCAAAGCACCTACGACGTAGTACTGAGCCGCAAGCTAAGCGCTCGACTTGGTCTGAAGGTCGGCGACGAGATGCCCTTTTATGCAAGCCGTGAAACCGGAACTGCCCCTACCCTTCGCTACCTCACCATAACCGGACTGTACGAAACAGGACTTGCAGAATGGGACTCCCAAACTGCGGTAGGCCTGCTCGACGGAATCCGCACGCTGCAGCGATGGCCCGACAGCGCCCAAGCGACCTGGGTGCGCATCGACGAGTCCGAGCTGACGGCCACTGGGGTGGAGCTGCTTCGTGATGAAATTCCCTTTAATCTTGAAGTCTATTTACCTAAGGATGATCTTGTTGCCCTGTATCAATGGCTGGATTTATTTGATGCCAACGTGACCATTTTGGCATTAGTATTAATGATTGTGGGCGCCGTGAACCTGGGCGGAACCCTACTCATACTTTCTCTTGAGCAGCAGCGAGCCCTAGCCCTGCTGCGCGCTCTGGGATGGTCAGCGTCTCAGGCTCCCCTGGCTTTGGCAGGAATGCTTGCGCCCATGATGCTTCGAGGGGCTCTTTGGGGAACGGGAATAGCCTTTGCCCTTCTCTTCACCCAAGAGATGACGGGCATAATTCGCCTTAATCCCGATACCTACTATGTGGATCAAGTTCCTGTATCATGGGACTTTAGCCGTTTTTTATGGCTCTATTTGGCGGTCTTTTTGAGCTTCACTCCCTCCCTGTTTTTACCCTGGATTTGGATTAAAAAAATGCGGCCGGCAAGCATTTTAAAATCTACCTAGACCGCGTATATTTGCAGCCCTTCTGGCGCGGTAGTTCAGTTGGTGAGAATACCGGCCTGTCACTCCGGGGGTCGCGGGTTCGAGTCCCGTCCGCACCGCCAGAAACACAAAAGCCTGCTTTATATGCAGGCTTTTTTGTTGGCATCATGCCCTAGCTGGCTCAGCGTGAATCACTTGATGTCGAGGCATAGGTCGGCGCTAGTTGCCGCACTCCCCGGGAGTACAAGATTTTATGCCGGATTTAGTGCCAATAAACGGTTTATAAAATCTACGTATTTCAGGGCAAACTTAGGCTAAGCTCGGGTATTGGGCTTCGTATCTTTGCATAACTAAGCTTCACTAATAAATTAAAAACATGGCCCTAGACTTCACTGCTGCAAACTTCAAAGAACTCGTACTTAGCTCAGACCAGCCAGTCCTCGTTGACTTTTGGGCAGAATGGTGCGGACCATGCCGCGTGGTTGGGCCCATCGTTTCGGAGTTGGCCATTGACTTTGAAGGGCGCGCCACGGTAGGTAAGGTTAACGTAGACAGCGAGGGTGAACTCGCCGCACAGTTTGGAATCCGGAACATTCCTACCCTACTTATTTTTAAGGGTGGCGAAGTGGTCGATAAGCAGGTTGGCGTCGTTCCAAAGAACATTCTTGCTTCGAAGATCGAAGCACATATTTAGGCAGTATGACTGCTGTTTCTACCGCAGTCGTTTTAGCAGGCGGTAAGGGAACCAGGCTTGCTCCAGCCTTCCCGGGCCTGGCAAAGCCCATGGTTCCGGTTGACGGAATCCCCATTGCAGAACACTTGGTGCGCACCTATGCTGCCCAGGGTTTGCGAAGGTTTATATTCACTCTTGGCCACCTCGGCGAGCAGCTCCAAAGCCACTTTGGCGACGGTTCAGTATGGGGGGTTTCCATTGATTATTTTGTTGAATCAGAGCCTCTTGGCACTGCTGGAGCCCTTGCGGAACTGCGTAATTATTTAGGCAACGAGCCCTTTTGGGTTTTTTATGCCGACACCTTGAGCAGCATTGACCTGGGGCGCATGGAGGCCTACCACCGTCTTAATCAAGCCGATGCCAGCCTTTTGGTGCATCCCAACGACCATCCCTACGACAGCGACTTGGTCGATGCCGATGCCGCAGGGCGAATCCGAGCTGTCTATGGCAAACCCCATCCAGCAGAACGAGAGGTCCGCAACGCAGTGAATGCCGCCCTTTATCTCTTTGAACCGAGCGTGCTCCGGCATATTCCACAAGGAATATCCAGCGATTTTGGCCGCGATTTGTTCCCGGTTTGGGTTGAAGAACTCCGAATGTTCGCCTACTCTAGCCCAGAGTACATTAAAGACATGGGCAATCCCAAGCGACGCGATCAGGTCGAAGACGCCCTGCGCAGCGGCAAGGTCGAGGCCCGCAACCTGCGCAACCCGCAGCGCGCCGTGTTTCTAGACCGCGATGGAGTTATTAATGTAGACAGTGACTTAATTAAAAGTCCCGACGAGATGGAGCTCATTCCTGGGGCCGCCGAAGCAATTTACCGGCTCAACCAAAGCAATTTTATTGCGGTGGTGGTCACCAACCAGAGCGTTGTGGCGCGAAATCTGACCGACGAAGCTGGCATAGATCGCATTCATGCACGCATGGAACGCCTACTTGCCGATCACGCAGCTGCCTTTGTGGACGCTATTTACTACTGTCCGCACCATCCGCAGGGAGGTTTTTCTGAAGAAAACCCGGCCTACAAAATCGAATGCAGCTGCCGAAAGCCCAAGCCAGGCATGCTGCTTGAGGCTGCGGCGCGCTTTAATATTGATTTAAGCGAGAGCTTCATGGTTGGCGACAGTCCGCGCGACATTAAGGCAGGCCAGGCAGCTGGGCTTGCAGCGACCTTGCGCGTGCGCACGGGGCACGGACTTTTACCGAGCGATGCGATACCCACTGCTCAGGTAGACGATTTGTCTGCGGCCGTCGATTGGATTTTGGAACGGGAAAAGGTGCGAACTTCGTTCTAATGATCATTAGCCGCACTCCCTTGCGAATCTCCTACGTCGGTGGGGGTTCTGACCTGCCCGCCTACTACCGCGAGCACGGAGGCGCCGTGCTCTCGAGCACCATTGATAAGTACCTGTACGTCAGCAGCCACGATTTTTTTGAATCGGGGCAAATCCGCACGAAGTACTCGAGCACCGAAACGGTTTCAAGCGTTGGAGCGCTTCAGCACCCTCTTCTGCGGGCCATTCTGACCCGCTTAAAACTTGGGACCGGACTAGAAATCAGCAGCATTGCTGACGTTCCCTCGGGCACCGGAATGGGCTCGTCGTCGTCGTTCACGGTTGGAACACTGCACAACCTAATGGCAAGGCTTGGGCGTGCCGACGAAGCTTCAAAGTCTTGGCTTGCGGAACAGGCCTGCATGGTAGAACTCGGCGATTTGGGCGAACCCATTGGCAAGCAGGATCAGTACGCGGCGGCCTTTGGGGGCTTTCATGTCTATCGATTTGAGCCCGACGAATCCGTAAGCGTGCACCCTGTGGCCCTGCCCGACCCAGAGGGATGGCTTCGGCACTTAAAGCTGTATTATTTGGGCAATCAACGCTCTGCCTCGGCTATTTTGGCCCGACAAAGTTTGGAGAGCGCCAAGCGAAGCAAGCAGGATGTTTTGCGCGAAATGGTCCAGCTCGTGGACCCTTTAGCGGCAGCACTGGGAACAAGTAATTGGATCGAATGCGGCCGATTAATGCACGAAAACTGGCTTCTCAAGCAAAGCCTTGCCCACGGAATCAGCGATTCGGCCATTCAAAATGCCTACGAGCGAGGAATGAAGGCCGGAGCCCTCGGAGGCAAACTACTTGGCGCAGGAGGCGGTGGATTCATGCTCTTTGTGGCGCGACCGGAGGACCATGCTGCCCTCGATGCGGCACTAAGCGACCTTCGCCTTTTTCCCTTTAATTGGGATAGTGAAGGTTCTCGCATAATTTATTCCGACGAACAACCGAACTTGCAGCGCTAAACTGAACCAAGCATGAATCCCACCGAATACCGCAGCCTTCTTACACAAACGCTTGAAGCGCTGGATATGAGCGCCATTGACCAGCTTGCTGCACTTTTTTTGGATGCACACGAGCGCGGAGCCCAGATTTTTACCATGGGCAACGGAGGCTCAGGAGCCAGCGCAAGCCATGCAGCGGGCGACTTCCTCAAAGGTGCCTCCTATGGCCTGAACAAGCGATTTAAAATGATCTGCCTCAACGACAACCTTCCCAGCATGATGGCCATAGCCAACGACATCGGCTGGGACGACATTTTTGTTGAGCCGCTCAAAAACTACCTTCAGCCCGGAGACCTAGTCATTGGAATCAGCGGCAGCGG
>JABMNC010000006.1 GCA_013205365.1 Cryomorphaceae bacterium | reverse complement strand
GCCAGAAGGGCAAAAATGGCAGTAAAGGTGATGAAGTTGAGTCCGCCCAGCTGAATTAAAATGAGCAAAACAATCTGACCCTTGAGGGTGAGGACTGTGGACACGTCAAAGGTGCTGAGTCCGGTAACGCAGACTGCAGAAATACTGGTAAAAAAGGCATCCATTGCCCCTAGTCCGCGAGGATGCGTCGACATTTCGGGCATAGAAAGCAGGCCAGCGCCCAAGAGGGTAATGATGCCGAAGCTCAGTACCAGTAGGGCAGGCGGGCTAATTTTAAGCTGCGGCAGCAGACGGCTTGCCTTGCCGAGTTCCAAGGCTACGAAGACTAAAAAGTAGGCTTGAACGGCAAACATAAAGAGGTCCGACAGCTGAACCACCCCAATCAGGGTACCGATTTCGGTATTGAGTTCAAAGCCAAAAAAATTAATAACCACGATGTTGGCCAGCATATAGACCATCAGGATGAATTCAAATCGAGTTTTGCGCACGTAGTCAAGCGGACTAAAGTCGTAAAACAGCTCTGAGAAGTACTTGAAAATGTAAAAACCAATGGTGGTTTTTAAAATAAAGTCAACCCACTGCATCTGCAGGTCACTCAGGGCATAGCCGTAGGAGGCAATGAGCGCTCCCACTGCCGTTAGGGATAGGGGCACGCTCAAGTACCTTAAAAATTTGGTAACAAAGGGCTTGCTGTCGTAGATCCGCAGGTTGATTCCCTCGCGAACTCTATTGACGCTGTTGCGGAATTTCGACCTCACGTTAGAGTGCGTTGAGGGCTTGAACAATTCGTTCCGCGGCGCGATCCAGGTCAGACTGGCTTGCCGCATAGCTAAATCGCAGGTACCCCGGCGTTCCAAAGGCTTCACCCGGTACGCCTGCCACTCCGTGCTCCAGGAGGTACATGACCAGGTCGTTGGAGGTTGGGTAGCGACTGTTCAAGTAGGACCTGACATCTACGTAGGCATAAAAGGCCCCGGGAGGCTTTAAAATACCCAGTTTTGGCGCATGACTCAAAGCCTTTAGGAACAGGTCACGCCGCGATTTAAATGCTTCAACCATGTACTGAATGGGTTCAGGTCCCGCCAGTAAGGCACCGAGGGCAGCGCGTTGGCTTATGCTGCTGGGGCCGCTGGTAAACTGGGACTGAATTTTGTCGCAGGCCTCGGCCAACCACTCCGGTGCGGCCATGTAGCCGAGCCTCCAGCCGGTCATAGCATAGCCCTTAGACATGCCGTTGACCGTCGCGGTGCGCGCATACATTCCGTCGATTTGAGCAAAGCTGTAGTGCGGAACCTCTCCGAAGTTGAGGTATTCATAGATTTCGTCGGCAATCACCACCACCTCGGGATAGTCCATAAGCACCTTTGCAAGGGCCTCCAGCTCGTCCTGGCGGTACATAGCCCCACTGGGGTTGTTGGGACTGCTAAAAACCAGCACCTTAGTCTTGGGGCTGAGCGATGCGCGAAGCTGTGCTGGGCTGATTTTAAAGTCCTGCTCTCGGCCAGCAACGGGGCTTACCACGGTTGCGCCGCAGTACTCTGCCAGGTCGTTGTAGCTAACCCAATAGGGTGCCGGCACAACCACCTCATCTCCGGGGTTTACCAGGGCCATCATGATGTTTGCGATGGACTGCTTGGCGCCGGTGCTCAAAACAATCTGGTTGCGCTGGTAGGACAGTTTATTGTCGCGCAGCAGCTTAATGGCAACGGCGTCGCGCACGTCGTTAAAGCCGCTGACGGGCATGTAGTGCGAGAAGTTTTCTTCGATTCCTCGAATGCCCGCTGCCTTGGCGAGTTCAGGGGTATCAAAGTCGGGCTCGCCCAAACTAAGGCTGATAATATCAATTCCTTGTTCTTGTAGGGCGCGGCTTTTTTTAGCCATCGCAATGGTCATGGGTAGAGCCATTGCGTTCACGCGGTTGGACAAGCGAGAATTCACAGTTCAAAAGTACGATATTGATCCAATCGACCCGATATTTGAAGCATGGAGGTTTTTCTTGATACGTTTCGATTTGTTTTCCCGTCCCTGCTCGTTTTGATTGCGGTCTATCTCATGATGTCAAGTTTTTTTGACAACGAAGACCGCCGTCGCCGTGCGGAGCTTCGTTCCCTAAACCAACGCCAATCTTTACCCTTGCGGTTTCAGGCCTACGAGCGGCTGGCGCTCTTTTTGGAGCGCATCAATCCGAGTTCTCTGCTGGTCCGCGTGAAGTCAGGCAGCCTTTCTAACGCAGAATACCTTGCTCTTCTTCAAAAGGCCGTGAGGGACGAGTACGAGCACAATCTTAGCCAGCAGATCTATGTTTCGAGCGAGGTTTGGGATTACGTGACTACCGCAAAGTCCGCCATGGTTTCGCTGATGAACACGGTCTCGGCGGGGCTTCATCCGCAGGCAAGCGGCGCAGAACTTTCTCTGGCCCTTTTGACGGCGTCGATGGAGATAAAGCAGTTGCCCACGCAGGCAGCCCTCGTGCACCTCAAGGCTGAGGTGGGCCAAGAATTTTAGTTTTTTTTGCTGCGGAACGCTGCGGCCAAGGCCGCAGCGGCACCCTGTCCCGCCGCGAATGCGGCGGCCGCTTCCCGATAAGCCTCCTGAATGCTCGGGTCAGCACTGGCCCAGGTCCTTAAATGCGCATCCCAACTAGACACCCACTCCAGCTCGCGTTGGTCTGCGCGCCGTCGGTCCATCTCGCCCGTGCCCCTCGTCCAGCGCTCAAAGCGGTCCAAAGCCTCCATTAGCTTGTCTAAACCAGAGCCTTCCAGAGCACTGACCTGCAGCACCGGAACAATCCATTGGTCGCTGCGAGAAAACCATCCCAGGCTCTGGCTCAACTGCTGGGCTGCCTGCTGGCCGGCCGCGGCAAAGGCTCCGTCGCATTTATTCACGGCCACCAGGTCGGCGCACTCCATAATTCCACGCTTAATGCCCTGCACCTCGTCGCCCGCATTGGGCAAGGCCAGCAGCAGCAAGGCGTCAACGTAGTTCATTGCGTCGGTTTCGTTCTGGCCAACCCCTACCGTTTCAAGCACAATGCGTTGGTAGCCCGCATGCTCTAGAATTTGAATTGCCGAGCGCGTCGAAGCAGCCACTCCGCCCATCTGCCCTCCGCTGGCAATTGGCCTGATGAAAGCATTGGGATGGCGGCTCAGGCCCTCCATCCGGGTCTTGTCTCCCAAAATGCTTCCACGGTGCTTGCTGCTGGAAGGATCCACCGCCAGCACGGCCACCCTCACTCCAGACTCTGCCCAGCGAAGGCCTAATGTCTCGGTTAGCGTGCTTTTGCCCGCCCCGGGATTCCCCGTGAGCCCTAATC
>JABMNC010000053.1 GCA_013205365.1 Cryomorphaceae bacterium | reverse complement strand
TTTGCACCCGTTTGGCCGCGATGTCGGCTGCATCTTGCGTTCGCCTCTGAAGGTCTGGGGTGGCGGAACCTCCCGTTTCGCGTTTCGTTTATTTCGATTAATGCATTATGCGACGTAGTTTTGCCCCCATGGAACCCGTAAACTTGCGAGAACTTGCTGCGCGCTTGGCCATAGCTGTAGCAGCCCCCGGAACCACCGTGGTGCTGCCCGAGCTCGAATTGGACCGCGCCGACGCGCTCGACCTGCTCGATCGCCTTCAGCCACGCGCCGAAGTCCTGACCTCGCAAGAAGCGGCTGATTTGCTCGGGGTTTCGCGCCCGCACCTCGCCAAACTGTTGGACCAGGGCGAGATTCCGTCCCATAAAGTCGGAACCCACCGCCGCGTCCTCCGGGCCAACATTGAGGCGTTTGCGGCGAGTCAAAGGGGAATCGCCTTGCGTGCATTGGTCTCCATGACTCAAGACGGTGAAGAACACGGACTTTATTCCGAACGCGGTACTTGACGCCAACGTACTGTATCCCATTCATCTACGTGACTTTGCATGCTGGCTCCAATGGCAGGGAGCCCACCGTATGTTTTGGAGCCTAGAATTAGGGACTGAGCTTCGCAGGGCTCTTAACCGCGCTAACAGTGACCACCAGTTGGGCGATCGAGTTTGGCGCCAACTCAATCAGGCCTTCCCCGACAACCTCAAGGATCTGCATCCCAAGGTCCCAATTGGTTTGCCGGATGCCGACGACGAGCATGTAGCTCAGTTGGCGTCCCAGTTTCAGTGTGAGCTGGTGACATTTAACCTTCGTGATTTTCCCGCCGAACTCCTTAAACCGATCGTAGTTCGCCATCCCGATGAGTATTTTCTTGATTTAGTGCGGAATTATCCCCTGCAATCAATCGAATCAATTCACTCCATGCGGTTAGCTCGACACAAGATACCCGTAACGAACGAGCAACTCCTCGAAGCCCTCGCCCAAAACCGGCTACCGCGCACTGCGGCGCAGCTCAGTCGGCTTGGCGGACAATACTAGCAACTAGTAACTGGCAACTAGCAACTAGTTACTAGCAACTGGCTACGGCCGCGCGGTAAACGCCCCCCAGAGCGCGTCGTTCGCCACAGTTAGCCTGTGCGCGCGCGCTATGGTTTCAGTTTTCACCGGAACCTCGAGGACCACGCGGTTTCCGCCACGAGTGACGGGAAGCTTCATAATGCTCTCAGACGCCGCGTCACGTGCTGCAACCAAATCCTGCATGGCGACCTCGTCGCCGACCTGAAGTCCAGCCCACTCTTCCGGGCCTACTTTTTTGACTACGCGGGTCATTCCCAGGTTGCTGACCTTGACCTTGAGGTCGTTCTTGCCCGCATCGAGCGGATTGATGGCCTTGATTTCGCTGCCTTCTGCGGAATACTCCAGGCCTACCAACTTCAGCGCCTCGCTATAGGGAAGTGGCTCGCGCCCCTCCACGTGCTTGGCAAAAAACTCACGCAGCCCGGGTGTTTCGGCCACCTCACAAAAGGTGTCAAAGAATCCGGCCTCTTCAAAGGGACGGTCGGGCCCGTACTGGCGGTGAAGCGCCATGATGACGTCGATGAGCGAGCGCTGGTTTTGATGGGCGCCGCGTATCTGGGCGTCGATCAGCCATGCCATTACGGCTCCGCGGTCGTAGACGTGCATGTAGGCGTCTTTGTAGGGCTTGTCGAGCACGTTGCGCGACATTTCGGTGAAGCTGAACTTGCTGTTGGGGAACTTCTTGCCCTGAGCAAGCTTGCCACGCATCACGTCGAGGTACTCCTGCTGCGTGAGGCGTCCGCCCTGGTATCGAATGAGTTGGGCGAAGTACTCAGTTACCCCCTCGTAGAGCCAGAGGTGCTGGCTCATCGTCGGGTTGATGTAGTCGAAGTCGTGGATGGCAGGAGCGTGCAAGCCCAAGGGCGTGATGACGTGCATGAATTCGTGCACGGCGGCGTCGAGCAGCTGCTTTTCAACGCGGAGCTCGGCCGGCATGCGCTCGCCCGAGCCAAAGTCGCCGAGGTAGTACAGCGACGAAGTATTGTGTTCAAGGGCCCCAAAACCCTGGCTGCCGAGGCTGCGGGCAACCTTAATTATGCCGCCAATGCTGGGTTTTCCGCTGAATAAAATGTCGCCGGCCCAGCGGAAGTCGCCCACCATCGTCAAGAAGGTGTAGCGGTCTACGGGGAGCTTGGGCAGAAAACGAGCCACCGCTGCCATGTCTGCCTCTAGTTCGCGCTTAAAATCTGCGGCCCGTGACGTTCCGTTGAGGTCGAGCACTGCAATGGTCACGCGGGTGTTGGCAACCCAGAATCCGGCCGTGTCGGGCTTGGTCAGCAGCACCGGGTTGTCGAGCAAGGCATGGTAGCTTTCTGCACGGAGCATGGTGCGTCCATTGGCCGCAGAACCCTCGAGTGAAGTAGCAGCAAACCATCCGTCGGGCGTTCCAAGGTCCACCGTAACAGAACCGCGCTCTTGGCCGGTCCAAAATCCATAGACGCCGCCGCCGTTAAGTACCGAACCCTTTTGGTCGTCGTGGAAGGTGCTTGCGGGTTCAAAAATCTTGTTCTTTTTGGTTTTTACTTCCATGATGCTGGCCACTGTGTAGCGCACAGCAACTGGGGCGGCGGAACCGCTGACGGTCCAACTGTTGTTGCCCAGCTTTTTCACCTTCAGGGCTTTGCCATCGCCGTCGATGGCCGAAAAATCCGTCACAAACCGTCCGTAGTCCAGCGTGGCATAGGTTCCCGGAATAGTTTTAGGAAGATGGTAGGTCGCGGCAAAACCGTCGGCCAAGTTGGCGTCGGGAGCAGGGAATTCGCGGTGCTCTACGGTGGCCCCGTCGGCCTTCAGTTCGACGCGGTAGACCGATTGGGCAAAGGCGGAACCCACCAGTGCGAGGGCGGTGAGGCTAAGGATTTGTTTCATGGGATCGTGCTTTTGATAAAATTAATGCGGACGCTTAGTAGTTCCAACGACCGCGGTAGCTGTCGTAGAAGTCCAGGCCCATTTTTAGGCGGAATCCGGGGATTTCGGGCGAACCTTGGTCGGTCCACACTCGGTAGGCTCCGACGCGCATTCGCTGGTCCCACAGGCGGAACGGCAGTTCCAGTCCGCCATAAAATTCCGCGTGAAATACCTGGGCTTCTGCGACATACAAGAGTCCGCCACCAACTGCAGGCACCAGGTGAAGGGCGCGAACCAAGGGAATTCGGTCGAGCAGTGATCGGTCGAAATGATGAATAAAGTAGGCCTCGATCCAGGGCCGGGCAGTGTGGTAGGTCGAGTCCAAGGCCTGAAAGCTAGTGGTTGGGTTGCTCAAGAGCAGCTGGTCGGAACCCCTGAAAAACCGATGCTCAATAAAGCGAATGGAGTCGAGTTCTGCGGCGAGAAAGGTGCCAAGACCGGCGTGCCAGGTAGTACTGCCCCAAAAGCGAGACTGCCTGAAGTCCCGTGCGTTCAGTCGTAGGGAGGTAAAGGAGACCATGCCCCCAAGTAGACCAGGAATGCCCTGCTTAGCCTGAAGGGTAAAGGTGGGCCAGACGCTGCCGAGGGCAATTTTGCGCGGACCCTTGATGACGTAGCGCTGCCCTGGAGTGTAGCTCAGTTCGGCCCCCACTAGGGCGATGGTGTAGGTGCGAAACGGGGTTGGTTCGTTGAGCGCGCCAAAAAGTTGGGCGGACCAGTCCTCGAGCTTGAGCCCGGTGATTGCCTCACGGCGCGAGAAGTCAAAGGAGGTGCGCAGGTAGAGTCCGTTCACCAATTCGATGCGGTGCGACCCTTGAAAGAACGTTTTGCGTACGAAGTTTCCGCGGGCAAAGGTGCCCAGAATAGGTTCGTAGGTATTCACAAAGACGTAGTTGTCGCCCAACTCGACCCGCAAAAGGCCAAACCTACGAGGATTATAGAGGTAGCTCAGGGAAAGGTCGCCGCGGACGTCGCGGTTGACCACGCCGTAGTCGAGGTTGCCTTGCACGTCGAGTCTGCGGCGGTCCGAAAAAGTCCGCGCAAAGCTCCCGCCTAGATTGTGGCGGTAGCCTCCGACGCCAAAAAACCGCATTTGGGCGACCACCGGAAGCACAAACCATTCCACGCCTTTTTTACTCGAGCGGTAGCCCAAACCCGACAAAAACGGTTCCCAGAGGTGAAATTTATTGTAGACCGCGTCTACGCTGTCTTTGTAGCCGTCGGAATCGTAGAAAAGCGTCAAGCTGTCTTGGTAGGTTATGTGACGCGCCTCCTTGGGATCAAGCGCAATTTTGCGCGCTGCAATCCAATCGGTAGGTTTTGCATCAAAGGCATCGGGACTGTATTCCACGGACGCCAAGCCCAGATCCTTGGGGCGGTAGCGGGCATTAAAGTCGTACTGTTCGTGAACGATTTTGCAGCGGGCGCTGTCTCCGCCGGGCGCAACCAGTCTAAAATCTCGCTTTGAAACCACCGATCGACCTTCGGACCACTCGTAGGTTTGGCTTAATTGTGCCGACTTGTGGCGCACAAGCCCCTGGGCGGGAAGCTCAAGGTCTGCCTGAACCAGGGTGAATGCGCTGTCTTCAATTACCAGGGTTCCCCGCAGCGAAGGGCCATCTGCCTGGCGGGGTTCAATTTTGATGGTCCAGTGCACCGCATTACGCTTGGTCTCGGCCTGCTGAACAACGGCTCGGTACTGCAAGCTCGCATCCCAAGAAAGGGGCGAGGGAATGGGCAGTGATGCGAGTTTTGGGAGTTGAATGGTCGCCTGGTACAAGTCGAGGTTGCCGTCGGGGTAGGACTCAAAAAAATGCTGGCCCAGTGAGGCTTCGCGCTCGTTGGGCACTAAATTGTCTTCGCGGCCCACGCTAAAGCTGAGTTGAACGCTGCGACCGTCGTTCATGGCCTTGCCGCCTAGGTGCTCGTCTGCCAAATAAATTTGCTCGCTATAGCGGTCTGGTTCCGCAAAAAAGCTAATGCTTAGGGCTTCTCGCAGCTTGAGTTGGCTCCCTGAACCGTAGCTGGACTTGACGGCGGTACTGCAGCTAAAACTAGGGAGCGGACGGTTGCGTCGGCCTGCTTCGCGCAGCACTTCGTAGGCTTTGTCTATGGGCTGGGCGACGATTAGTACGGCCTCGAGGTCAACCTTGCGCAGGGAGTCGCTCGGTGTTTGTCCCCAAGCCAAACTCGGGCATAGCCCAATAACTAGGGCAATGGAAGTAATGCGCCGCACGCCGCAAAGGTACTCAAGCACTATGCCAACATCCCCGGAGCAATGAGCTATAGTTCAAACAGAAAGCCCTGTTTGGACAGTGAATGGTAGCGCTGCGTGTCGAATTGGTAGAGGCGAGCCGGGCGGTGGCGCACCGCCTTCTCGGTCTTATCGAGGGGCTTTAGCACTCCCATACTAAGAATTTTTTTGCGGAAGTTGGCCTTGTCAAACTGGGTATTCAGCACGGCTTCGTACAGGTTCTGAATCTGTGTAAGGGTGAATTCTTCGGGGAGCAATTCGAACCCTATCGGCTGCTGGCGAACCTGGCTCTGCAGTGCATCAAGGGCTGTTTCGAGGAGTTCACGGTGGTCAAAGGCCATTTCGTGAAGCTCGGCTAGGGACTTCCATCGGGCTTTAACGGCCCAGGATGCCGGGCGAGGGTTGTACTTCGTTTGGTTGATCAGCGAATAAAAAGCCGTGGTAACTACGCGCCCCATCGGGTGGCGATCGACCCGTCCAAAAGTTTTAAGCTGGTCCAAAAAAACATTGTCTAAACCCGTCAGGTCGTGCAGAATTCGAGTGGCGGCCTTGTCAATGTCTTCGTCGATGCGCACTAGATCGCCAGGTAGGGCCTCCGCACCATAAAAGGGCTCGGCTCCGCGTTCAATTACGAGAATTTGCAGGCTAACTCCATCAAAGCCAAATACCACGCAGTCTACCGACTGACCAAACTGAAAGAAGGCACTCAGCCGCTCTCGCTCTAATTCTAAACTCATGGCAGGTCAGTGGTCCACGTTAATCCTTCGGAGCTGTTGGGCCCTAGGGTAATGCCCAAGGTTCCGCGTTCAAAGGGATGGCTTTTACCGAGGCCGTCGCGCTGGCGGAGCGCCTCGCGCGTGAGGATGAGCTGCACGTCGCGCACTTCTCCGGGTTCCAGGGTTACGCGTTGAAATCCCTTAAGCGCTTTAGTCGGGTAGAGCTGCCCATTGCCTAGGCGGCTGGAGTAGAGCTGGACCACTTCGCTCCCGGCGCGCGTTCCGGTATTGCTTAGGGTCAGGGTCGCAGTCCAGCCTGTATTGCTGGGCTGAACCCTTAGGTTTTTGTAATCAAACGAGGTATAGCTCAGCCCAAAACCAAAGGGAAAAGCCGGTGTATTGGATTCGTCGGTGTAGTGCGACCAAAAAACTTCGGTCTTGGGCCCCGGCCGGCCCGATGAGAAGCCGTCGTAGTGCAGCGGAATCTGCCCTTCGCTGCGCACAAAGGTCATAGGCAGGCGGCCGTAGGGCTCGCGCAATCCCTTCAGTACGTCCGCAACGGCACTTCCGCCCATGCTTCCAGGCTGCCATGCCCAAAGGATGGCTGCGGCCCCGTCCTGCATCCAGGGCTCAAGAATCAGGGGTCGGCCGGCATACACAACCAACACTACCGGCTTGCCGGTTTTAAAGGCTTTGCGCACAAGGTCTTGCTGTACAAGGCTAATTCTAAGGGATGCACGGCTTCGGCCTTCACCCGACTCGTATCCGTGCTCGCCGATAGCCAAAACCAGGACCTGCTGAGAACGCAGTGCCTTCAGGGCGCGGTCGTTACCGCTAAAGTCCGTGCTGTTCAGGGTTAATTCCGTGGCAAATGCCTCGGGTCCAATAGAATGAGGCGCAGACGGAGCAAAGAGCCATGAGGCTTCGGTTGCTTCGGCAAGAGATTGCGCAGACTGATCCTTAGCCGAAACGCGCCAGTTGCCCAAAACTCCGTTTTTATCCGCTGCGAAGGGCCCGGTCAAGCCCACTCGAAGCGAGGGATTTAGGGGCAAAATGCCCTTATTCTTCAGCAAAACAGTTGATTTAACGGCCATTTCATAGGCCTGAGGACGCACGTCGGGCAGGCTTTTTTGCTTGCAGTATAGGTAGGGGTCATCCATCAGCCCAAGCTTGAACTTCAGCTCGAGTATTCTGCGGGCGGACTCGCGAAACCTAAGGCTGTCGCTGCGGTTACTTCGCGCGAGTTCTAATCCATAGCGTAGGTAGGCGTCGGACTCCATATCCACGTCGCATCCCGCGGCGAGCGAGAGCCTGGCGGCTTCTCGTAGGTCTTTGGCATGTCCGTGCGCAATGGTTTCTGCAATAGATCCCCAGTCCGAAACGACGACGCCGTCAAAGCCCATGCGCCCCCGGAGCTCGCCCCAGAGTTGCGCCGAATCAAGGGTGCTGGGAATTCCGTTGGCCGCGCTAAAGGCCGTCATTACGGTGGCTGCACCGGCCCTAACTCCCGCTTCAAACGGGGGCAAAATCCAGTTGTATAAGGTATGTGCGCTAAAGTCGGTGGTGGCGTAGTCACGGCCAGCCAGCGGGAATCCGTACCCCGAGAAGTGCTTGAGGCAGGCTGCCAAGGTGCTCGGATCGGCTAAATCCTTGCCCTGAAAACCGCGAACCCTGGCCTCCGCGATTCGGGACCCCAAATAGGGATCTTCGCCGGCGCCTTCCATAACCCGTCCCCAGCGGGGATCGCGGCTAATGTCTACCATGGGAGCAAAGGTCCAGTTTATGCCGTCCGAAGTTGCTTCGAGCGCTGCTGCGTGGGCAGAGGCTTCAATGGCCTCAAGGTCCCAACTGGACGCTTCGGCCAGGGGGATCGGGCTGAGACTGCGGTACCCGTGGATTACGTCCAAACCAAAAATAAGGGGAATGCCAAGGCGGGTTTCTTCGACTACTACTTTTTGCAGGGCGCGTACCTCGTTTACGCCTGAAACGTTTAAAACGGAGCCAACCAGGCCATTTTTAAGCGCTTTAACCCGGGCCTCGAGCCAATCGTTGCCCTCGGGCATGGGCCCGGTCGCATTCCAAAAGCCGTTGTATTGGTTGGTTTGACCAACCAACTCCTCGAGGGTCATGAGCGCAAGCACACTGTCTGCGCGCGCTGCAGCATCCTTTACCTGAGCAAAAAGCGCAGTGGGAATAAGAAAAAAGGCTAAAAGTCTAGAAACCATGATTATGTAAATGTAAAAAGGGGAGGGGATGTTCCCTCCCCTTAAGGGGCAATTAATGCAAAGCGCTGCTATAGAACCGTAGGGATTTAATGGTTAAAGAACGAGAATTGGGATTTATTGAAATACACGGATGTAGTCCACAAACATAGACTGAGGAAAAACAGTGGATGCGTCGGGCGAACCCGGCCAGTTGCCGCCCACAGCGACATTGGCAATAAAGAAAAACGGAGCATTATGCCGGTAGGTTGCCGGGCTAACATGGCTGTTGTTCACCGTGTGGTAGAGTTGGTCGTCAACAAGAAACTGAAGGGACCCTTCGACCCAGATCATGCTGAAAACATGGTAGGACTGCGAAAAATCTCCCTGGGGCTTGGTGAACGTGCCGGTACGGTAGGTTGACCCACTGCCCTGCGCACCCCAGTGTGCCGTAGCATGTACTTTATTCGGCTGATGGCCAATGAGTTCCATAATATCAGTCTCTCCGCAGGCAGGCCAACCCACCTGGCTAATGTTTGCGCCGAGCATCCAAAGTGCCGGCCAAATGCCCTGGCCTTTAGGGAGTTTGGCCCGTATGTCGATTCGCCCGTACTGGAATTCGCGCTTGCCTTGCGTAGTAAGACGGGCAGAAGTATAGTCGGCGCCGCTGAAGGACTCCTGACGGGCCGTAATAATCATGCGGCCGTTTTCAAGGCGAACGTTGCTCGGGCCACTGCGGTAGAACTGAAGCTCGTTGTTGCCCCAGCCGCTGTTGCCGGTTTCGTAGTTCCAGGACTCGGAATTCAGAACGCTTCCTTCAAATTCATCCGCCCAAACAAGACTGTAGCCAGGGTAACTCGTCGGGCTGACGAATCCGCTGTCGGCTCCTGAATAGGAATCGTCGTTCTCCAGAGTGAGGGTAAAAAACGGATTGGGTAGGAGCGTGCCCTTGGGTTCTGAAAACGAAACCCAAAGGCTCTCGTCGGGCTCATGAGCGGTATCTCCCAAAATTTCAATTCGGATTTCGGCTTGCTTCTGCCCCTTCTCCCAATTAACTATGCCTGTGTAGGGGCTATAGTCCTCTCCGGCTGTGGCAGTTTGCCCAATTAATTCTACTCGTGCGGACGCTGCCCGAGGGGCAGGCTGGCTGAGTTCAAATCCGACGACCAATTCTCGTGGGCTGTTCCCTTCGGCAATGCGCAGGTCTTCTGCAACCAAAAACGGAAGATCTGCCGAAGCGCAGGCCACCGCAAGGGCAAGGGGAATAATACTAAACACCTTCATTAGGGATTGGAACGCAGGGTGAATCTCCAAAGTCCGCCGCCCCAATTCACCTCGATCTCCATGGTGCGAACCCCCGTAGCGGGGTCTTCGTTGGCCGACAGAACGTCATAGGTTATGGAACTGACGGGAACAAGAGTTTCTGCGCCGTTGGCCGCCTTGGGCAGGCCTATGAATGCTCCAAGACCGAGCATTTGAATTTGGTCGCGTGCCACAGAACCCCCGGCCGGAATCAGCGAAAACGCATGCGTTCCACTGCCCCAGGCTGCCTTGGTGCCGGTGAGTACGCTCTCGGGCGAGCAGCCGATTGCGGCGGCGCCCATGTAGAGTTCGGCCCAAATGTCGCCTTTGGTGTCGTATTCCACGGTTCCGTCGGCCCTAAAAATCCACTCGTCGTTGTAGGCGCAAGGGCGGTCCGTTGCCGCGGTGGCTCCGATGGCCCACCAGGTTTGGCTGCCGTCTACGGGTCCTACCCACAGCGACCCGGCGATGGGAGCCAGCTTCCAGGTGCGTTCGGTGCA
>JABMNC010000005.1 GCA_013205365.1 Cryomorphaceae bacterium | reverse complement strand
CCAGGAGGCCCGCAGGTGGGTGGCTCGGCCCAAGACACGGTGCAGCCCAGCGCGCAGCACGGGCCGACGAAAGACGTCGAGGTCGTCGATTCCAAAGGCCTCGTAGCGCATGCCGAGGTGGGCATCCCAGCGCTTGCGGCTATAGTCAACCTGAAGGAGTCCGCCCAAGTTGGCGCTGCGGTGGTCGCCCGAGAAAAGCGGCGAACTCATAGTGCTTGCAGAGCCCTGCATGCCCGCGGTAAAGGCCCAGTTTTTATAGTAGGCCTGCGCCAGGTACTCGCCCAGCAGCTGCTCTGAGGCGTTGGAGTAGTCGTTGCTGTCGAGAAAACTCTTGGTATCGATGCCCAAAGCGCGCAGGCGGAAGGTGTGCTTAATCGCACGGCCGCGCAGAATAACATGACCCGAAAGGGCCGAGATTTGACTCTCGGTTCGCGTGGCCGAGGAGTCCAAAGGCGTGTAGCCGTAGCGAAAGTCCTCCCAGAGCAGGGCAGAGCGGCTCGCGCGATCCAGAAACTGAGCGTTGACGCCCACCTCCACCCGGTCATTGGGGCGGTAGCGGTACTTGGCGTGAATTCGCCCGCCGGTCTCGCCCACGCCGTATTGGTAGCCCTGGTCGCCAAATGCTTGACCGTGCACTACCCAGCCATGCACGCCGGTGGAATTGCTTCCGCTCGCGGCAAAGCGCAGGGCACCGCGGCCGCGCGGAGCGTCGTACCAACGCAAGCCAAGACGTGGAGGTTGTCCGTAGCCTTCGGCCAGGGTGGTCACCATTACCCGGGGTTTTGCCGAAGGTTCCCAGGTGCGCAAATGAATCACTCCATTGAGGGCCGAAGAACCATAAAGCGACGACGAGGCGCCCTTGACCACCTCGACCTGCTCCAATGCCTCCATGGGTAGGGCGGACCATTGAACACCGCCGGCGTCAGGGCTCAGAGCGGGGAGGTCGTCGACCAGGACCAGAACGCGCGACCCGCTGCCCAGGGACCAACCGCTGCCCGAGCGAATGTTGGCCTGGCCGTCTTGCACCGTCACGCCCGGAGCCATTTGAAGCGTTTGCTCAATGCGGCCGCTGGGCTTGTCGAGGGCCAACCGGGCCGGCAGAACGTCCACCGAAATGTAGGTCGCCGCCAAATTCGTGGCGTTGCGGCTGACGGTAACCACCGTTTCGTCAAGGGTCACCAGGCTGTCGCGTGCTGCGTCGCGGCCCGCTCGGGACTCCACGGTTTGGGCCTGAACCGCAAGGGCCAGAACCGATACCAGGGCAGATAAAATTATAGGGCGCATTGTCATTGTGTTGGCTAAGTTTACCAAAGTATGAAAACAGTTTGGATTACCGGCGCTTCGTCGGGTTTTGGAGCGGCCAGTGCTCGTTGGTTTGCGCAGCGCGGCTGGCAGGTTGGCGCCTGGGCTCGGCGCCTGGACCGCCTGGAATCCCTGCGGCGCGAAATTCTCGAGGCCAATCCCAAGGCAAGCGTTTGGATCGATGCGGTCGACGTGCGCGATGCCGCCGCCGTGCAGTCCGCATGGGATCGAAGGCCCTTTGAAGCGGTCGACGTGCTGGTCAACAACGCCGGGCTGGCCCTGGGGAAAGAGTCCGTAGAAGAAGGTTTGCTCGAAGACTGGGACGAAATGATTGACACCAACATCAAGGGCCTGCTCTATGCAACGCGGGCGATTGCCCCCACTATGGTAGCGCGTGGGAGCGGACACATTATTAACGTCGGCAGCCTGGCCGGTCGCGAGGCCTACCCGGGCGGAAACGTCTACAGCGCCACCAAATTTGCCGTCGACGGACTCACCGAAGGAATGCGCCTGGACCTAACCCCCAAGGGAATTAAGGTCAGCCAAATTGCCCCGGGAATGGCCAAAACAGCCTTTTCTGACGTGCGCTTTCACGGCGACCTGCAAAAAGCCGAAGCCGTTTACCGCGGCATGCAGCCCCTTAGCCCCGAAGACGTGGCCGAAGTCATAGGCTACATGGCCAGCGCGCCCGCCCACGTCAACCTTGCCGACGTGCTGCTCATGCCTGCCGCTCAAACATCGTCTACCGTCGTGCGCCGCCAAGAATGAACCCGATAATCCGCCTCCCCCTCGGCCTTCTTGCGCTGGGTTTTTTGCTGCTGGCCGTCAAAATTTATGCCTACAGCAGCACCCATTCTGTCGCCATTTTATCGGACGTGCTGGAATCCACGGTGCACCTGCTCGCGGGGGGATTAACCATTTTCAGCGTTTGGTACGCCCGACAACCGCGCGACGCATCGCACCCTTACGGCCACGGCAAAATCGAGTTTATTTCTGCCGCCTTCGAGGGCCTTTTAATGGCAATTACTGCACTCGGAATCGCTTATCAAGCAGTTACCCACCTCGCCGAAGGACGCTTGCCCGAGCGGCTTAACCTTGGCCTCGTGCTCACCCTCGGAGCCGGCATGGTCAACGGCGCCATTGGTTTGGTTTACAAGCGCATGGCGCGCAAACAACGCTCCGTAGCCTTCCATGCGGAGGGCGAGCATTTACTCTCGGACTTCTACACCTCCCTGGGCGTCGCTGTCGGCTTGGGGCTGGTACTTTATACCGGAATTGCCTGGATTGACCCTGCCATTGGCCTGGTTATGGGCGGAATCGTGGGCTACCAAAGCTATGCGGTGCTGCGCAAAGCCCTAGACGGCTTAATGGACGCCGCCGACGTGCGGGTTCTGGAGCGCGTAGTAGCCACCCTCGACGAGCAGCGCAAAGAGGATTGGATAGACGTGCACCACTTTAGGCTAGTGCACTACGGCGGCCGCTACCACGTTGACGCCCACATGACCCTGCCCCACTTTTGGGACCTGCAGCGAGTTCACGACGAGGTCGATGCCATGGAGGCCTTGATTGCGTCCACCTTTGAGCACGAGGTCGAGTTCTCGGTGCATTCCGACCCCTGCGTTCCTGACTCTTGCTCGCTTTGCAGGGTTGCCGACTGCAGCGTGCGCTCGCACTCTTTTGAGCGGACCATACCCTGGACCGTCAAAAACGTGCTGGTCGACGGCAAACACAGCCTCGCCCGAGAGGACCTTTAGCAGACTTTGACCGGAAGCCCAGCTCTAGCGGCGGCGCAGCCAGCCGTCGACGGAGAAACTACCCGCCCCAAGCAGGAGCGTGGCGGCAAAGGGAATCGCAAAGAGAAGAGCGTGCTCCTTCTCGGCCAAGGGTTCCGCCCAATGGGCGCCGAAGGCGGCAACGAGCATGGTTATGAGGGCCGGAACCGCAAACCAGCGCGTCTTAAAGCCAAGAATCATGGCCGCGGGAGCGACGAGTTCGCCCAGCACCGCCAAGGCCAAGCTCACCTCGGGCCCGAGGCCCGCAAAATCGTAAAACTTAATTTCACCTCCGGCGAGCAGTTTGGAGAGTTTGGAGTAGCCGTGGGTGAGCATAAGCAAGGCGGGGCCGATGCGAAGCAGGGCAAGGCCGAGGGATTGAACAGAATCTTTATTCATGAAAGCCAAGTTAAGCATTGCCTATGTTTTGCCATCAAAGCGCCAAACGCAATTACCTTCACGTTTCGATTAAAAACCGATCCATGAAGCAAATTCCCAGCGGTTTTGGCGACCGCAAACCCATAAGCCCGCTGCATTTAAAGCATATACTTCGCCAGGGCGAACTGATTCCCTGGGATGGCCCTAGCCTCGACGTGGAGTCGCCGCTTTGCGATCCAGAAACGGGCAAGCGCTACCTGCTCGGCAGCCTGCCGCGCATGGACGCCAAGGCAGGAATGCAGGCCTTGGAATCGGCCGAACGAGCCTTTCAGCAGGGTCAAGGCGAATGGCCGTCCGCGTCAACCGCGCAGCGGGTAGCCGCCGCAGAAACCTTTATTAAGGCGATGCTTGCCGTGCGAACCGAGGTGGTCGACCTGCTCATGTGGGAGATCGGCAAGCCCCAAGCCGATGCCGCCAAAGAATTTGACCGCACGGTGGATTACCTGCGCGACACCATACAGAACGTCAAAGAAATGGACCGCAACGCCGTGCGCTTTGGTGAAGATTCCGGATTCGTGGCCCAGGTGAGGCGTGTTCCCTTGGGAGTGGCCTTGATTATGGGGCCCTACAACTACCCCCTCAACGAGACCTTTACTACCCTCTTCCCTGCCCTGCTCATGGGCAATACGGTGGTTTTTAAGCCAGCCAAGTATGGAGTACTGCTGATTGCTCCCCTGCTTGAGGCGTTTAGAGACAGCTTCCCGCCCGGGGTGGTAAACATTTTGTTTGGCAAGGGCCGCGAAACCGTTAGCGACATCATGGCCTCTGGGCGGATCTCGGTTCTTTCGTTTATTGGCACCAGTAAGGGCGCCAACGAGCTTAAGAAGCTGCACCCCAACAGCCACCGACTGCGGGCAATTCTGGGGCTCGATGCCAAAAATCCCGGAATCACCCTGCCCGATGCCGACCTTGACCTGGCCGTGAGCCAAACCGTCTCGGGTGCCTTGAGTTTTAACGGCCAGCGATGCACGGCCCTCAAGATTCAGTGGGTGCACCGCAGCCTTCACGACGAGTTTGTGAACCGCCTGGTGGCCTCTGTGGAGCAGCTTAAATGGGGCGCGCCTTGGGATTCCGAGGTAAAAATCACGGCCCTTCCCGAGCACGGCAAGGTAGAATTCCTTCAAGCCATGGTCGACGACGCCCTTGCCCATGGAGCGCAGGTGGCTAATCCGAGCGGAGCTAAGCACTCCGCAACCTTTTACAGCCCCACCGTTCTCGTCGGGGTGACGCCCGCCATGCGCATCTACCATGAGGAGCAGTTTGGTCCCTTGGTTCCCGTGGTGGCCTACGACGAGCTCGACGAGCCCATGAAGTACATCATGCATTCCTCTTTTGGGCAGCAAATGAGCATTTTTGGTCGCGATCCCCAGGCCATCGGGCGCCTGGTTGACGCCTGTGCGCACCAGGTGGGGCGTATTAACCTCAATTCCCAAGCGCAGCGAGGTCCAGACGCATTCCCCTTCACCGGGCGCAAGGATTCTGCAGAGGGTACCTTAAGCGTTCACGACGCCCTGCGCGCCTTCTCGATTCGGAGCATGGTGGCCTTTCCGGCAACGGTTGAAAACAAGGAACTCGTGTCGGCAGTGCTCCGAGAGCGCAGCAGCAACTTTTTATCGACCGACTTTTATTTGTAATGCTCCCTTTGGGCTTTGATTCGTGCAGACAAAAAATCAGCCTTTAAATCGATTCAAGAAGCTACTATCCGAGCAGTGGAGCGCTCTTCGCGACCTCCCGATTTGGATTAAAATTATTGCGATGAGCCTTTGGATTTTACCCTTTGGAAGCGTTATCTCTGCCCTTTTCATAGTTTTTTGGCAGCGCGCGCGCAAGCATTCATCCCACAGAAAGAAGAAGTCTGATTCTTGATTTTATTGGAAGGCTATTCTAGATGGGACTTTCGCTCCATGATTGCCAAAACATCGAACCCAAAAGCTTTTTTCCTTTGGGTTTTGTTCTTTTGCAGGTATCCAAGAGGTAATATCCCAGTTACATTAGAGATAGTAGTTTTAAACCATTCGAATTGCTGATGCAGATGGTGTGGGTGATCAGGAGGCGGACTTGCTTGATTATAGGCCAATTCAAATTCTAAAGAATTAACAACTAAGAATGTACACGATGCGCGCGATTATTTTCACTCTCTTCTTTTCCTTTTGTTTTCTATCATCAAATGCTCAAAATCTCAAAGGAACAATAACAGGAAGCGTTCAAGATAGGAACGGGTTACCCCTGTCTTATGGATATGTTTTATTGGATGGAACAACGTTTGGAACGGTTACCAATGAACAAGGAAACTTCATACTGAAGGCTCCTATTGGCAAATACATACTGACGGTAAAATCCATTGGATACCAGGAAATCAAATTGGCGATGACCATTAGTGATAGCAAAAATCCTGAAATCAACGTTGTTTTGGAAGAGGAGAGCAATGAACTAAGAACCATTGAAGTCACGGGTGTTAAGGTTAAAAGTGCTTCGGCAACTCGAACCGTTTTGGAATTGCTCAATGTTCCTCAAGCCATTGTCGTGTTGGGACAGAAAACCATTGACCAGCAAGGTGCTTTTGATCTAACAACGATTGTTAGAAATATGACTGGAGTAAACTTTAATGGCAATTACAGCGGTGCTGGTTCCTATCAGTTTTTCAATGCTCGTGGATTTGATCTTTCGAATTCTCAGAATTACCGATGGAATGGAATGATGATTTGGAATTTGGGCAATAACTACTCCGACAACATCGAACAGGTAGAGTTTTTAAAAGGTCCTACTTCTATTTTGTTTGGAGATGTCGCTCCAGGTGGAATTATGAATTTTGTAACGAAGAAGCCATTGGCCGATTTCACGGTTGACTTCGATTTGAAATTGGGGCAATGGAATTTGGTTCGACCTGCTTTGGATATTTCAGGACCAATTACCAAAAATAAAAATTTGCGCTATCGCTTGAATACATCCTATGAGGAATCCAACAGCTTCCGAAAAAATGTAGCCTACGACAGGCTTGTCCTTGCTCCAACCATTGCTTGGGACATTAATTCAAAACTCTCCTTAAATGTTGAAGCGGTATTTAAAAAAGCTGCTTCGACCGATGATCCAGGATTGGTTTCTCCAGATGGAACCATTGCCGGATTGAATACCCTAGACCCATCGCTTTATCTTAGTGAAACAACACACCAATACCAGTTTAACGACCAAAGCTACTTTGCCACACTGACCTATCAGTTAGCAAAAAATTGGAGAGTACGTGCCGTTGGTTTCGCGGGAAATACAATGAATCGTCCATTTGGAATTTGGCCTGACCAACCGGACTCCCTTGGGAATTTAGCCCGCAGTGAATACGGATATTATCAAAAGCTAAATAATCAATCTTCCTCCATAGACATTTATGGCTCATTGTACACCGGAACAATCAAACACAATTTATTGCTTGGCGCTGAATTCCAAGCAACGAACTACCGATATACCAACGAAGGTTATTTATCTCCTTTCGACACTACCAATATTAGCAACCCTAATTCAAGTATTCCCGGAACGGTGAGTCCCCTTAATTCACCATTTTTGCCCTTTGTATCGCAGATTCAACGTACGGGGTTTTATTTGCAAGATCAAATAATGTTTTTCAATGAGAAATTGCATTTTCTTTTAGGTATAAGAGCGGGACAAACAAAACAAGGCAATCATTATTTTCAAGAAGAACTTCCAGGTACTGACTATGAAGGTTACACCGATGATATTGTTAGTATTAATGTTCTTACTCCGAGAATAGGTTTGGTTTATAAGCCCAAGCGAAACATGTCGATTTATGGATCCTATTCTGAAGGTTATGAAATCAATTCGCCGGATATTTTTGCTCTTAATTATTTGACCTTTTCGACTCCTCCCGCCACCTCAAGCAGTCAGGTAGAATTAGGTGCTAAAATGAATTTGTTAAAAGATAAATTAGGTCTCTCGCTAAGTGTATTCCGAATTAATAAAAAGAATCCGTATGGGTATGTGTACTTAGACCCTGAAAATCCTAATTACGATGAGTACAATGTTTACTACGATGGGTACCACAGAAGTCAGGGTATCGAACTTGACTTAGATGGAAAAATTTCTAAAGTTCTTTCGCTTACTGCTGGTTTTGCCTTAACCGATGCAACAATTATAAACGACCCAGGCTATGCAAGTGGTAATAAATTGCCTAATGCCCCTAAATACACGGGGAACATTTGGTTGAATTATGAACCAGAGAAGAAGCTCAAAGGATTTACCGTGGGCACTGGTGTGTATTATAAAGATAAATTTTTCTCTGGTATAGATAACAACCCCGACTTAGAAATCCCTCCTAGTTATACTATAGATGCTGCAATAGGTTATAAGTACAAGCAATTTGGAGCTCAGCTTAATGCTACCAATCTTACCAATCAAATTAACTACGCGAACCCCTGGGTATTTAATTTATTTGAAGTAAGGCCTTTGCGCAGAATGGTTCTTACACTGACGTATAACTTTCAGAAAAAATCTCGTTGAGGATGATTTTTGATTTTTAGAGGGTGAATTGCGCTGACTCATGCAGTTTAATAACATGCGGGTTACGTTTTAATGATTTCTAGTCAAAATTTGGTCTACTCCTGTTGCGGACTTTTGCTGGAATGAAGCAGGGCAAGAACCAAACTGCGGTGTTGGCTTTGACCTCATTTGCAATTTACTTTAGCATGTACGCCCTGAGGAAGCCTTTTGCCGCAGGAGGTTGGCCTGAGCTACTATTTGATGTTCCCCTGAAAATTTGGCTAGTGAGCGCCCAACTTCTGGGTTATGCAGCTGCCAAATGGTGGGGGATTCGAGTGGTCAGCAGCCTGCGAAGAGACCAACAAAAGTTTGCACTTTGGTGCATGTTTGCCTTGGCCTATGTCGGACTTCTTGCCCTTGGCATACTCCCCGCTCCCTTTAAACTATTGGCAATGTTTACTAATGGATTGGCCTTAGGAATGGTGTGGGGCGTTTTGTTTCGCTACATAGAGGGTCGCCGCAGCACCGAGTTTTTAGGAGTGTTTTTGTCGTGCAGCTTCGTCGTGAGCTCTGGAGCAGTCAAAAGCATCGGACTTTGGACCATCTCCGCACTCAGGGTACCTGAGGCCTGGATGCCCCTGGTTACTGGCCTTCTCTTTTTACCGGTTCTATGGCTCGGTCTTCGGATTTTAGATTCCATGCCACCGCCCAGCAAAGACGAGCTAAGCGAACGAACAGAACGAATCCCAATGGGTTCCTTGGAGCGCAAAACGATGCTTCGCGATGCTGGAGTGGGTGTTGGCTTGCTTTCTATCGTGTACGTTTTGCTGTCCATGCTGCGAGACATTCGCGATAATTTCGCAGTTGAACTCTGGGAGGGCATGGGGGTGGCTAATGCCTCTGCCCAATTGACCCAAAGTGAGTGGCCCATCACCATTGTAGTTCTTGCCGTATTTGCCGGAATAACGCGGATTAAAAACAACAGCACCGCATTGGAACTAATGCTCCTGATTCTTTTATTTGGAAGCCTTCTGGTCGGAGCAAGTACCTGGGCCTATGACCAAGGTTTTCTGAATCCCTTTGGATACATGTTTGCGCTTGGCCTTGGAATTTACTTGGCTTACATCCCGATAACCTCAATCCTGTTTGACCGCCTAATTGCCGCCCTGCAGCTCAGGGGAAACGTTGGGTTTCTAATCTATATCGCAGACGCAAGTGGTTACCTCGGGGCCACCGCCCTTATGTTTCTATTTCAATTTCAAAAAGTCCAAATTCCTTGGATTCATTTTATGAAAGACCTGACCTACATAGTTTCACTCTCCGCATCGGTGCTAGTCCTTTTTGCCATGGGATGGTTCCGTCAAAAAAAAATCAAGAAAACCGAATTTACTTATGCCTAAATACCAACTCCTAGTTTGCGACATCGCGGGAACCATCCTCAAAGACAATAATGAAGTCGCATCATCCTTTCGGTCTGTTTTTGAGGCTCAGGGCATCGATGCCAGTTTGGCAGAAATAAACCGACTCATGGGTGTTCACAAGCTGGAAGCCATGGAGCGCATCTTGGCAAAGTACCAGCCCAAGGCGAATAAAAAACTAGCCCTTCAAATGGCTCTTCAGTTTGAGGAGCAAATGATTGCATACTACCGCAATGCTCCTGATGTTGCGTTGTTTTCTGATGTGGAGTCGACGTTTGAAGCAGTTCGGCGCTTGGGAATCTTTATTGGACTCAATACCGGATTCCCTGAGTCGATTACCGAGACCATCCTTGAGCGCACTAAACTTCGCTCTATGGGTTTGATTGACTCGGTCGTCAGTAGCGACCAAGTTCCCTCAGGAAGGCCCAGTCCTTGGATGATCCAGCAGCTGATGGCGGACCTCCGGGTAAAAGACTCGCGATTAGTAATAAAAATAGGCGACACCCCTGTCGACATACTCGAAGGAAGAAATGCCGAGTGTGGCCTAGTACTCTCAACCACTACTGGGTCGTTCACGCGTGCGGAGTTGCACCGAGAGGAACCCGACGGCATTGTGGACCATTTTAGTGAAATACTCAATTTTTTAGCATGAAAAAAGCAATTGTCGTAGGCTCTGGCATCATAGGGTTGTCAGCCACGTATCATTTATGGCGCAAGGGATACCAAGTGGTCCTAATAGATCGCTACCACCGCCCAGTCGGTGCTTCCATTCGGAACTTTGGAATGATTTGGCCTGTAGGACTAACCGATGGCCCAATGTATGAGCGCGCTATGCGGACCAGATCGCATTGGAAGACCCTGAGTTCAGAAGCTGGTTTTTGGTTTCGGGAGTCGGGCAGTCTTCATATTGCAACAACCCTAGCTGAGGCAGAGCTTCTAAGTCAAATGACCAAGGCCTTTGGGTCAGAACGCGGGTACCGATTGCAATCAAAACGGGAAGCCGAACGAATCAGTCCGATGGTCCAGACCAAGGATTTTGTTTCGGCCATGTACAGTCCAAACGAGGCGCTGATCGATTCACCAATGGCCCTTGATGCCCTTAGTAAATTTTTAGAAGAGCAGGATGCCATCACCTTTGTACGCGGAGCCGCCGTGCACGAAGTGCGTCACCCAGAAGTACTCACTTCAAAAGGCACCTTCGCCGCAGACCAAATTTGGGTTGCCACGGGAATGGACTTCGACGCCGTTCGTCTTCAGGCCCCGACGGACCGACCTTTTGTGCGTGTGAAACTGCAAATGCTCCGGTTCCAGCCTTCGAATCAAGAATTTGACATGAAGGTGCCACTCTGCGGCGGCACTAGCCTCATACACTATGCCAGTTTTCAAGCATTTAAAGAGGCCTCCAATGCCGTTAAAGAAGAACTTAAGGCCAGGGATCCGAGAATCCTTCAATGGGGAATTCATGCAATGGTGAGCCAAAACGGCAGGGGTCAACTGGTCGTTGGCGACACTCACGAGTACGACAATAGTCCTGACCCATTTGCCCTAGAAGAGCAAAACGCCCTTGTTTTAAAATACTTAAAGCAGTTCATTAAATTTCCAAAAATGGAGCTTCAAGCCACTTGGAATGGATGGTACACCAAACGCACCGACGGAGGTACAGAGTGGTTTGAACAAATAGAGCCTGGAGTATTTTACGTAAACGGAATCGGTGGGGTCGGAATGACCTTAGGCCTCGGGTGGTTGGATGAGTTAGTTGAAAACCACGCCTAATGTTACCCCCATATTTCCCAATTATGTCTTTACCTCAATTATGATTAAGAAATGTGTATGTGCTTGTTTGTTAACACTGTAAATGGCCAAATAATCTCTTAACCCAGGACATTTGTTGCAAATTAAAATCATTTAAAATGCAACATCATAAGTTTAATGTGTTCCTGTTTGCTACCATCCTCGCTGGATTGTTCCAACCAGTTCAAGCACAAGTAAAGAAGGATTCTGTGGTCGTAGTAGACGAAGTCGTCATCACTGCACTCGGTATTAAAAGTGAAAAGAAGAAAATTGGTTACGCCGTTCAGGAAGTTCAAGGTAGCACCTTGGTTAAAAGCCGTGAACCCAACGCAATTAACGGTTTAGTCGGTAAAGTTGCCGGTCTAACAGTTGGCCCAAGCGCAGAGATGCTTGGAGCGCCACAGTTAGTGCTTCGCGGTAGCGACATTCGCCGTGGTCAATCGGTTCTTTTTGTTGTAGACGGAGTTCCCATCAATTCAGATTCTTGGAACATCAGCCCCGACGACATCGAGTCCTACACGGTACTTAAAGGCCCATCGGCAGCCGCTCTATACGGATACCGTGGTCAAAACGGTGCAATTGTCATAACCACTAAGAGAGCTACTAAAAAAGGCGTCGTTGTGGAATACAACAGTTCTTCAATGCTTGAGAATGGCTTTCTGACGATCCCAAAAACACAAGACAAGTTTGGACCTGGCGACCATGGCAATTATGGCTTCGTGGACGGAACAGGTGGCGGACTCAACGACGGTGACTACGACGTTTGGGGTCCAGAATTCGGAAGAGGAATGTGGAACCCCGCAACCTCTAGCTACGATGCCAACATTGCTCAGTACGACAGCCCAATTAATCCTGCTACAGGCCTTCGGACGCCTACACCCTGGGTTGCCCGCGGAAAAGACAACCTAAGCCGGTTCATCCAAACCGGAGCTCTACTTACCAATAACGTAAGCATTGCAAACTCTACAGAAAAGTCAGACGTGAGGTTTTCGTTTTCTAATACCTACCAAAAAGGTATTATTCCCAATACTCAACTCAATTCCTACAATTTCAACGTTAGCAACACCGTACGCTTCAGCGATAAGTTCCGCATGGATGCAGCACTCAACTTCAACCGCCAAGCCACCGACAACGTACCCGACGTCGTGTATGGTCCGAACTCTGTTATTTACAACGTTGTAATTTGGACAGGAGCTGACTGGGATGTTGAAGCCGACGACATTCGCGGAATTTGGAAGCCCGGTAAAGAAGGAGTTGAATCCATCTTCGCGGAGTACAAGCGCTACCACAACCCATGGTTCACTAGCTACCACTGGCTGCGCGGTCACTACAAAAACGACACCTACGGCTTCACCTCACTGAACTACGACTTCAACGACAACCTTAGCGTGTTGGCTCGTACTTCAATTACTACTTATGACCTGTTTCGCAACGAAAAAATGCCATTCAGCGCTCACCCTTACGGACGCGAAGAAAACCGCGGAGACTACCGTGAAGACCGTCGATCCATGTTTGAAAACAACACCGAGGCTCTAATGTCCTACACCAATAAGTTTGGTGCATTAAACCTTGATGCCAAAGTTGGAGGTAACATCAGAACCTTTGCCTACAACTCAAACTTTACCTCTACCAACTACTTGCTGGTTCCTGAGGTTTACAACCTTGCAAACAGCGCAAACCCAGTTTTAGCCTACAACTTCGATGCAAAAATGAGTGTGAACTCTCTTTATGCCGACGTGAACGCTGGAGTACGCGGTTTCAATGTAAACGGAACCTTGCGACGCGACCAGATTTCGACGCTGCCGGTTGACAATAACTCCTTTGTTTACCCTGGCGCTTCTTTCGCGTTTATTCCCACAGAATTTACCAATACCAACAAAACCTTGAGCTTTGCCAAGCTGCGCGCTTCGGTGTCTCAGGCAATGGGTGGTCTTACCTCTCCGTTGAACGGAGGCGCTGGATACCCAATTGGTTACGGTTCGCGCTACTACAGTCCGTACGAAGGTCCGTCTTATGAGAATTCAGCGGCCTACAGCGTGCCCCTGGCCTACGAGGGACGCCCTGCTGCTTTCTACACCAATACCGTGGTAAACGCAGGCCTTCAGCCATTCAAGAGAACCAACTTTGAGTTTGGTGGCGAGGCCCGTATGTTCAAGAATCGCTTCGGTGTAGACGCCGCCTATTTTATCTACAACGACGGACCTGGCATCTTTAGACGCTCTATTTCGTCTGCAACAGGCTACACCAACGCCTTAGTAAATGGAATTGAGACCCAACGTCGTGGATGGGAGCTTTCCCTAAGTGGTAATGCCGTTAAATCCAAAAAAGAGGGTGACTTCAACTGGGATCTTGCAGCAAACTTCAGCTCGTACGGTGAATACCTAACTAATATTTATGAGGGAGTTGATAAAATTGCTTCTAACTACTTTGTAAGCGCTAACCGGGGTGACCGCTTCCTTGAAATTGGTGATCGCATCGATGCGGTCTACACTAGCGGATTCCGTATGACCGATGACGGCCAACTGATCAATGATGCTGGTGGACGTCCAATTACCACTGCACTTGGCAAATTCCAGGGATATGCCTTACCAAAGTTAGTTTGGGGAGCAAACAGCAGCATGAGCTATAAAAACTTCAGCCT
>JABMNC010000052.1 GCA_013205365.1 Cryomorphaceae bacterium | reverse complement strand
TTGATACTCCAGTTCTGCCGCGACAGACCCGAGTTCGTAGTAAAAAATGGACTGTCCGTGCTTTTGGTTGTTGCGCCACTCCTCTTTAGACTGTATTTGACCGTCTTGGTAGTAGCGCCGTTCCTGACCGTGCATTCGGTCGGCCTGCCAGGTCTTCACCCAAAGGCAGCGACCGGCTTGGTCAAACAACTTTTGCTCTCCTGCTTTTTCTCCGTCGTAGTAGTGGGTAATAAAGTTGATTTGGCCCGAGGCATGGTACTCAAAAGTGGGTCCGTGCAGGAGCCCCTGGCGGAACGTGGCAATGGTGCGCGGCTTGCCGTTGCCGAAGTAGTAAATAGAAACGCTGTCGGGCTTAACGGCCTCGTAGGCCTCCTGAGCCTGAGCAAGGGCCGCAGGGCTGGCCGCTGCAAGCAGGCTAAAGCAAAGCGCTTTGAACCACTTGCTGAAGGTTGGTGCGAATGCCCATCTGGGCAAGTTTGTTGATGCTGGCATCGGGAAAAACACGGTTGGATAGGAAGACAAGTACAATACCGGACTCGGGGTCAGCCCATGCAAAGGTACCGGTGAATCCGGTGTGCCCGAAGCTTGAAGGACTCACGCAGAGGCAGGCAGGGCCACTGCCCGACAACTGCCTCTTGTCAAAGCCAAGTCCGCGTCGGTTGCCTTGGTCGCAGGCATGGCAAGCGGTGAAGCGATTTATGGCCTCCTGGCTTGCGAAACGAAGGCCCTGAGCCTTGCCGCCATCCAAAAACAGCTGCATCATTTGAGCCACTCCCTGGGCCGTACTAAAAATTCCCGCATGGCCCGCGACGCCTCCGAGCAATGCCGCTCCCTGGTCGTGCACGCTGCCACGAAGCTGCTGCATGCGAAAGCTTAAATCATTCTCCGTCGGAGCAATCCGATCAGAAGGCAAGGGATTATAAAAAAGCTCGGCACCAAGAGGCTGGTACCAATCGTCCTCAAGCTGGCGTTCTAGGCTTCGGCCGTCGCGGCGCTCCAAGAAGCGCTGAAACAGGTAGTAACCAAGGTCGGAATATTCATAGGTTTTAGGGCCCAGAGGCGCCCGTGCAATGCGCGCAATGATGCTGTCATGCATCCACTCAGCCGCCCAAATTCCCGGGGCAACGGGCAGGCGATGGATGCTGTCTTGGCTGGAACTCAGGTAGTGCGGGTTGAGGCTCGCACCAGGCCCAATCATGCTTTTGTAAAACGGAATCCACGCAGGAAGACCAGACTGATGTGCCAAAACGTCCTCTACCCTAGCACGCCCAATGGCTTTGCCCTTGAGCTCGGGCAGGAGTTGGTCCATGGTCTGGTCTAAGAACGCTTCGCCTTCTTGGTCGTAGACCTCGAGTAAGAGCGGTACGCTCGCCATAATCTTGGTCACCGAAGCAATATCGTAGATGGTTTCGGTCGAAACGGGGGTCTTCCCGTCGATGGTTCCGTAGCCCTTATGCAGTACTACCTCCCCGTGTCGAGCAATAAGCAGCTGGCATCCGGGGTATGCCTTGGCATCAAGGCCTCGCTGCACCACGCTGGCAACCTGGATTTCTAGGTCGGATTCAAAACCAGCCTGCTTGAGGTCGACGGCTGCTTGAAGCTGCTTGGGGGCAGGAATACCCTGCACCGGGAGGGTACCGGGCGCAGACGCTTCTCCGAGGGCCACACGCAGGGCGAGTTCACGCGTTTCGGCGGTGTTTTCATACCCCACCCATAAGCCTGCGAGCTGCTCCACTGCCTGACCGCGGAGCCCGTAGGGATTCCCCAGGTGCACCACAGCGACCTGACGGCCCTTGGCCTGGTGCCGTTTGAGCGCTTCGTTCATTTCTTCGGTCCAGGCACCCTTCTTCCAGGCGGTGCTGGTCGAGGGTCCAAAAATTAAAACAACCCTTCGGTCGCCCTCTTGAGCTGATTTCAGCCCTTGGGGCGGAGTTCCCTCACCGTAGTATTCCACGGCCGTAGCGCCCTTGAATCCCTTGACTTCGGTAATTGCTGAGGCATAGATTTCGCGGCGAAGCAGATCCCATTCCGTGCGCTGGGCGGCGTAGTTGGCGGGCGGAAGCGGCCCGGAACAGTTCCAACGGATTTTCGCGTCGATGATGCGCAGGTAGCGGCGGTGGACCTCAACCGAATCAATGCGTCCGCTGCGCACCGCGGCCTTGAGGGCGGTGATGGCGTTTTGCGGACTTCCCACAAAAAGAAGCACGTCGTTGCCTGCCTCAAAGGCGCGAACCTCGAGCTCGCCCGGGGGCAGATCCTGGGCCACTCCCTTCATGTTCAAGGCATCAGTGAAGCAGAGTCCATCAAAGCCCAAGCTGTCTCGAAGCCAGTGGCTTACCACCTTCTTGCTGAGGGATGCAGGGGTTCCGCTCGGGTCGAGCGAGGGAACGTTGACGTGGGCTACCATTACCGACCCTACTCCTTGGTCAAAGGTGGCCTTAAAGGGCGCGAGGTCGAGGCGCTTGAGCTCACTGCGGCTGCGGCCCACAGTCGGCAGAGTTTGGTGGCTGTCTTGCTCGGTATCGCCATGACCCGGGAAGTGCTTCACGCAAGCCATTACGCCTGCCTGCTCCATGCCGCGTATTTGGGCATTGGCCAAGAGGGCAACCCTTCTCGGATCGCTCCCTAGGGCTCGCTGCCCGATAATGGGGTTGCGCGGATTTGTGTTGACGTCCACTACGCGTGAAAAATTAACGTGGATGCCGAGCA
>JABMNC010000051.1 GCA_013205365.1 Cryomorphaceae bacterium | reverse complement strand
CGGCGCAGAAGCCGGTCTATTAGGCGAATAAAACGATACTCCCAGCCCTTAAATGGGCGGAGGAAACCCAGGGAGTGCAGCTCGCGGCTTAGGGCATGTTCCCAGATTATGGTTTGCCTCTTGCGGGCGAGGTCAGCGGGGCTTCGCGGCCCTTGGTAGCCGACCCCCGGGAGCGGGTGGTAAAGCCAGCGGCGCAGGAAGGCCTCGTAGGCAGGGCTGGGTACTGGCGTGGCAACAGCATCAGAATTCTCGACTTGGGCAGACGCGACGGGTTCTAAAGTCCGTCTGACCGCGGCACTGAATTCCCTTAGGTCGGTCTGAGAAGGGAGGTAAAAAATCCAGCTGGAGGCATAGGGATCGGGGATTTCAGGCGGTCGCTCCCGAGGCGCGGGATAACTGTCAACACCCGGGTTATTTAGGGCAGGGGCCCGACGACGAAGCCACCGCGCCCAGAGGCCGTTAGCATGGCGATCGAGCAGCGTATCGTTAACTACAACAAAGGGGCCTGAAGTGCGGGCATGCTCAGAGGCCCTAGCATAAGCGCCGAACTCAAAGTGATCGTTGCCCACATAAAAGGGAAGCTCCATGCGGTCGGGGTGGGTGTGCAAGAGCGTCAGTTCTGCCCCCAATTGGTCGGCCCAGCCCTGCCATTGGGCCTGGCGAGCAGGCGTCCAATGATAGGCGACGCCGATAACTTCCATGCTTAAGTCTTTCTGACGAGGGCCAAGTAGGTCGCCAATGCAGCGCCAACTGATCCGCCCAAGATCAGCCACTGCCACCATTTGTAGCCGGACCGGCGCAGCGGGAAGCTCGGATGCTCCACAATTTGAATGAGGGGCGTTTGCTTGCGCAACCCAATCTCTGCCAAGGTCAGGTTTTTGGATATTTCAACATACAAGGCGTTGGAAACCTGTAGGTTGACATAACTTTTATACTGGTCGATCTGGCCGCTTTGAAAGAGCGGATCCACCAAATTATCGTAGGCACTTGCGTTGGCAACGAGAGCCCGAATCATATCTAACTTGGAACTGTCGCGCTGGGCCCGAAGCACATTGAGGTTGCCGCGCGCCTTCTCGGTAATGGACTCCAAAAAGTAGGCGAGTGTATTGGCGACAATGGCCTCGGTAAAGGCCTTGGCAAAGTACTTGTCTTGATGGGTAACGTGCACATTAATGAGGCTGAGCTTTTTGTCGGGCTTGTACACGTCGAGCAGCTCGCCCACCACATGCCCCTTGATTTCAAGCAGGATCGAGTCATGAACCGGACTAAAATCAGCCCTGCGCTCCGGAAAAACCAGCATCGCGAATTCTTCGTCGGATCCCCACTTGGTATGTGGATATAAGTAGTTAACTAAGAGCACACTGTCCCCGTTGAGGTAGGCCTTGTCCATAAGGGTCCGCTCAACCATGTAGCGCGTGCTGAACAGCTGAACAAGGGATTCGCCCTCAAAAATTCCGCCAGGATTAAGGCCGCCCACGTCGAGACCAAACTGCGCGAGAAGGTTTTGCCAGCCGGAACTTTCGCCTTCTTCAACGGCAATCATCATAGTTGCCTGAAACCTTTGAGGCTTTAGAACTAGTCCTAGGAGGCCAAGCAACCCCCCGAGCAGGGTAAAAAGCAGAATGCGCTTCCAGGCTGAGGCCATCCGGCCTAGGGTCCAAGAGACGAGTGCTCGCAGGTCTTCAAGGGTTATTCCGCGCTGTAAAAGTTCCGAAAGTTTACTCATGGCCTATCGCAGTAAGAAAAATAGGGTCATCGCTAGGCTCGAGGTAGAGCCAATGATGCTGCTCAATGCGGCCAACTGTGCAGGATTAGACTGGTTGGTCTCAGGGTCTTTTAGCTCAATACTAACGGTGGAATTGCTGTAAACCCTTGGGTAGATTGGCACGACTCCCAAAACATAGAGAATGGGTGCAGACCGCCCGTTGGCGTACTCCACCACCAGCGAACGGCGCATTCCGTTAGACGTTATTCCGCCTGCTCCCCGCAGGTAGTACAATGCCCTTCGGTTATTATTTAGGGTCAGTCCTGTGGGATTCTTCACGCCTCCCTTGACGTAGACCGTGTTGATTCGTCGGGGTATAATCAGCGTATCGCCGTCTTGAACCCTAAAGTTGTTTAGGGCCCAGCGGCTGGTTAGGTCAACCGCAATGGTGTCAGAAACACGAATTTTTTGCTTGCTCGCGGCAAGGTAGTAGGTGCTGTCGGAGATCATACTGGGTTCTAACTGGTCCTTGTCAAGTGCTTCGACGAAGCCTCTGTTGCGCACGACCATGGCAAACTGGGGCATTCCTTCTTTTTCAAAGCGACCAATGCGGTCCACCAGGCCACCAATGGCCTCACCGCTGCTGGTCAAGGAATATCCTCCCGCTACCGACACCGCACCCTGAACAAATACCAGCCTAGACGTTTCTACGTTGGCCCGCTGCCGAACGCTCACCGTGGCACCAGGGGGCAGAAGGGTACCCGAGCCGTTCCAGTTGAGTTCTACCCTGCGAATGGCAGCCTTTCCTACGAATTCCCCCTCTTGATTCAACTCCGGAAAGGATACCTCCACATTGCGTAGGTCTCCTGTGGATCGTATGCCTCCGGCCATTATGATGGCCTGCTCCACCGTGAGGCCCTGATAATGAACATAATTTTTGGGCTGGTTCACAAAGCCGCGCACTTGAACGGAGTCATAAGTCATAAGTTCCGTGGCCAGGGGAATGTAGATAGAGTCATTGGTCTGCAGCTCAATGCCTGCCTCCAGTGGAGCGAATTCCAAATAGCTCCCCACTTTGCCCTCAGGGCGCCGAACCAAAAGAGCTTTGGATTGCAGTGCATTGCGATCCAGACCTTGAGAGCGCTCGATCAACGTAGCGGCAGTCATTCCCTCGCTCCATGCATAGTACCCTGGGCGAACCACCCCGCCCGTAACGCTAACACGGTTCGTGTACCGGTTGCGAATAGGATTGGCAATTATAACATCACCTTGAGAGGGTCGGAACGCCTCAAACTCCTGAGATACCACGTCTGCGACGCGAAGCTCGGTTTCGCCCACGCGAAATACCAGGACCTGCCCGCGGTAGCCTCCTTCGGTGAATCCGCCCGCGTACTTGATTGCGTCGGCCATGGATTCTCCCTCGCGGAGCTCAAAGAGCCCCGAACGCTTGAATTCGCCCATAAGGTTTATGCGGGATTCATAGACAGGAATCCGCACCACGTCTCCATCGCGCAAGGAAGCATTAGATTGCGTTGACCCGTTAATTAGAAGGTCGTAGAGGTCAAGGGTAGCCACCACCTTACCAGACCTGATTACTTGAATGCTTCGGTAGGAGCCCAAGTCACTGGGACCTCCCGCCTCATGCAGAACGTGCATGGCGGTGGCAATGCTGGGCACGGTATAGGTTCCGGGCTGCTTGGCGCCGACCACGTGCACTTGGATGCTGCGAACCTTGCTTAGCACAAGATTCAACTCGGTCTGACCGCTTTGCAAGAGACGGTAGCCCTTGTCAATCAATCGCTGGCGAATCTTGGCCTCTAGCCCAGCCAGGCGCATGCCGCTGGCCTGGATGAGCCCGCCGTAGGATAGTTCTACAAAGCCGTCAGCACGCACTACCAGCTGGTAGTTTGCCGATTGCATGCCATAGATGGTGAGGTCTAGCTCGTCGCCTGGACCAACAATATAGTCGGGCGAGTAGGCCATTTGCAGGTTGGGCGCAAAGTCTAGCTTGCCTTTTTCTCTAAATAGTTCGGAACCAAAAATCAGCGTGTCGCGAAATATGCTGCGCTCCACATAGGACATGGTATTCATGGAATCCATCAAAACCGAAGACGGCAGGCGGCTTCTAAGGCCCTTGAAGTCTTCTTGGCTAACTGCTTGCTTTTTGAGCAGTTCTGCTGCGCGGCTGTCGTTTAGGTTTTTGCCCGACAGCTTCGTTCGCATGAGCTGAATGTCGTTCTGGGTAATGGTCTCTATGTCGAGGTTGCCCATGGTTCTGCGGCCGAGCACTCCCTGTGCCGCAGACGTTAGGGTCAGCCCCAAAGACAAGACTAAGGCGAGGTTCTTTGCGTTCATTGGGTGGTTTGAGTGTTAAAGGTACTACTCCTTTAAAAACTCGTCGGCTTCTGCGTGAAAACGTTCCCAGGTGTAGCCGTCTACAAGGTGCTGGATGCGTTTTTGATGCCAAACATAGCGGCCGGTGCGTATGTCTTCAAAAGCCTGAAGCCAGGCCTCGGATTTGTCGCAGACCAAGGCAT
>JABMNC010000050.1 GCA_013205365.1 Cryomorphaceae bacterium | reverse complement strand
TGCAAAATACCCTTATGGATTAGACGATTTGCTCTTATGGCTCCAATACCAGGCAATTGCCACCGCGGCCATGAGTACGTAGGGAATAGCCATGAGGTAGAGAATGCCCGCATTCAGGCCCGTTGCCTCTGAAGAACCTGCCGCCTGACCCGACTCTGCCGTGGCCTTGCACATGGCGCACTGGGCCGATGCCCAGGTACTCCAAACCAGTGAAGCCACGAAATAGGCTATTTTTCTGCTCATTGGGGGTAGTATGGGGCCATAAATAGATAAACCAAAACTCCCGTAACGGCAACGTACATCCATACCGGAAAAGTCCACTTCACCCACTTTTTATGGGAAGCAATTTGGTTGTTGAGCGCACGGTAGATGCTGAACATCGCCATGGGTAAAACCGGAATGCTGAGCGTAATGTGGGTAATTAGAATAAAGAAGTACAGGGGTCGAATCCACCCTTGGCCTCCAAAGGTGGCGTCGGGATTAGACAAGTGACTGACTACATAGCTAACCAAAAAGACGGCAGACAAGGCAAATGCAGTGAGGTTGGCCAGTCGGTGGGCCGCAATATTCTTGGTCTTAATCATCCCAAACGAAACGAGCAGCAATACTGCAGTGGTTCCGTTAAGCACCGCGTGAAAAAAGGGCAGGCTTCTCACGTTGGCATTACCCCATTGGATTTTCATTTCCTCGGGGAGCAGAAAGAGTGAAGCCACTGCTAAGGGCACTATTACGGATAGTGCCACGATTAGGGGCACAAAAATGCGGTCTCTCGGGTGCTTTGCTTGGCTCATAATCCCATTTTTTCTTGGCGGTATTCCTTTACAAGAACACGCAAGTCTTCTACGAGTTCATCGACCTGCACCGGCTGCGAAACGTCGTAGGCACCCAAAATTTGGTTTTGATCGTCAAACCGGCTGCGAAGGTTGCCGTTCCAGTCCACAATGACTGCCGACTGCGAATGCGTGAAGCCCCCGTCGGCGTTGGAATCGGCCATAGCCGTCAGGTAGTAGGCCTTGGCAAGCTGGTAAATTGCCTCACGGTCGCCGGTAATGAACTTCCATTTCGGACTTTGACCCACGCCAAACCGATCCTTGTAGGCCTCGAGAACCTCGGGAGTATCGGTTTCGGGGTCAATGCTAAAGCTCACAAAAACAATGTCCTTAAAGGCATACATGCGGTCGTGAGCCTGCTTGAGGTGAAAGTTCATCCCAGGGCAAACGGTGGGACAGCTCGAGAAAAAGAAGCTTACCACCGCGATTTTACCCTGCATGCTGTCGGCGGTCCATGCTGATCCATTGGACTGAACTAAAGAAAAATCCCTCAGGTCGCTGCCAACCGCAGTGGGGCCAGGCCCGAGGTTTTCAAGAGTTCGAAAGGTTACCGCCCCACTAATGACCAAGGATCCGAGGTACATCGAAACCGGCAAAAGCAATAAAGTCGCCAAGACGAACTTTTTGGCGACGGGACTAGCCATGATTTAGTAACCGTAAACCTCAACCCCTTCGTAGAGAAGGATGAAGGTGAGGTAGGGAATCAAAACCAGGATCGGCAAATAAATCGCCATCCGAAGGGACTGGGTTTCGTACTTGAGGTGCATAAAGTACTGCACGATGTAGGCGGCCTTCAATAAGGTCAGTCCAATAAAAATCAAGTTCAGGATGCTTGTGCCCGCTAGGGGAAATAAAAGAAAGGTGGGTTTGATGATGCCCAAGGCTACCTCTACGCCGGTCACGACCAAGAGCAGCCAAAAAATATTCCAAATCCAACGGGTTCCGGTAGTAGCGCTTGAGTCTGACATAGCTAGACGAGGTAGAAAAAGGTGAATACAAAAACCCATACTAAATCCACAAAGTGCCAGTACAAGCCCACTTTTTCTACCATCAGGTAGCTTTTGCGGCGCTCATAGGTTCCCAAAAGGACGTTGTAAAAAATAATGATGTTGAAAATTACCCCCGAGAAGACGTGGAATCCGTGAAAGCCCGTAATGAAGAAGAAGAAGTTCGCAAACTGTCCCTGGCCGTATTCATTGTGCTTCATGTTGGCACCCTGCACAACCTGAGCATTTTGCATTAAGCGCAAGGACTCCGTACGGGTTAATTGGGCATGACCCTTGCCCGGAGACTGAAGCACCAAACCTTCGTTGGCCTCAAAAGCTGTTTTGACCTCGCCCGTGCTGAACTTCTCCAGGTGGTTGGACGCGTGTCCGGCCTCGCCATCAACGAGTTGGCTCAATGATAGCACCTCGCCCGTTTGCGCTTCTGCCACCTTGAGCACGCGGCCGTCGGCAAGTTCAATCCCGCCCTTGTCTCCGATAATAAAATGGTACCATTCCCATGCCTGCGAGCCAACAAAAATGAAACCACCCACGATGGTGGCAATCATCCACCAAGCCACCGCGGTCTTTTTGAGTTGATGCCCTGCATTCACAGCTATCACCATCGTGACCGAGGACATGATGAGCACGAAGGTCATAAAGGCCACGTAGAGCAGGGGCTGGTCGCCTTCGATGCCCGGAAAGTGGGTGAACACGTCTTCGGCAATAGGCCAGGTTGCTTCGTGGCCAAAACGCATGAATCCGTATGCCGTCAAAAACCCAGTAAACGTCAAGGCATCAGAAACCAAGAAGAACCACATCATTAGTTTGCCGTACTCGGCCTTCATGGGCTCATTGCCTCCAGACCAAGATTCTGCTGCAGTGGGTTGTGCCATTTGTGTTGTGGTATTATGGTATTTATTGCTCGCGCAAAATTAGCGCAGGATGATCAAAAACCCGAGTAAATAAAACCAAAGAAACCCTAGAAAATGCCAAAATTGAGCCCCCAAGGTGAAACGTAGTATTTTGGCTCCGACATAGTAGCCGCGGGCGCTGCGCCAAACCATGCGGCCGAGCACAATAATTCCCACGAGTATGTGGATCCAGTGGAACCATGTAATCACGTAGAGCCAACTCGCCTCTGGCCGGCTGCCGGGGCCGGTAAAAAATATGTTTTGGTCGGTAAGGGCGTTCCATCCAAATACCTGAAAAAACGCAAACAAGACAGCCATGATTAGGGTAAGAACCATGGGTAGACGAGCATCGCCTCCCGACTTCACTAGATTTTGCGCCCGCATCAGGACGACACTTGAGAGGGCAATCAAAGCCGCACTGAGGTAGAACCAAAAAGGCAATTCTATGGTCTGCCACTGCGCTTTGGCAGAGAGTGCGGACCGTGCTACGACATAGCCTGAGGTCAGGCCGGCAAACGACATGGCGATGCTCGCGAGTCCGATATAAAGTAGCGGACGCGCCGCTTTTTGCTGAGGAGTTAGTTCCATAATCTATGATGTAAAACGATCGATCACCCAAATAGTTTGAACAAGCGGTAAGTAGCGTATTGTGCTGAACATTAATGCCCGTGCGGAGGCATCCTCGCGCCGGCTCCAATGCCTAAGGGCGTGGTATAGCACATCAAAGCCCAGAAGGAGCGTCACCGCGGCAGCCCATGAACTAAGCTGAATCTGCCCGGCCAGTCCCCAAGCGGGAAGCAGGGAAATCAAAATCATCCAGACCGTGTAAAAAATAATGAGCCGAGTGGCCTGCGCATCCTTTTTGCGGTTGGGAAGCAAGTAGTACCCCGCGCGAGCATAGTCGTCGTAGGCCATCCAAGCAATAGCCCAAAAGTGCGGAAACTGCCAAACAAATTGGTAGGCAAAAAGCAAACCTGACTCGGGCCCGAAGGTGCCCGTTGCCGCTACCCATCCGAGCATAAAGGGAATGGCTCCTGGAATGGCCCCCACCAAAACAGCCCATGGCGACTTGGCTTTTAAGGGGGTATAAATCAGTACATAAAGCAGCAGGCTAAGAGCCCCAAATCCGGCGGTTTTAAGATTGAGCAAGGTGAGCGCTGCAATTCCAAGAATTCCAAAGGCTAAAGCCCAAAGAAGCGCGGTTCTGCGCGTCATCCGCCCGGATGGCAAAGGCCTGTTCTGGGTGCGCAGCATAAGGGAGTCTTGCTGAATTTCCCAAAGTTGATTGAAGGCGTTGCTCGACCCTACCACTGCAAAGCCACCTAAGGCTAGAATCAAGAGTTCCAGAACCTGAACTTGGGGTGTGCCCAAAAGATAGCCTGCTACCGAAGAGAGGACGACCGAAAAGGCCAAGCGAAATTTCAGCAGCAGCCCGAGATCATGCATTGCCGCAAAGATAGGGAGCGCCGCAGGCCATAAAGGGCGGGTTGAGCAGGTCTTCTTTGTTGTACTGAAGCGGAGCGCCTGCCTCCAAACCCTTGGGACCCATGACCAACTGGTAGAGCTCCATGCCTGCACCTTTGAGTACGGCGTGACCCGCTGCAGTATCCCACTCCATCGTTGGTGCTGCCCTCGGGTAGGCATGAGCCCTTCCCTCGGCAACCAGGGCTATTTTTAGCGAAGATCCCATGCTTACCCGATCAATGGGGCCGTGCAGGGCCTCCCAGCGGGCAATTAACTCTTCGGTTTCAGGATTGCCATGCGAACGACTGGCTACCACCGTGGTGCGCTCGGGGAGCCTCCCCGGAAGGCTTTGGCCCTGCTGCCAAAACTCGCTCCATGGCAAACGCGTCATGGACTTGCGGCTGCCGTAGTCCGGACCTCCGCAATAGAGCCAACCGAGCACGGGCGCGTACACAATACCAAAAACAGGGGTTCCGCCCGACATCAAGGCCACGTTTATTGTGAATTCACCATTGCGCTTAATGAACTCCTTGGTTCCGTCTAAGGGGTCTACTACCCAATAGGAATTCCAACTTTTGCGCTCCTCATAGGGAATTTTGCGCCCTTCCTCGCTCAAGACCGGGAATCCAGCTGCCAAAAGGACCGGCTCAAGCACCGCATTGGCGGCATAGTCCGCATCGGTTACTGGGCTTTGATCGCTCTTTAACTCGACATTCATCTCCCTTCGACCTTCGTAGACCTCGAGAATGGCGTCGGCCGCGAGGTAGACCGCGCTTAAGACGCTGGGGCCCCATGCCAATGTTGTTTTGTCGAAGTTCATAATGCCTTAAATGAAAAACCCCGGCGAAAACCGGGGCTCTTTGAACCTATTAAGCCTTATTGCAGGCGGGCGTTGATGGGCAATGAGTAGCGCATTCGCACAGAACGACCTCCAACTTTAGCCGGCGTCATTTTTGGAAACATGCGCACCACGCGAACGGCTTCTTCGTCGAGAAGTTTGTCTACTCCGCGGTCTACGGCAACTTCGGTAATGCGACCGTCCTTCTCAATGATAAAGGAGACCCAAACCTTGCCTTGTATGCCCATTTGTCGTGCCATCTCGGGGAACTCAAAGTTTTTACCGATGAATTGACGAGTCTTGACGTTAAAGCAGTTAAATCGCTCCTCTTCGGTGGCAATGTTTTCACATCCGGGGAAGATGGGTTTATTTTCCACATTGACGAAATTGAAAACCTCTTCAAACTCCACCTCCATGATCTCAACGGTGGCGTCGTCATCGATTTCAGTAGAAATCAAGTCGATCTCTATGATGTCGATTTTATTGTCTACTATTTTGAAAATCTCAATAGGGGCAGGAGGCGGGGGCGGCGGAGGAGGCGGCGTTCGGTTGGTAATAAGCATGTCCTCATCTTCGTTAAGAGCATCCAGGGCACCTAGATCAATCAGGCCGCCTTCGTAGGTGCGCCACTCAAAGGCCATCCATGACAGACCCAAAGCGATAACCAAACCAATTTGAAGGAATAAACCCTTGCGGGCGTCAAGGTCTGACTTAAAGTTTTTACGAGGATTCATACTGCTTTAGTTTGGGTTTAAAGATACGTCTGCGAAGGAATAGCGCAAGAAGCGTGCCCCATGCGATTCCCAAAGAATTGGCGGCTACATCAGTCCATGAAAAGATACGGCCCTCAGCAACAATGGGTTGCAGAATTTCTACGGCCAACCCGAACCCAAAACTTAACAGTGAAACCTTCCAGGGTCCTGCCGCCGACCGGCTGTAAAGCATAAGAAGGAACGAAATGCCCAAATAGGCTCCAAAATGAAGCACTAAATCCCAAACGTAAAGGAACATTCGGGGAAGTTCTGCACTGGGTTGAAGAGAATAGAAAAAAACAATGCCCGCCCATAAAAGAGCGAGCGAAAGCCATAGATGCCGCATGCGCAGCAGCGTATTGATCGGGCTAGGCACCCGTGAGCTTGCGGTAGGCGTCGGAGTCCATGAGGGCCTCTACGTCTGCAACACTCGCAACCTTCACACGAACCATCCAGCCCTGACCGTAGGGGTCCGTATTAACCAGGTCGGGTTGGTTGTCAATGGCGGGGTTAACCTCTATTACTTCACCGTCGATTGGCAGATAAAGATCACTGACCGTCTTAACGGCCTCTACCGAGCCAAAAACCTCTTCTGCGGCGAGGGTCTCGCCTTGGGTTGGAATGTCGACAAAAACAATGTCACCGAGTTCCCCTTGGGCAAAGTCAGTAATGCCAACGGTTGCGATGTCGCCTTCGAGGCGGATCCACTCGTGGTCTTTGGTGTAGCGTAGGCTAGTAGGGTATTCCATGGCACAAATATAGTAAGCCACAGGGCCAATTTACCCACCTAAATTAAGCCGCAAGGCAATGCCGCTTTGCCATTGATTCGTGGGGAAGGCCTGGCTGGTTTTGAAGGAACTAACCGTTTGGTCGTAGTAAAATTGCGTGGTCAAGCGACGGCTCATGCGGTAGTCTGCGGTAAACTTGATGGTCGTGCGCGTCTGGCCCGCTGTAGGTTGGTAGAAATCCTCGAGAATTCGCCTAATAACGGTTTGGTTGTCGCTGAACTTCACGTCTAGTTTTAACTCAAGATTGGATTTAATAGTACGGGGGGCTCCGCCCTGCTCCACGATGCGAAACTGAACGTCCTTAATGATGTAGCCAAAACCAACCGTTACGTCCTGTGCCTTACTCTCGGTGAGCTGGTTGTTGGCCATGCTTAGGTTAAGCTGCCGCATCATGCCGTAGTTGAGCTTGAAGGAGGCGTTGCTTCGAGTACGCAAATCCACACCGACTAAGGGCGAAAAGGATTCCGAAACCGAAATCTGACCAACCTGACGGTCGGGCATAATGTCTAAGTTGTCGTTGCGCGGAAACAAATCCAGGGGACTGTCCTGCAGCCGCTGCGCCCTGAGCATGTGGGTCTGAAGGCCAGAAACCGTCATGGTGCTCGCATAGGAATGGCTCAAACTGAGCGCAGTAAACACATTGCGTACTGCCTTTAGGCGCATCAATCCGGTGTAGGTAAGGTTCCAGTTGGGGAAGAAGGGCAGCGCACTGTAGTTTCCAATAGGCAGGTTTGATGTGGCGCGGTTCCCGTAGGCAGCGAGAAAGGCGTTCGCCAGTACGTCGGTATGGAGCACCGAAAACCCGTCGTATCCGTACCTCGAAGAATCCGAGTAGTCGATAAAAGTGTTGGAATAATTGGGGTCTATGATGGACTGACGGTCTGCCATACGGCGAGACACCTCAAGTCGGGCCTCCTTAAAGCGGTCGTATGCCGCACTGGAGTAGTCGGGCTCTTTGCTGACGTCAAAGGCCGAGGGCAGAGACAGCCATGACCCGCTGTAGGTAAGTATTTCTTGGGGGTTAAAGGCATGGAAACCCTGAGAAAAGAGCGAATCCAAACCGGTTCCCGTGGAGTACCGGTAGGTGTAGGACGCCTGGCGTCCGTAGGTCTGGTTGGCGTTCAGGGTAATGCGCATGTCTTGAAGCGGCTCAAGCTGGGCCCTTAAAGTGATGTTTCGCGTAGTCACCTCGGTGGCCCGAAGCGGTTGGCGCGGATTCTCGAGCAGCCAGCCACTGCCGGCAGCCAAAGACGGCAGGTCGTGGGGAAGTCCCAGGGCCGCCTTCCAGCCGGGAGCGAAGTCCGACTCGGGAGTTAGCCCGCTAAACACGGGGACTGTTCTGAACCCGGGAAGCAGGGAGCCGGTATTCAGGCTAGCGGTCGCGTTGACACTTTTGAGCATGGTAGCTAGGTCTACTACCCCAATAAAGAGCGTTTTTGCCAGCGTCGGCTTTGCCGCCTCGACCTTCTTGCCGCCGGCTCCTTTTGCGGTCTCCGCAGGCTTCGCGCCGCGGGCATTGGCGGTGGCGGTATTGGCCCGCGAAGGCTTTTTAAGCTTTCTGTAGCCCGGAATCAGGTTGTACAGCGTCACCATGTTTGCGTTGGCTGAGGCGTTCCACTTGCCGCTGGATTCAATCGTGTTCCCGAAATTCAGGGAATCCAGTCCTGGCCGCGTAGCCCAAAGAGAATTGGTCTTCCAATCCAGATCGGCCGTGTAGCGCACTTGGGTTTGAACGAAGCTAAGCAGGGGAATCTTATTGATCGGTATGGCCCAGGTCGTATTAATAGTGTGGTGGTACTCGGTAGGACGTCCGCCCGAACTGAGGCTTTGTGCCAAGAAATCGCGCACGCTGTCGGCCGAGGCGGGCCCGGGAAGTTCGTCAAAGCGCAGCCGTACTCTGCCGGTGTAGTCCAGCTTCCAGGTCTTGGTCGGATCCCAAATCACGTTGTAGTTGCGGTCCATCGTGAAGTTCTTGTTGTAGGTGATGGGCAACTGAAACTTGGGGTTATCTACGTTGCGCATTTGCATAATCTGCTGGCTTCTAAGCAGGTCCGTGCGGATGCTGATTCTCGAAGGCGTCAGGTTAATGTTGGCGTCGCGAATGATTGCCAAACTCTTATTCTTCAGCTTTTTAAATGGCTGAATGTTGATCGGTTGCGACTGGTAGGCGTAGGCAAGGCTGCCGCGGTTCTCGTGGCGCAGGTCCTGAAGGGTGTTGGCATCGCGACGCAGCACCTCGTTAAAGGCATAGGTCGCACTGAGGTTTTCTATGTCCCATGGGCGGGGTTTCTTGGGCAATTTAATCTTGTCTTCTCTGCCACCCTGCAATCCCGACTCGGACTCTCCCTTGGGGTTGAATCCGTCCATGGCCGGCGGACCGTTTGCCGCAGCGCGTCCGCCCTGAGGGGCCCCTGAGGCGCGGTCAATTCTGACGTTGGTGAATGCAATCGCCCGTCGCTGCTGAAAGTCACTGACCATGGAACGCAGGGAGTCCCTTCCATCTTGGTTCGGCAGATTGGCTAGGGCCTTGGGCATTTCAATGTCGGGATTGTAGGGATTGAACATTGGCGTTTTCCAATCCTGAGCATGGGTTATGAATACCGGCAAGCGCAACCGACTTTTCGCCGGAAGAAAGCGATGCAAATCAAGGTTGGTCTGAAGGTCGTAGTTCATGGCGCTGAACTTATTGCGCTCGTTGGGCGCCATGTCAATGGTTCCAAAGCCCGGGGTTGAGAACCCTCCGCTGAGTGCAACCTGCCCTAAGTCTGCCAGCTTAACGGTTCCACGGGCGAGTCCGGCCACCCCTCCCCTGTTGTCAAATTCGGTCATTCGCAGTTCGTTAACCCAAACCTCAATGCACTTGTCCATTCCGTCGTCGTTTTGGTTTGATGCGCTGCGGCGCGGATTCCTAAGGCCAATCATTATCGTGCGGACCCATCCCAGGTTGGGTGTTCCCACTACCCGGTAGGTGCGGTCGCCAATTACCCGCTCAAAGGGCAGTGCGCTGCTCACGTTGGGGTTGGTCTGCATGGCCGCATCACGCTCAAGCTTTAGGGCGGTCCAAAGGGCAAACTCGATGTCTACGTCGTTGGTGCTTGGCCAAATAACGTCTTCTGCCGTGGTAGCCCAGGGAGTTACCGTGAGGGGCATCTCGTACTCGTAGTAGTTTTGGCTGTAGTCGTTGCCGATGCGCACAAACAAACGAACGTCCTCATCCTTGAGGAGGTTGGGCTCATCGGCAGCCTCTGCGTGCACAAACATTTTCATGCGCTTGTTCATGCGCATGTCGACGCTGGTATTTTTGAACACTGCGCGGCCGTCTCCGTCGCGAAGACCGCAGGTACGCATGCTCAAGGACTGCTCGTTTTGCTGAAGAAGCGAGGTGTTGCCGAGCAATACCTGGCGGCGAATTCCTGGAGGCATGCGGTAGGCTACTGGAACGCGACCGCCGTTCTCTTCAAGGTTTACCGCATTCACGGTAAAGGTGGTTGCAACGGACTCGTCAACGGGAATCATTTCTCGCGAAGCATCGAGGTTGAACCGGTAGCGACGCCATTCGCCTCGGACCAGGTCGAGTCGGGCCATGCGAATAACCACAGGCTGCTGCCAATCGTGCAGAATCCAGCGGGCAAAACGGATGGAGCGAAAGTCCTGCGCCCCATTGACGCGTTGGTCAGGCTCAAAAACGGGAATTTTGAATTGTATCCAGCGAACCGGTCTGCGCGTTTGGTCGGGCAGAAGGTCGGTGGTGGTCTCGTAGATGTCGGCAATGTAGTTCGTGCCTATCACCAGGTCCTCGGGGCGCATTGAAATTTTGTAGCTGAAGTACTGCTCCGAGCGGTTAAGGGTTGCGTCGCGGTTGACGTCTTCTTTGTCGGGCATGTTGGTGCTCATGGCGGGCTGCCCATCAATAAGGTCGGTCCGCGAGTTTCCGTCGGGGTTGTTGAAGTAGCGGTAGCGGCGCAAAATATCGGCGTCGGCCTGGTCCTGACTGCTGCCTCGGTAATAAGCAAAGTTGTCGGCTGCGGGATCTACCTGCGCCTTAACATAGGCCGGGCTTGCTGCTCCAAAGGCCGACTGAATGTTGTTGAGGTAGGTCCCGGAATTGGGTCCAATCCAACGGCGCTCGTCCTGGTCCATTAGTCCGTCGAGACCCACGTCTTGGTTGGGTCGAGAGGCTTCGCTGTTGTCAAATGCATCGACCACCGGCTGGTATTTTGAGGCATAGCCCCACATGGAAGAGTCTACGTCTCTTCGCGATCCGTCCGAAGGCAGGCCGTGCTCAAAAGACTGCATTCCGTCTTTGAGAATGTCTTCGGACACGTTGCCCAGGTGCAGATAAACGTCTCCGCCCGGGGCACTGGGGTCGTCGAGAAAGGGATCCATCACCCAAAACTGAACAAATTCGATGTTTTGCTCTTCAAAATTGTTGATGGTGAGCTGACGCATAATGCCCCCCCAACGGCTACGGGGATTTTTGAGGCTTCCGTCGGGATTAATGCCCGCGGAGATTCCGCTTAGACCCTGAACGTCGTAGTTATAGGGTCCGCGCTCGGTCGGGTCAAACTGCAAGTCAAAGGTGTTGATGTTGCGCGCCTGACTTGGGTCGAGGGTTATGTTCGGGAAGACCTCGGCAAAGGGCACCATGCGCTGTCGGTGGTCGCTTGTAATTGCCGGATTGTTTCGAATGTTGATGGGCGTTATGCTTGTGCCCGTAAAAAACGAATTGTCTATGACGTACCAGGAGAGTCGGGCGCGGTTGTAGTTGGACGCCCAGTTGTTGGTGAAATCCGCCTCCTTAAAAAGTTCCGGCTGGCCTTCGGGAATAGAGGAGAGCTGCCAGGTAATGGTTCCGCGAAGGTCAATGGCCGTTTGGCTGCTCTCAAAGTCGTCGAGGTAGGTAGTCGGCTCCCCGTTGACGCTGATGATGCGCGGCGAACCCGGTATAAGCTGCGCGACTTCGCCCGTAAGCAGCACACTGGACGGCGCCTTGGTTGAGACAAAGGGCAGCTTATCAAGGGCGCGAGTCAGGCCCGGAAGGGTCTTCTCGTACTGCGTATTCATGCCCCAAATCGAATTGCGCACTGGTTCGTCGCCGGCAGCCACTTTTTGAGTGAGGGCACCTTCGCGCAGCTGCAGAATGGAGCCGCCAACCGTCCAGTTGGGCCTGAGCTGGTGGCTTACCGTGGCGCCCGTGAAGGTCTTTGCCTGAAAATTAAATAGGGAATTATTCTCAAAACTCACCCGAATAGGGACTCCGCTCTGCAGGATGGCTTCGTTGATAACACGCACTTGACCAAGGGCGTAGTCCACGGTAAAGTCTTGGTTCTCGGTAAGCATGTTCCCTCCGGCCGTCACCGAAATGGACCCTCGCGGAATATTAAACGAATTCAGCTGAATGACGGATCCGCCCGCAGATTTGTAGCGACCGCGAAGCAAAAACTTATTCTTTTGGGTTTGCTCCTGGGCGCGGAACAGGGTCGAATCGTAAAGCTCTTGGTAGACGTACCTCTGGCGCTCCTCGGCGGTACTAAGCTGCTTAGAAAGGGAGGAGCCAAAGGGCTCCAAGGAAGGCAAGAAAATTCGGCCCGTGGTCGACAAGACGGTCAATCCTTCCACAAAGTCAAAGAGTCCGTCTGGGAACGGATCGCCGTTAGTATTGACCTTGTCGGTTTGCAAGACCTGCACCAGCAGTTGATTTTTAACGCTTGATTTGGGTAAAAACGGAATGGGCAATCCGGTTTCGTCGTTAACGTAGAGAAGCTCTAGGCGAAAGTCCTCTGGGCTCAATTGGAACGCGTTGAGGCTGTAGACGTTCTTCATCATGAGGTCCCATGCCGGACTTCGAACATTTAGAATTTGGTGCTTTAGTAGTTTAAGAATGAGCGACTTGGGCGCAACGATTCCGTCGTTAGAAAACTCACCAACCTGGTAGGTCCGACCGTTGACGGTGTACTGGTAGGCCACTGCAATGACTTCGTCTTGATTGAGTGAGGTGTTGAGCGAAATGTAGCCCAGCTGAGGGTGAAAGCTGTACTCGTTGGGCTGCAGCATGCGCGCGTTGGTTAATTGGGCATATTCGATGTTGGCGTCGTAGCCCGAGCTGTTTAGCGAAGAACCCGCAGAAGCCGCGTCGCGCACGGAGGCAAACCGAGAAATCAGCTCTTGGGGATCCAAGCGGTTTACGCGGTTGGATGGCCAAGGGTCCGCGCTAGGGCCAGGAAAAATTGCCTCGCCCGGCAGGGACGACGAAAGGCTTCGGTAGGCCGCGCCCTCTGCCTCACCGAGGTCTAAGAAGGCAACGAGATTGCGCACTTCGGTGGGGTTGTTTCTGCGGTTGGTCAGCCAAACTTCGACCCGCGTTATTTGCATGGGCGACTGAATAATCGGGCGGGTGCCCAACCACTGCTCGTAGCGATCCCTAAAAAACTGCGCTAAGAAAAAGTGGCGATTTGCCTCGTAGGCGTCTGCCTGAATTCGAAACTCTTGGGTGGACGCACCGCCCTGAATGTTCATGCTCTGGCTTTGGGAACGCTGCTCGGCCAAGACCGTGGTAACCGTTGTTTTGCCAAACTGCATTTGGGTTTTGAGGCCAAACAGACTCTGGACGCCAGTAATTAAGCTGCCGTTGGTGGGCAAACTCACATCACCCATTTCAAAACCCTTGAGAATGTCGTCTTCTTGGCCCTTGAAGTCCAGTTTTATTTTGTTTTCGAAGGCAAAGGTTGCCTCTGTATCAAAATTAAAGTTGAGGTTGAGTCGGTCGCCCAGCTTGCCCGCCGCGCTGATTTGCATTTTTTGGTCAAAGTCAAAGGCGAGGGTTCGGCGATTCCGCTCGGGAACAATGGGATTTTTAATATGCTGGTAGCGCAGACCAAACCGCAGCTCTGCACTGCCGGTTGGGCGAATTTCGAGTTTGTCAGAACCGAAAATATCGCGAAGTACCGGGCTCGTTATGCTCATGTCTGGAACGAGGCTCGACCCGCCTCGGTCTGATGACGCATCGTTTTGAGACCATCGGTTTTGCCAATAATCGGATTCTAGTTCGCGAAACCGCATTGCCTGGTAGTCTGCGGCATTAAGGTACCTCGGTGCACCGACGGGCACTCCAGAAACAGTGCGCTGAAGGATGTAAAAACCAGTGACGGGGTCATAGGTAACCTCAGTCTTCCAATTGGGAGGATTGGGAAGGCCCGGCATTGGCCAGCCTGTACCTGTGGTATCCTGGCCCTCAAGATTCAGCACTGCCAGCAATCCCAGCAGACCCAGTGCCCACCGCATGCACATTAGAGTCGGGCTAGAGCGCGTTTGATTAAGTCTTCCAGGCTGTACTCCAACTCTTCGGCCGAGAGGGCAGAAAGAACCTTCTCGACAGCCACGCGGGCGAAGCCCAGAACCAAAAGTGCCTCGAGTGCCTCCTGACGAGCATAAGTGCCTCCGGAGGCCATTGGGGCTAAAGCGCCCAGTTTAATGGCCTTATCGCGAATGTCTATAATAATTCGCTGTGCGGTCTTGGCTCCAATTCCCTTGATGCGCTGAAGACTTCCGGAGTCGCCATTGGCAATTACCGACAAGGCCTCCTCAGGACGCAGGGTAGATAGAATGACTCGCGCAGTGCTGGCTCCCACTCCCGAAACGGAATTCAGAAGCACAAAAACATCGCGTTCTAGCTCGGTGGCAAAACCAAAGAGCAATTGTGCGTCTTCGCGATAAACCGGGTGCAGAAGCAATTCTACTTTTCCCAAATCCGGGAGCTGACCAAAGGTGGTGAGCGAAATATGAATGAGGTAGCCTACACCCCCGCAGTCCATAACTACATAGGTTGGAGTCTTGCGTTCGAGGGTTCCTCTGAGGTGATAAAGCATACCTGACTAAACGTCAAAAAATTTATATTAGTATGCCGCCTACCGCAGCAGAACCCGGGTGGTCCTAACTCCGTTCTGAAAGTAGGCCCTCAGAATCCAAATTCCTTGCGCGGAAGGCGCCGTAATAGAACCGTCGTTTTGACTGATTACCTGATGCACGCGACCAGCAAGATCCATCCACTCCAGTTTAAGAGCATCCGTCGGAATACCATAAATCTGCTGGCCCGCCAAGGCAGGCTGGGGATAAACCGAAAGCAAAGGCAGCGCTGACTCCGAAATGGAAACATATCGGTTGAAGGCATAAACAACCGTCACCTGAATGCTATCGTTTGCATCGGATGCATTCACGAAGGTGTACCAAATGCTGTCTTGACCGTTGGCCGAGGAATCGAGCACGTAGGCATAGCCTGAGAAATCATTGGCAGTGGCACCGGGAGCGATGGTCACCGTCCCCTGGCTCTGGTTGGCCCATGTGGGGTAGCAGAGGTCCCAGCAGAAGTAGTTGGAGTCCACCAATCCGGTTGTGCCTATTCTTCGGCGCACCACTCGGTAGTCTTTTGCAGAGGCCGAACTGTTCTTTACCGAAATATGGGCAGTAGCCTGTGTTCCATTATGACTATTCACATAGGCAATGCTGTCCATGGAGGTAACCATTAAACTTTGG
>JABMNC010000049.1 GCA_013205365.1 Cryomorphaceae bacterium | reverse complement strand
GCTTCGGCTCCCTCGGCAAGGGCGCCGTTAGAAACCTCCCAGCGGTACATAAAGGGCTCACCAGTGGCCGTACTTTGAAGCTGTACGGTGTTGGAATCGATCATGGTTACTGTGAACGAAGCCGCTGGCAAAGCGCCAAGCGGAGTTTTGTCTTCCTCAAAGGGTTGGCAGGCAGCAAAGGCCGCTAGCAGGGCTAGCGATAAAAATCGGGCAATCGTCTTCATCAGTAGTTGGGGTTTTGCGTTAGTGCGCCCTGTGCGGCGTCCAGTTCGGTTTGTGGTATGGGTAGCCATTGGTGCTTGGGACTTTGGTAGCCCTTAGACCCTAGGACTTCGGCGGCCTTGCCCGTGCGGACCAGGTCAAAGAAGCGATGGCCTTCGGTGGCAAGTTCCAAGCGTCGCTCTAGTGCAATGGCATCGAGCAGGGCAGCTCCGCTGGCCTGAATGGGTTGCAGTCCGGCTCGCAGGCGGACTTGGTTGAGGTAGCCGCGTGCGGTTGATTCGCTGCCGCCGCTTCGCGCTAGGCCTTCAGCTGCCATAAGCAAAACGTCTGCGTAGCGAATCGAGCGCACGTTCGTGCCCCAATTGAGTGCGGGCTCTCCGTCGGCCGAGAGTGCTTCCTTTCGGGGCGCGTACTTGTAGACAAAAAATCCAGTGTTTTGAAAGCCGGGGTCGTAGCTCGCTCCGGCAAGAGAGTCGGCAGCAATAATGGTAGAGGCGCGGCGCGGATCTCCGGCCATTGCATCATAGAGTTCCTGGCTCACTGGAGCAAAGCCCCAGCCTGGAGAGTAAACGGGGCCGTCAAAGTCGCGCATTCCGCACATCTGAACGCCCACGTTGCCTTCGCCGTAGCCGCTGCCAAAAACTTCCCAACCCACGGTAGAGTTCTCGGAATAGGCGATTTCAAAGACACTCTCGACCCCGTGCTCTTGCGCCCGGGTAAAAATGTCCGCAAAGTTGGGCGTCAGAGAGTAGGCATTGGATTGAATAACCTCCTCGGTCAGCTGGGCAACCTGATCCATTTTCACGTTCATGTACAGGTAGCCACGGGCAAGAAGGGCCTTGGCGGCACCCTGAGTTACGCGGCCTTTTTCGGAACCTCCAACTTCCAAAGGCAGGTTGGGAATAGCGGCCAGTAGGTCTGATTCAATTTGGGCGAAGGTTTCTTCGGGAGTGGCCATGGTCACTTCGTAGTACTCCTGAGGACTCAGTGTTTTAGTGATCAAGGGCACCGAACCAAACAAGCGAAGCAGGTCGAGGTAGAAGAAGGCGCGCAGGTACTTAGCCTCTGAGCTGGTGCGGAGCACAAACTCGTCGGTAACTCCAGGTACCCCCTCAATTTTTTCAAGAAAAAGGTTGGCTCGGTAGATCCCGCGGTAGTTTTTGCGCCAAAGGCCCGCTTGCGGCCCCAGGTTGGGGTTGAGCGTGAAGTTGTCGTAGGCTACGAATGCGGGCTGGTCGCTAGCGTCGCTGCCGCCGGCATGGCAGTCGTCTGAGGCTATGGTTTGAAGCAGGTACATTACCGAGTATCCCGTCTGATCGTTCCACTGGAGCACGTCATAAACGCTTACCAAGGCTTCGTAGGCCTGACCTGAATTCTGGTAGTAGTTGATTTCAAGTTCGCGACCAATGGGGTCCACGTTCAAAAAATCGCGTCCGCAGCTCGACAGGGCCAAAGTGCCCGCTGCAATCAAAGAAAAGTAATTCGTCTTCATTAGTTCAAAGAGGTTGAAAATCCAATAGAATGAGTGCGAGCCTGAGGGTAAATTCCGCGATCAACTCCAAAGCCGTTGCCGATTTCGGGATCAAACCCGCGGTACTTGGTCAGGGTGAGTAGGTTGATGCCAGAATAGTAAAGGCGGCAGCGCTTTAAGCCGATTTTTGCGGCCAATGCCTCAGGAAGGGTGTAGCCAATCTGGGCGGTTTTAATGCGCAGAAAGCTTCCGTCTTCTACATAAAAGCTGGAACTGCGGGCAAAATTGGTATTCTTATCGAGTGCAGAAAGGCGGGCATAGTGGTCGGAACTTCCTTCTCCAGTCCAGCGGTCCAGGGCCGAAGCGTTCATGTTGGCCGAGGGTAAGTCGTAGCGGCGAGTAGCGTTATAAATCTGGTTGCCTGCCACCCCTTGCAAAAAGAGCACCGCATCCCAGCCGCCAAATCGAGCGTTCAGGGTTGCACCAAAGGCAAAGTCCGGAGTGGGGTTGCCAATAATGGTTCGGTCGTCGGCATCGAGGATTCCGTCGTTGTTGACGTCCTTGAAGCGAAAGTCGCCAGCTACTGCGTCGGGCTGAAGGAGTCCGCCCTCGGCATTGATATGCGCATCGACTTCAGCGGAATTTTGGAACACCCCGTCGGCCATGTAGCCAAAGAAGTAGCCGATGGGCAAGCCCTCTTGAATTCTGGTTATTTCAAGACCCTGGGGACCCCAGCGCTGGCCAGGAAGGTAGCCGCCATCGTTGCCCAAGTAGACCACTTCGTTGCGCAGGTAGCTCACGTTGCCCGCAATGCGAATGCTGCGGTCAAGGCTAAAACTCCGGTCGTACCCGGCCTCAAAGTCAATGCCCATGTTGAGCATGCGGCCTACGTTGGCCGTGGGTGCATCGTTGCCCACGTAGTCGGGAAGCACTGGACGCGTCTTCATGTCGTAGGTTGCCCGGTGGTACAAATCGATGTTGGTGTACAGGTACTTGCCCCAGCGAATGTCCGCGCCAAGGTTGGCTTGGCCTACGCGCTCCCAACGCAAGTCTGGGTTGGCAATCTGGCTAGGAGAGGTACCGTTTTGCATGAACTCGTTGTAGCCAAAACTGTAGTTGCGTCCGCCCGAAATCGTCGCGGCGTACTCCAGGGAACCGGCGGCGTCGTTGCCGCTCATTCCGTAGCCCAATCGAAGTTTCAGCCCCGTTACCAGGTCAGAGGACCACCAGGCTTCTTTGTGGAGGTTCCAGCCCGTTGATATAGAAGGGAAGTAACCCCAGCGGAAGTTGGGTCCGAATCGGCTCGAGGCATCGCCGCGCAAAATCACCGTGGCGAGGTAGCGGTCGTCGTAGTCGTAGTTGACGCGGCCAAAGTAGGATTCGATTGCGTAGCGTTCCCACTTGCCTCCGTAGACCCGCTCGCTCTCTGCATTGCGGGCATAGCTGATGGTGGCAAATCCGAATTCGTCGGTGGGCACGTCGCGTTTGCTGCCTCCCATGTAGCTGCCATTGACCTCCTGCGCGGAGTGCCCCACAACCGCGTCAATGTGGTGGGCGCCGAAGTCTTTGCTGTAGTTCAAGGTGTTGTCCCACATCCAAGAAAAGGCGCGGTTAAAGTTTTGGGTTACCAAGTTGGTATCCAAGAAGTTGGTGGCGTTCAAGTAGTAGGCAGGAATGAAGCCGTTGCCTCCATAAAAAGCCAAATCAATACCCATGCTGCTGCGGGCCGAGAATCCGCCGCCGAGGTTCAAGTCGGCATAGGACTGGTGAATGATTTTGTCGGACCAGCCCACATTGGTGTTGGTAAGCAGTGCCGCCAGGGGATTCACCACTTCGCTGGTTACCCGGGGTGAAACGGCATAAATTCCGCCTTGGTCGCGGACCAAATTGCGGCGCAGTACTCCGCCCACGGTATAGGGTGACCCACTGAGAAGCTGGGGATTGGTCTCGTAGACTGGCGTGAGGGGGTCCATGTTCAGCGCTCGGCCCAGTGGCGAACCGAATTCGGTGTTTTCGGCCACGGACTGGCTCGTGTTGTGGGTGTAGGCCGTGCTCATTCCCACCTTGATGGCCCGGTGCACCTGGTTGGTGGTATTCAGTCGGGCCGTAATCCGCTCAAAATTGGAACGCCCTGGAGCAACAATTCCTTCTTGGCGAAAGCGGCCCACCGAGGCAAAATAGCTGCCGTCCTTGCTGCTCTGCGACATACTAACGTCGAGGGCCTCCACGGGAGCGTTGCGGTTGAATATCGCATCTTGCCAGTCGGTTCCCTCACCGAGGGAGCGGGGGTCTGCGTAGGGAATCACTTGCCCGGCCGCACCGGCCATTTCGTTTTGAAGGGTGGCGTATTCGGTGGCATTCAGCGCCGAAACCTTGCGCCAGGGGTTTTGCAGCCCTCGGTATCCCGACACCGTTACGTTCATCTGCCCAGCGACTCCTTTACCGCTTTTGGTGGTTACGATAATTACGCCGTTAGCACCGCGTGCCCCATAAATTGCTGCGGACGCGGCATCCTTAAGCACTTCAATCGTTTCAATATCGTTGGGGTTCAGGTAGTCGATGCCGCCACCGATAACCACACCGTCCACTACATATAGAGGGTCGGACCCGTTAATCGATGCCGTTCCGCGAATGCGGACCACGCTCCCAGCCCCAGGCTGGCCGGAACTTTGGGTTACCTGAACTCCTGCGGTTCGCCCCTGGAGGGCCTGCTCCACACGAAAAAGACTCATGCTTTCGAGGTCTTTGGCCTTAACCTGAGCAATGGATCCGGTGACGTTGCTCTTTTTTTGCGTACCAAAACCAACCACGACGATTTCGTCGAGCTCCGTAGTTTCCGCGCGGAGCGCTACGCGCATTCCATCGCGAGCGGCAACCACCATGTCGGTGTAGCCGAGGGCCCTGACGCGCAGGTTGACTCCCGCAGCTGCTAAAATTCTAAACCTTCCTTGAGCATCGGTGGTTGTAAGCACTTTGCCGCCCGAGGCGAGGCTAATTACTGCGTTGGGAATGGCGGCTTCGACCCCAAATTCTACCACGGATCCTTGAATTTCTTGATTCTTAACCTGACCCTGGGCAGTTGGGGCTAGGATTAGAAGCAGCGCAGAAAGCAGACCAACTAAACTCTTTTTCATTGTGACGGAATATCTTATAGTAAAAAGTACCATTAACATTGGGCAAGTTAATCTAAAAAATTAAGTCTAAGGGAGACCCATGGTTTTAGTTAAATAATTGTAAATCAGAAGTTACTAAATAAAATTAGTGGTGTATTTAGTACACTTAATCATGCCTTTTTCGTTGCCTTCTTCAAAATTTCTGGCCCTACTATTCTGGAATTGCCCTCGCTTGGGTATTCTCGGCCCTAGCCCGACCTTTGCCTCATGAACGTACTCATCTTTGGCTCGGGTGGTAGGGAGTCTGCCTTTGCTTGGAGCATCGGCCAGAGTTCGCTGCTGTCCAATCTTTTTATCGCTCCTGGCAATCCCGGCATGGCAGCATTTGGAACCTGCGTCGACCTGGACTGGCGCGATCGCGACGCCATTGTTCACTTCTGCATTCGCGAGGATATTCACATAGTTCTTGTGGGGCCCGAGGAACCCCTGGTTCTTGGGCTGGGCGACTTTTTTGCCGAACATCCCAACCTTGCGCACATTCATTTTATTGGGCCTCAGGCCGAAGCGGCCCAGCTCGAAGGGTCTAAGGACTTTGCCAAGGCATTCATGCAGCGCCACGGAATCCCTACCGCCGGCTACCGAAGCTTCACCAAGAACGAGCTCGAGGCGGCCAAGATGTACGTCCTGAGCTACGACGGCCCCTACGTCCTCAAAGCCGACGGTCTGGCGGGCGGCAAGGGCGTAGTGATCCTCGACGATGTAGTGGAAGCCCTCAAGGAGCTTGATTCCATGCTAGGGGAAGCTAAGTTTGGCCCAGCCTCAAGCCGCGTGGTCATCGAGGAGCACCTTACCGGCCCCGAGTTCTCTGTTTTTGTGCTTACCGACGGCGAGAACTACCTGCTCTTGCCCCAAGCCACTGACTACAAGCGAGTGGGCGAAGGCCAGACGGGCCCCAACACCGGCGGAATGGGGGCAATTAGCCCAGTTCCCTTTGTTATTCCCGAAGTGCTTGGGGTCGTTCATCGCGAAATCATTCGGCCCACCATCGAGGGCTTGCAGGCCGAGGGCATTCCCTACTGCGGATTTATTTTTTTCGGACTCATGCTAACGCCAGAGGGCCCCAAAGTAATCGAGTACAACGTGCGCATGGGAGATCCCGAGACAGAGGCAGTTTTGCCTCGCCTTGACGAAGACCTGCTGGCCCTTATGATCGACGCTGCCCGCGGCCACGTCAACACCCGTCCCGTCGCAGTAAAGTCCGAAACCGCGGTAACCGTGGTACTCACTTCGCCGGGCTATCCGGGGAATTACCCCAAGGGTCTTCCCATAGTAGGTTCTGAATTAGCTTCAGAGGGCAGCTTGCTTTTTCATTCCGGAACCGCACTGCGCGACGGTCAATTGGTCACCGACGGAGGCAGAGTACTTGCAGTTACGGGAATGGGCTCAAGTGCAGAGGAGGCCATTGCTAAAGCCTACGCGCACGCAGACCAGATAAATTTTGAGGGGAAGCAAGTGCGCCGCGACATCGGAACGATCTACGGCCTACCAGCAAAAAAGTAAGCTTCGCTTAGTTCTGCTGCTTCTCGTGCTTGCTCATTTCGCGAAGCCAGTAGATAATACCACCAGCAATAAGGGACATGAACACAACGTTGGTTGCAGGTCCAATAAGGGGCATTATTTTAAATGTCCATGTGAAAAAATCACCTATTCCTTCAAAAAGGGAGCGCAGCGGCATAGCAATGTACTTTTGAGAAGCCCAAAGGTAACCTAGCGCCACTACATGCCCAAACTCCTCTTTCGCAATGCACATCCGGGCGTCGCTCTCGTTTTAGTTGCCGTCGCTGCGCTGCTATCCATGGTTTTAAATAGGCTGATGCAGCAGCCAATTTCAGTCGTATTGGCTCTCTCCACGGGCCTAGGGGCTTGGTTTTTAAACTACATTCTCGTCTACCGAAGCCGATACCTCAAGATGAACTACCTGTTTGGATGGCTTTGGTTTGCGGCAGCTTTTGCCCTTTGCAGCGGACGTCAGGGTATTCAGTGGCATACGGTGGGCGGCTCCATCGCGGCAGCAGCCTGGATGGCCTTGGCCTACGAAATGTCTTCTGACGACCGCAGTGCCTTAACCCGCCGCATAAACTTAGGATTCATTACCGGACTCCTTTTGCTCTGGAACGTGCGCTTCTCCTACTTTCTTATCGTGAGCCTCTGGGCTATCGGTTGGGGAACGAGTCGGTCGGGGAGGGGAATTTTACAGCTGCTAATGGGCTGGCTAGTGCCTGCCGCAGCCATCGCAACCTACCGCTGGACCATTGGCGGACCGGAGTCTTTTTTGGCCTGGATTGCGCCGCTGCAACCAAAATTGGAATGGTCCCTGCCCAGCATTGGCGAGGCGGTTTTGGCCTTTTGGCTCTTAATGGCTATTCCGCAAACCCTTCGAGCCGCGGTATCGGCCAAGCGATCCAAGCGTCACGGACTATACCTCTCTTGGTCGGGCATCCTGGTTGCGGTCGTTTGGCGGATTGCGCACCCCGACGCAGCTACCAGCGGGGTCTTGGCTGTTTTTGCCACTCCGCAGCTGCTCAACCTGCAGGACTACTTGCCAAAGTACTGGATGCGCGTGCTGGTTGGTCCTAGCCTTTTAGCTGGGGGCCTTTTAAGTGTTTTCTGGGGGTAGAAAGAGCGACCGCAGCTCGTGGGCGTCGGCGGGCTTCATCTTGCCGGCCAAAATCAAGGCCAGTTGACGGCGGCGAAGGGCTCCGTCAAACCGTCGAATTTCTTCTTCGGTTTCGGCCATTAGGGGCGGAATAGGAACTGGCCGACCCTTGTCGTCTACGGCAACAAAGGTATAGATCGCCTCGTTGCACTTGGTTTGCTTGCCGCTGCCGCGCGGGTCTTCCATAAGCACGTCGATCCATATCTCCATGGAACTAGTGAATGCACGTGATACTTTGGATTCGAGCGTTACGATGGCTCCTTGGGGTATTGCTTCTTTAAACGAAACATTGTTTACCGAGGCCGTTACCACCGTGCGACGGCAGTGCCTGTGGGCCGCAATGGCTGCACAGCGATCCATCCAACTCAGTAGCTGGCCACCAAAAAGATTATTCAGGTTGTTGGTATCGTTCGGCAAGACAATCTCAGTCATTACCGTGAGCGAGGCGGAGGCAGGTATTGCCTTCATTCGCGGTAGATCCAAACGGCCGGAAAGTCTTCTCGCAGCTCGGTCTTGGCCTTTCGGGCTGAGTCCTCGTTGGCGAAGGTGCGCAGCGCAACTTTGTTGAGCCCAACGCTTGACTGGACCATTGTAGCGGGGTATCCCGCTTTGCGAAGGCTTGCAACCAGCCTTGTGGCATTGGCTTTATCAGAGAAGGCTCCGACGATGAGCGCATAGTTCCCTGCTGGCTCAGCGTTTGGCGATTCCGCCTTCGCGGTAGGTGATTCCACCGTCTCGGGTACGCTGGGCCTCTCGGCCTTAGGCTCGGCCTTTGGCTCGGCTATGGCTTTTGGCTCGGCTATGGCTTTTGGCTCTGCTAAGGCTTTTGGCTTGGCTATGGCTGCAGGCTCAGAGAGCGGAGCCTCAGAGGTTTTGACTTCTGGTTCGGCGCCTGGGGCTTCGCTGTCGTTCTCAGAAGAACCCATCGATTTAAAACGATCGCTTGCCCATGACGAGGCGTCCCCTGCAAAATTTTGGACCAAGGAAGATTGGGAAGACCACCATGAACCCAGATCGGACCGTAGGGAGGCGGACTGAACTAGGCCGCGAAAGTCGTCTTTGCTGCCTCCGACGGCTGCAAGGCCAAGGGCACCCGCAACAATGGCCGCTGCGTACCAAGACCGAACCCGTGGCGCTGCTGGGTCAGAATGGGCTGCAAGAGCTTGGTCGGCAGCCTGAAGCAAATCCATACGAAAAATGGGAAGACCGTAGGAAGCGGCCAGAAAGTTGGCTTCGATGCTGGCCTTAAAAACCCATGCATGGTCGCTGCGCCGCAGCGATCCCAAGCCCATGAGGTTGAGGCGATCGCCTCGGTCCAGAACCCGGTTCCATTCTGCGACGCAAAGGTCTGTTGCCTCGGCAGCCTCAGCACGACTAAAGCCCTCGATGCTGCAAAGGTGGTCCAATAGAATACTCGAGTCTCCGTGGGCTTCGGGCGCAAAAGACAGGCGACGGGCAGGAGGCAAAATAAGGCCTGCGGGGAGCTGGATTTCGGCTCCGTAGCGGCGCACACTGAAGACACCCAGGCCCGGAACATGCAGGCTATCCTGCTGAAAAAGCAGGAAGGCGAGGTGAAGTTCTAAGTCGTAGTGTAGCGGACGCATGCCTACGAATTTACAAAAAAGAAGGGGGCTTCGGGGTCCTTAAACCCTATGACTTATGAACAACTTTAGGCAGGAAAGTCCGCCTAAAAAAGTCCGCTTAAAAAAGTTTGCGGTAGCCGTGGCAGTAGGGTGTGCCGCCCTTAATGTCGTAGTAATCCTGGTGGTATCCCTCTGCCGAATAAAATGCCTGGGCGGGCAAAACTTCGGTGGCTACCTTAAGACCCTTTGCGGTCAAAAGGCCGATAAGCGATTGGGTAAGGTCGCGTTGCGCTTCGTTTTGGTAGAAAACCGCACTGCGGTACTGCGGCCCTATGTCAGGACCTTGACCGTTGGCTTGCGTGGGGTCGTGGGTTTCAAAAAAGGTGCGAAGAATGGCTTCGGCGCTGGTCCGCTTTGGATCGTACTCCACCAGACAGGCTTCGTAATGCCCCGTTCTTTTGCTGCAGACCTGCTCGTAGCTGGGGTTTTCAACATGGCCTCCGGTGTAGCCAACCGTGGTGGAGAGCACTCCATCGACGCGCTTAAGGAAGTACTCGGTGCCCCAAAAGCAACCAGAGGCGAGAATAAGGGTTTCGTTTCCGGCTTGGGCAGGAGCAGCAGGCAGTAGGGTCACGGGAGCGGAATTTTTAGTGGACTGGCCGCAGGCCGAGAGGGCGCTGAGGAGTCCGAGTGCAAGAAGATTGAGGAGGCGAGGCATGCATTAAAAACCAGTGAACGGCTAAATAGTTTACATGCCCATGTCTTCGCCGCCGCCCATTGCGCCACCGCCCATTCCACGGCCTCCGCGCTGGGCGCTTCGGTCGGGTTTGCCAAAGGTGTACTGAATCGTCAAGAAGGCGATGCGGCTCTCGCGGTAGCGCTCAAAGTAGATTTGGGTAAAGGGCGGGTGCTGCTCGATGCGAAACCGGCGTTGGTTGAACACGTCGCTCATGCGGACCGTTGCAGAAAGCTTGTTTTTGACCACATCAACCTTGTAGCCGACGTCCCAAGCCTGAATTCCCTTGAAGAATCCTTGGCCGGTAGGCCCGGCGCCCCACTGGTTAAAGGTGAGTTGGATTTGCTGCTTCGAGGTGGGATTGTACATCGAGTTGATTCGCCCCGACCATCCAAAACCAGACTGAGACAGACCCGCCTGTAGGTTTTGGGCATTAATAACCGACCAAAAGGCGTCTCCCGAGGCCTGAATACTGAGGGTTTTGCCAAAGCGTACCGAGGTGTTTCCACTCAAACCATAGCGATCTCGGGTGTCGAAGTTGGACCAGGTAACGGTAACGATTCCGCTATTGTCAACCTCTACATAGCGTGAGAACATGTTGGTAGTGTGCTGAATGTATCCGTTTAGGGTTGCAGAGCCCCATTTGGCGTACTTGCCGGCGGTGAGCTCGAATGCGTGGGTGTATTCCGGCATTAAAAGTGGATTGCCTTTGCGAAAGGACTGCGGATTGGAGTAGTCGATTATTGGGTTGAGCTGCCCCTCGCCGGGACGGTTGACGCGCATGGCATAGCTGGCCAGAAAGTCCAATCCCTTTTTGGGACTATAGGTCAAAAAAGCACTCGGAAAATACCCCGGATAGGTAAAATTGAGTTCGCTGTTGGTCTTCAGCGTGAACCCAAGGTTGGCCACTTCGTAGCGCATGCCGGCTTGCGCCTTCCACTTGGGACTGAATACGTATCCGTAGGTGGCATAAAGGGCATGCACCCATTGGGACTGATCAACAGATTGGGTGCGCAGCGTGTCTTCTTGAAGCGAGCTGCTAAAAATCTCTGCCAAGAACATCGCGTCGCGGCGGTTGTCGCGGGCAAAATAGGTACTGCGCCCCCCGAGGGTTATCTTGCTTTTGCTGGTAAGCACCTGCTCTGCGTCGGTCTGGAAGTTCCAGTTTTGCGTAGTTTCATTGGTTTCAAAGCGCTGCAGGTAAACCCCTCCATAGGTTAGAATGCTGGGGTATCCCGCGTCGGCAGTGAAGGTATTGTCGTTCCATTCCGAGCGGCTTCGGTCGGAATAGTTGAGGTCGACGGTCCATTTGTTGCCTTCGGTCTTGTACTTGCGCTCGAGCCTCAGGGCGCCGTCGCCGTTGATGGAGCCGCGGTCGCTGGTGCTTCGCTGCACGGCATTGAGCTTAACTGCGCCGGCACTGTTCTCATAGGACGTGCTGTCGGACTCGCTTCGCTGGTCTTGGTTTAAGCCTACCGAGAGGTTGGCGGACCATTGCTTGCCCAAGGGAATGTCTACTCCAAAACGGGCGTTGGGTCCACCACCCAAATTGGTGCCGTAGGACCAGTTTCGCTGGCTGTAGGCGGTATCTGGGAATTGGAATATCCGCTCTACCGTACCGCCAGAGAAGCTGCGGCGGTTGTCCCAGGCTAGGCTGGTGAAGACGCGGATCTTGCCCACGGGCACGGAAAGGCTCGCCGAGGAATTGTATTTTGCGTTGGTTCCTATTCCGGCGATGAGGCTGCCGTTGAGCGGCAGTTCGCGGTTCTTTTTGGTGACGATGTTGATTACTCCTCCAGTTCCTTGGGCGTCAAATTGAGCGCCGGGGTTGGTGATGACCTCTACGCGCTGGACGCTGCCGGCCGGCAGACGGTCAAAGGCATTGGTCCCCGAGAAGCCCAGTAAAGAAGCGGGCCGTCCGTCAATCAAAATGGTTACGTTGTCGTCGCCGCGAAGCTGTACGTTGCCGTCCATATCGAGCGACACGTTGGGAACCTGCCGCAGTACGTCGGTGCCCGTTCCGCCCTGAACGTTGAGGTCCTGGGCCACATCGTAGACTTTGCGGTCCATTCCCAGCAGAGCTCTGGAGGCGTGGGCATCCACATTGGCTTCGGCAAGTTCGGTGGTGCTGGCTATCGCCTTGAGAATGCCCAATTTGATGGGTGAACCGGTGGCTTCAATGGGCCGCATTAAAGGCTGGTAGCCCAGAGGGCGGGCGACGAGTCGGTAGCTTCCGTTGGGCACGCTGAGCTGAAAGTTGCCCTGCATGTCGGTATTGGTTTGCCCAACCGGTCCGTTGCTGCCCATGACCCGCACGGCAGCGTTGGGAATGGGTTCGTCGCCGTCCACGACCTGCCCCACAATTAGGGTTTGCGCGAGCAAGGGTGCTGCGGCAAAAGCAAGCAGAAGGGCAAAGAATTTAAGCATAGGATTTAGACGAACTAGTATGGTAATGGTTTAATGGCCAGGAGGCAGAGGGGTCTGCAAAAATCCGGCCGAAACCAGGTGCTCGGCGATTTGCACGGCGTTGGTGGCAGCACCCTTGCGCAGGTTGTCGGCAACAATCCACAAATGAATCGAGCGGTCGCAAACCAGGTCTTCGCGAATTCGGCCTACAAAGACCTCGTCGCGGCCCTCGGCATTCCGAGGCATGGGGTAGGATAGGTTCGCGGGATCGTCCTGAACCACCAGGCCAGGCATTGCAGCGAGAATTTGGCGAACTGCGGGCAAAGAAGGTCGCGCCCCCTGGAAGGTAATCAGCACCGACTCGGAGTGTCCGCCCTGAACTGGAACCCGAACGGCGGTGGCGCTGACCTGCACCCTGGGGTCGCCAAGGATCTTCTTGGTCTCGTGGTGCAGCTTCATTTCTTCTTTGGTGTAGCCGTTGTCGAGGAATGCGTCACAGTGCGGAATGCAGTTCAGGTCAATGGGGTGGGCGTAGGCCATCGGTCCGTCAAAAATGCCCCTGCGCTCGTTCTCGAGCTGGTCAATGGCGGCCTTGCCGGTCCCCGTGACGCTTTGGTAGGTGCTCACGCGGACCGCCTCGATGGGATGAAGGTCGTGCAAGGGCTTGAGGACCATTACCAGCTGTATGGTGGAGCAGTTGGGGTTGGCGATGATTTTGGTTTCAGCGCTCAGGGCCTCTGCATTGATTTCGGGCACGACTAGGGGAATGCCAGGCTCCATGCGCCAAGCTGAGCTGTTGTCGACCACAAAGCATCCGGCTGCAGCGAATTTTGGAGCCCACTTCAGCGAGACGGTTCCGCCCGCCGACATGAGGACCAGGTCTGGACGCATGGCCAGGGCCTCGTCCAGGCTGCGAACCAAATAGGATGCGCCGTTCCAGTGTAAAGGGTTTCCTACGGATTTTGCGGACGCGACAGGAATGAATTCAGTCACCGGAAACTGACGTTCCATAAGGACTTTTTGCATGACTTCGCCAACCATTCCGGTGGCTCCAATTAGGGCTAAACGCATTGCTCGGCTGGAGGCTTTAGTATTGCGGCAAAAGTACGCATTATGAAAGGCTTAGTGGCAGTTTTGGCGACGTTGTGCGCCCAGGAAGTTTCGGCCCAGTGGGGTCCATGGACGCAATGGTGGTCGGCGGGCCTTAGCGCCTGGCAGGGCGATACGACGGCCTTTGCGGTGGCGGAGTCGGATTGGCTGCTGCTCGATGCTCCGGCTGCCGGCACCTACGCCTTGTGGCGCGAAGGCCTTGGGTCGCGTCCGGCTCGGTTTTCTGCGTCGCTGCAGTTGAATTTTAATCCTTCTTCGGCCAACTACGCATTTTGGGAGGTTTGGGACAGCAGCGGGACGGCATCGGCCTCGCCCTTGGTTAGCGGCTACCGACTAGAGATGGGTCGCAGCAACGACCAGCTGCGTTTGCTTCGCTTGCCCGACGGTTTGGTGCTGGCCAACAGTCCTTCGGGTTTGCTCGATCGCTCGGCTTCTCGTTTGGATTGGTCCTGGGATTGGGATTCGTCGGGGGCCCACCGCCTCTCTTGGTTGCTGAGCGACACCTTAGGAGTCCGCCTCGACAGCGGCCAGGTTTTGGGAAGCTCAGACAGCAGCGTGGCTCTTTTGGGTCGCTTGCGTTTTGGCGCTACGGTCACGGCGACGCGGGTTCGTGGGCTAAAATGGGGTTCTATGAGTTGGCAGGCTGGGCCTTGGGTGCGGAGCGCGACCCCGCGCAAGCGGGCCGCGCGGCTCGGCGATGCATCGGTAACCGAGATCCTGGTTTCGCCCGATCCTCGGCTCAGTTGGCGTTCCGCCCCGGGTGATTTTATGGAGCTTTTTGTGGAGGCAGATTCGCTATGCTGGGCTTTGGGCTGGACCCTTCGCTACGGATCCTCGTCATGGCTGCTTCCCGATCGGGTCATGAGGCCTGGGGAGGTGGTGGTTCTTGCCGACGGGCGCCTTCCCTGGCCGGATTCCTTGTCGCTTTGGGACGTTCCGCTTTCGCTGACTTCGGCTCCGGCATTTTGGTCCATAGAAACCGCCGAAGGAGCGCGCCTGGCATGGGGTCGCGTGCAGCCCGACATGCACCAGCCTATGGATAAGTCATTGGGAGGATGGTCTTTGGAGGTCAATCCGCAGTGGTCGATGCTGCCTCGGGCTTGGCAGTCGTCGCGGAGTTTATTGGGTTCGAGTCCCGGTTCTTTAGAGTGGTCGGCGCTGGGCCCTCGTCAGGGCGGAATTTTGGGTTTGTTGGCCGACAGCGCTCTTCAGGTGGACTGGCGGCATCCCCTTCCTTTGGGGACTTCGCCGCTCTATCCTTTTGATTCGCTGGCCCTGGCGCGTTGGTCTGGCGGACGTTGGTTGGCGACGCGGATTCACTCGGAGCGCACTGCCCTGCGTTGGCTTCCGGATGCGGACGGTCTTTTGTGGCCTTGCCGGCCCGGCGAGGTGATGGAGCTTCCGCTTTTGCCCGGCTGGCTTCATGCGGACGGTACTCCAGGGGATTGCACCTTGGTTTATGCGGGTTGGGCTATGCCTCCGGTTTCTGGGGAGCTTCAGATTAGTGAGCTTTTGCTGAATCCTTTGCCAGGCGAGGGTCGGTTCGTGGAGCTTCGAAGCCTTAGCGATAGGGTTCTGGATCTCTCGGGGCTTTTTTGGTCGAATCCTGACGGTTTTTCGGGGGATTCTACTTATTCTCCTTCTCAGTCGGGGTCATGGCGCCGCGCCTCGGTCGCCGGCCGGTTTTTGCTGCCGGGGCAGGTCATTTTTATGGCAGCTAATCCCGCTGCCCTGCTTGATGTTTATCCGGCCGGCGATTCGATGGCGGGGCCCCTGGGCGCTCCGCGCCCAGGGGCATGGGCCCGCCCGGCTCTGCCCGGCGGGCCTGGCGCCACCAACCAAAGCATACCGCTCACCGACGATGGGGGCATCCTTGAGCTCCGCCGAAGCGACGGACTTCTGATCGACCGGGCAGAGGTGAGGCCCGACCAGTTCCCGGAACGCATTCGCCAAAGTCCCGGCAAGGGCGAAGGCATGGCCCTTGAGCGCCGCGGCCCCGACCCCAATGATTGGGGATTCGCGCGCATTGATTCCGCAACGCCGGGCCGCTGGCCCCAGGCAGCCGTCGAGCCTTCCAGGAACCAATTCGACCTGATTCAGCGCCAATGGCCCCCAATCCTCCAATGGGATTTGGATTCGGACCAGGCATGGCTGCTCGAAACCCGTTGGACCGACCCTGAAGGCCGCTGGGCCAGCCCATGGTCTGCACCACGCCCCGTTGCTTCTCAAGACCGCATCGAAGCGAGGGATGAACCGCCACAGGGCGGCCTATGGCTATGGGAGTTTCGCTTCACCCCGCTCCAGGGCCGGACGATTCGAAGGGCCTACCCAATTCGCTACTAGTTTTCGGCTTCGGTATTGGTCAATAACTAAGTGCGCCCAGCCAAGAGCCATCTGCCGCAAGGCCGTTACCTTTGCGGCATGTACCAAGCTAGACTCAAAGGCCGCAGCCTCGCGCTGACCGATTTTGACCCCAACGGATTGGCTTCGGGAAGCCAGATTTACGGGCTTCCCTTTGCGGTAGAAGATGCCGAAGTGGTGGTGCTTCCGCTCCCTTGGGAGGTCACCGTGAGCTACACTTCGGGTACCGCGCTGGGCCCCGCAGCGGTCAAAGCGGCCTCTGCCCAGGTCGACTTGTGGGACCCCAACGTGGTTGATGCCTACAAAATGGGCCTCGCTATGGCCCCAGCCTCGGTCAAGATTGCCGAAAAGTCCGAGCGAAACCGCGAACGCGCAGAGGTTTATTTGGCTGCTCTAGCAGACGGAACCGAGCAAATGGCCTCGAGCCAAAAGCTTCTTGCCAGGATTAACGAGGCCTGTGCCTGGATGGTGGCAAGGGTCCGCAGCGACGTTGAAACCTACCTTGACCGCGGTCAGCTCGTAGTTCTGTTGGGCGGCGACCACAGTACGCCTCTTGGCTATATTCAGGCATTGGCAGACCGAAATCCGGGCATGGGTATTCTTCAAATTGACGCCCACATGGACCTTAGGGCCGCCTACGAGGGTTTTACCTACAGCCATGCTTCCATTATGTACAACGCAATGCAGCACCCCGGAGTTGCCAAAATTGTGCAGGTTGGAATTCGGGACTACTGCGCCGAGGAGGTTGCCAGGGCCAAGGAATTGGCCGATCGCTGCAACGTTTTTTTTGATCGCGACCTCAAGCATGCGGCCTACCGAGGCATAAGCTGGGCAGAGCAGGTGGACTTGATTGTCGCGGAGCTTCCGCAGAAGGTTTACTTGAGTTTTGACATCGACGGACTCGACCCTAAACTATGTCCGCACACCGGAACCCCGGTGGCAGGGGGCCTTGAAGCAGAAGAGGTACTCTATTTGGTGGAGCAGGTTGTCGCCTCAGGCCGAATTCTACTCGGAATGGACCTCAACGAAGTGGCCCCTGGACCCGAGGGAGATTGGGATGCCAACGTTGCTGCAAGGCTGCTTTATCGACTCGCCAATGCCCTGGGTAAGGCCAACGGGCGCTGTACCTTTGCCGCGTGAAATTCGGCGTTGTTACTTTTCCCGGGTCGAACTGCGACCAAGACATGATCCACGCCCTGCGAGAGGGCATGGGCTGCGAAACCATTAGCCTTTGGCATAAAGACCGCGACCTCCAAGGGGTTGATATGGTTGTGCTCCCGGGCGGATTTTCCTACGGGGACTACCTTCGTTCGGGCGCCATTGCCCGTTTTTCTCCCATCATGGAGGAGGTTATTAAGCATGCCAACCGCGGCGGCTACGTCCTTGGGGTCTGCAACGGATTCCAAATTTTAACCGAAGCCGGCCTGGTTCCTGGGGCGCTGCTTCGCAACCGAACGGGTAAATTCGTCAGTAAGAACGTGCACCTGGTGCGCGCCTCAGGCCTGAGTACCATGACTGCTGGCCTCTCGGAGACCGGTGTTTATAAAATACCCATTGCCCATGGCGAGGGCCGATACCATGCCGACGATGATACCCTCAAGTCCCTCAACGATAAGGGTCAAGTAATGTTTCGCTACGCGGAGGCCGACGGAGCGATTACGCCCGAAGGCAATCCCAACGGCTCGGCGCAAAACATTGCTGGAGTGTGCAACGAGAGCCGCAACGTGATGGGCATGATGCCCCACCCGGAGCGCGCTGCCGACCCCAACCTGCTCAACACCGACGGCGTGGCCCTCTTCCAGAGCATGCTCGATTACATTAGGGTCTAGAATCCACTGCCTCAAAAGGGTCGGGTGCGCGAAATGTCGTCGGCCGGCCGGCCCACAAAAAAACCCCGCTAGCGGGGTTTTGTCGTTTTTAAAAGGCTAAGAGTTTATAAATCATGGGCGGTAAAGCCTACATTTTCACCACCTCTTGAACGATAATACGTCCTTCCTGTTCCACGCGGAGCACATAAATTCCGGCTGGAAGCGTTCCAAGGTCCATGGTGAAGTGCGGTTCCATACCCGAAGTTTGCTGAATCAAGGCTCCGTTGAGGCTCCTCAGTTCGGCCGTCCAAGCACTGCTTCCTTGCGCAAGCCACGACAGGTCGACTATGCCTCGGGTCGGATTGGGCTGGAGCTTGAAGCCTCGCAGCTGGAACTCGCTGTTGGACAGTACAATTGATGGTCCGCTCGTGCTAACGCAGCTGCTGCCGGCGCGAAGTCGCACAAAGTAGGTTCCCGGAGCAGGCGCAATGAAACTCGGCGAGGTCGCTCCCGGTATCGGACTCTGGTTGGCGTTGAGCCACTGCACTGTCCACAGCGGGTTTAGGGCTGTTTGAGGGCAGTAGAGCGAATCACCGTTCCAGTCGTGAATGGTCGCAGCAGGCGGAGCAGAAACGACATCAAAGCTGTCGACGCGCTCTCCTACGCATTGGTTCTGAACGAACTGGTACTTAAGCTCGTGCCTTCCGGTTCCCAACTGCGAGGCCACAATGCTGCTGGTCGGGTTGCCGTTGACCAGGTAGGTTCCTCCGCCTGGGAAGCCTCCGCTCGGGCTGAGGGCAGGGTCGCTGATGCAGAGAACGTCCGTACCAAAGTTCAAGAACACATTGGGGGCCGCATTGATTTGAATGCTGCTCGATGCCGTACCCGTGCAGCCTGCCATGTTGGTGTAGGAATAGGTCACCGTGTAGACTCCTGGTCCCAAGCCAGTGGGGTTGAAGGCAGAGCCGGTCACGCCGGTTCCGCTCCATTGCCCGCCAGAAGGAGTTCCGCTCAATGCTATTGGGCCGTCTTCCACGCATGCCGAGGCGTAGCTACCCGCGTCAACGGTCGGCAGAGGCAGTACCACGGCGGTAATGGCGTTCGAGGGCACCATCATCAGGCTGGCGCACTCTTCGCTGCTGAAGATTTGGCAGCGGACCACGTCGGCATTTTGAAGATTTACCGTGGTGAAGGTGGCGCTGTTAAACCCGCGTGGCTGGTTGTTTACCGTCCATTGGTAGCGAGGGTTGCTGCCGCCATTGACCGCGGTCGCCACAAAGGTAGCCGGGCTGTTGGCGCAGATGCTTCCGCTCTGGTTTACAATGCTCACGCTCGGAACCACGGCGGCCTTCACCACAAGGGTCTTGCTGACGCTTGAGGTTCCGCCTGCAGTGCTCACCACGAGGGTGGCGGTATGGGTGCCCGCAGCGGTAAAGCTTATGCTTGGGTTGGCCAGGGTGCTGGTGGTTGGGCTTCCGCTCGAGAAGGTCCAGGAGTAGGTTGCTCCCAAGGCAGCGCCTGCGGTTCCGCTGCCGGGTGCCGGCATGCCCGTGGCATAGAAGGTGACGGTACGCGCCGCGCATGCACTGTCAGGGGCAATGAAGTCTGCAACAGGGGACGCGGTGCTGGCTTTGAGCAGCCTGAACCGGTCGAGGTAGAGGTGGTTGCCTCCGGCATGCCTTGCTTCAATTTTAAAGCGCGAAGGGCCAGAAAGTCCGCCCAAGAAGATGCTGTCGCGACGCCAGTCCGCTGCCGAGGCAGGAACCAATGCAGTGGCCTGCGGGCTGCCAGTAGCCCAGTTCAGCGTTCCCGCTTCAAAGCGCGTGGCCAAGAGATTCCATGCCGTGGAACCGCAGGGCTGAACCCAAATTTTGAGGGTATCGCTTGCCTGAGTGGCTGAAACCAAACGGTAGGCCACGTCGAGCGTGAGCGAAGAGCCGCTATCAAGGCTGTAAACCGGCGAGATCAGGGCATCGCGTTGGCCCGAGGCAGTGAGGGGCAGCGCAAAGTGGGGCATGCGCATAGAGGCCAGGTCACCGTCGCTGGAGCCTGCGGCAAAAGCCTCCCAGGTGGCGTTGCGGTCGGAGTTTTCGATGGACCAGCGTTGGTCAAATCCCGGTACGAATCCTTCGCCAGCGGGTAGGGGGAATCCGCCTGCGGCAATCGACTGAACAGCGATCGCGGTATCGCTTCCATACACGTTTGCTGCAACGAGGCTAATGCTGTAAAGTCCAACTTGGCTAATCACCAGCTTGGCTGCGGCAGTATTGGCTCCAATTAGCGTGGCGCCGGCACTAGGGTAAACCGACCAGTTCCAAGCCGTTACCAGCCCCACCGACGCATCCTGGAGTTGGATGGTGTCGCCGAGTCCGCAGGTTGAGGCTGGGTTGGACCGCAGTGCAGCAGTAGGACGCTTGAGCAGGTCTCCGGCAAAGGGCGATTCCCAGACGCCGCGACCGTAGGTTCCGATGCGCACGGTGCGGGGCCCGCTCAGCATTTCTATGTCGTTAACGATGACGTTAGGAAGGTCTGCATTGAACGGAACCCAATTACCAAGAAGGTTGTCGCGCACAAACATGCCCAGGTCAGTACCCACGTAAATCATGCTGTTGCCTCCTGGCTCAAAGACAATAGCATTGGTGGGAATGTTGGGGAGTAGGCCCGTAATGTTGGAATAAGTTGTGCCGCCGTTAAAGGATTCAAATACTTTTTGGCCCGCTACGTAGCCGCTGCGGCATACTGCGATATGCAAGGGATCATTGGGGTCAACGGCAATGTCAGAGATTACATGGCTGCCGGGTCCGCCGCTCAGTTGAGTCCAATTTTGCCCCCCGTTGGTTGAACGAAATAGGTACTGATTGATAGCCGCATAAAGCACGTTAGGGTTGCTCGGCGACTCGGCCAAAACGTCGATATTGTCGCTGCCAAGCAGTGTGGTTGTGCTCGTTGCGGCAAAACTGACTCCGCCGTTGGTCGACTTCCAAACGCGGGTAAATCCGGCGTAGAGCACGCTGCCACTGTGGCGGCTCACTAAAAATGGAGTTACCCAATTACCGCTTCCGCTCGGCGGAAGGCTAAAGGGAGCATTGAAGCTGGCGCCGCCGTTGTTGGATTTGTCAAAGTCGCCGTAGTAGATTGAGGCATACATCACGAGTTCGTTGCCGGGATCCATGCCGCAATCCATTCCGTCTCCGCCGCGGACTCTGGCCCAGCTTGTTTTGTTGAGGTGGGTTCCATTATCTTGGGATCCCGCAAGGGTCCAACTGGGATTGACAGGAGTTGTCGCGATTTTATAGTATTGGGAGACCGCCAATCCAGAGCTGCGCATTTGCCAGTTGTTGTTGACTCCTCCATTGGGCGATACGTATACGCCTCCGTCGTTGCCAACCCAAAGCTCGCTGGTGCCGGGCCTGAACTTGAACCAGTGTTGGTCTGCGTGGACGTTGGACACGCCCCCACCGCCATACCAGTGCGCACTAAGTGAAAAGTTGGCTCCACCGTTGATGGATTTCCAAATGTTTACACCCCCCACCAAAAGGTCGTCTTTGTTGATTGGAGATACTGCAATTGCAAGGTCGTACCAGGCCTGGCCGCCTGCCCCACTTCCGTTGGTGGACCAATCCATGAGGTTGGGAGTAGCGCCGTGCATTTGGCTCCAGTTTGCGCCCCGGTCCGTAGAGCGGTACACGCCGTAGAGGCCGTTGTTGCTGGCTCCAAACAAAGCATAGACGTAGTTGCTGTCTGCCCCCGTGGTAGCTACTTCGCAGCGAGCAGGTCCGCTCAAAGGGAGGCCGTTGCCGTTGACCTGAATCCAGGTGGCGCCGAAGTCGCGAGAAAACCAGACTTTGCCGTTGGCGGATGTTCCAGCATAGAGTAAGTGTGGGGCTCCCGGCACCATACTCAAGGACTGGAAGCTCCCACCTTGCACCACAGACCAGTTCGCTCCGCCATTGGTAGTGCGGTAGATCCCACTTCGCGTAGAAACTACGAGGTGTTGGGTTTGGTTGGGGTGAATTACCATGCCCGTCAGGCGGGCATAGTTGGTGAGCTGCAGGGTCAGACCGGTTGGCTTCCATGAGGTTCCACCGTCGGTTGATTTTAGTACGCCGATGCTGTAGGTGTCTCCTCCATCGCGGTCGCCGGTTGCCAGGTACATGGTGTCGGGGTTAATCGGATCAATGGCAATGCCGCTAACGCCCAAATTGGGCAAGAGGTCGGTGTTGGTGTTCCAGGTGGTTCCATTGTCGGTGGTCTTCCAGAGTCCTCCGGCAGGTGCCCCTGCAAAAACTACGTTGCTCTCGGTGGGGTGAAAGGCGACAACGTTGATGCGTCCAATTCCTTGAATGGGGTTTCCGTTGAAGGGTCCGACCGGCGTCCACTGGCCAATTCCACTTGCTCCCGTGGAGGTACTGCCCCAGCTTTGCTGAATTTGCTCCATTCCCATAGAAAGAGAAGTCGGATTGGGTCGTTGCCCAGAAGGGTAGACCCGCGGATCCATAAATGCTTCCCAGCGCTTGAACTGCTTCCAGCCCTTTCCTTTCTCGGCCGCCATGCCTTCAAAGGCCGCATCAAATTCTTTGACTACGTCATAAACGTTGGTGGTCGGGTCGTTCCACTGCTGAAGCCAAGCGGGTTGTTGGGCCGATAAGGCGGTAGATAGGGCTAATAATAAGGTGGTAACTGTAATTCGCATCCGGTAAAAATACTGAATGGCTACTTTGAACTTGTTTAACGGGGATGCTCGACCCCCAAAGAAATTCTTGAGAATACCTATTGCATTGACCAACAGCTACCTATGCCAATTATCTGAGAAAATTTTCATGGCTCTAGGCCTCCTGACTAACCTCGCGCAGGCGCCTTCGGTAAACCTCAAAGAGCTTGGCTTTAGACAAAAAGCCGGCCCACTGGCCCTTATCGATGACGGGAACGTACCACTGGTCCATGCGCTCAACACGCTTTACGGCATCCTCCATGCTCGAGTTGAGGTCTACCTGGTAGGATATGCCCGACATTGCGTCGCGCGCGAGCAAAGGAGGCTGATTCAAACGCTGTGCCCGCCTAACGTCGTCCCAGGTGAGGGTTCCGAGCAGACGGCCATCTTCGACGATAGCGAGCATGTTTTTGTGTTCGGCCATTAGGCGCTGGACGGCCTCGTCGAAGCCGAGAAGGGGTTCCACATCTGCGATTCCGCGTTCTAGAACGTCGTCCCAGTGAATCAAACTAAGAACGGCCTTGTCGCGGTCTGAAGTCCAGATTCCGCCCGCAGCAGCCAAGGGAGCGGTATATATCGAGTGAGGACTGAGCGAGCGCGACACAAAAAAACTGAGGGCCGACACCAGCATCAGAGGCAAAATAAGGGGGTATCCGCCGCTGATTTCGGTAATCATGAACATTGCGGTCAGGGGAGCGTGCATGACCCCGGCCATGAGTCCGGCCATGGCTACGAGCACAAAATGAACCGACGGAACGTCCATGCCGAACTGCTCAAGCATCAGAACATAGGCCAAACCCAGTATGGCGCCCATAAAAAGGGTTGGCGCAAACATACCCCCTACGCCCCCTGCGTGAATGGTAAGTCCGGCAGCCAGGGACTTCATTAGGGCGAGGCCAAGCAGCAGCGCAATGATAACCCAGGCACTTTGGTTGTGCCATGGAATAAAACTTTGGTCCAGCAAGGCGGCAAGGTCTCCCTGAAGTGCCGCGGTGATGCTCGAGAAGCCCTCGCCGTAGAGAGGCGGAATCAAAAAAATTGCGCCACCCAAAAGGAGTCCGCCTGAAACCGCACGAAACCAGGGCCTTCGGACGTTCTCGAGCAGCGACATCGACCAAAGGTGGGTGCGCTTGACGTAGACTGAAAAAATCGCCGTGGCCAGCCCTAGCCCGATGTATTGAGGAATGAACTGCGGCTCAAACTTCCCTATTCCGCTGACAGTGAACAGGGTGGTTCCGTCGCTGAGGAGCAGGCCCGTGAGCGACCCAGTGGCAGAGGCGAGCAGGAGCGGAACCAGTGCGCCCAAAGTGAGGTCGAGGCTAAACACTTCGAGGGTAAAGACCAGGGCTGCGATCGGAGTGCCAAAGATGCTGCCCAGGGCCCCTGCGGTGGCACAGGAAATTAGGAGAATCCGCTGCTTAAAACCAAGGCGTAGCCAACGGGCAAGGTTGGAGCCTATGGCGGCTCCCGTGCCGACTGTCGGGCCTTCTAGGCCGACCGAACCGCCGAATCCGACGGTGAAGGCTGAGCCGACAAAGCTGGTATACATGGCCGACCGAGGAATAATTCCGCCATCTTTGGCAATGGCGCTCAGGGCCATCGGAATGCCCTCCCTCATGCGCCATTTTAGGTTGTGCCGAAGAACCATGACGATGCTGATTCCGATTAATGGAAAGAGAAAGTATCCCACCTGGTAGATGTCGCTGAGGCGCTCGGCCACCACTAGTTCGCGGACCGCATGGGCGGCATTTTTTAGTACGACCGCAACGAGGCCCGAGATGAGCCCCGTGACCACTGCGACCAGCAAAATAAAGGTGCTCGTGTCGAGGTTTTGCGCCCGCCAAATCAAAAAGCGCTTAAGGATTAGGTCAATCGCTTCGCGGGTTCGCTTCATGACTTAGCGCTCGAACGCAGCAAAAGGTTGAGCTCCTGCATCTGCGCCTCGGCTATCGCGGCGGGGGCGTCAATCATGACGTCTCGTCCGGAGTTGTTTTTTGGGAATGCGATGTAGTCGCGAATCACTTCGTCGCCTCCCATCAGGGCCACAAGGCGGTCAAAGCCAAAGGCGATTCCGCCGTGCGGAGGCGCTCCGTACTCAAAGGCATTCATCAAAAATCCAAACTGCGCTTGGGCCTCTTCGGGGCTGAATCCCAAAAGCTCGAGCATGCGGGCCTGAAGGCTCCGGTCGTGAATCCTAATGGACCCGCCGCCGATTTCGTTGCCGTTGAGCACAATGTCGTATGCGTTCGCCCGCACCGCGCCAGGGTCGGTATCAAGAAGGGCAATGTCTTCGGGCTTGGGGCTCGTGAAGGGGTGGTGCATGGCAAACCAGCGGCCGGAATCTTCGTCCCATTCCAGAAGGGGGAAGTCGACCACCCAAAGCGGTGCGAACTCAAAGGGCTTGCGCAGTCCGAGTTCTTGGCCAAGGTGCAGCCGAAGTTCACTCAGGGCCTTGCGGGTTTTGCCGGCCGCTCCGGCTAGAACGAGTACGAGGTCGCCGGGTTCGGCGCCAAAGGCCACGGCCCAATTTTTTAGTGCGGACTCGTCAAAGAATTTGTTTACCGAAGAACTCGGTAGGCCCTGCTCGTCGAGGCGCATCCAAATAAGACCGGTCATGCCGAGTTGGGGGCGCTTGACGTAGTCGGTTAGGGCATCGAGCTGCTTGCGGCTGTAGGTTCCGCAGCCCTTGGCGTTGAGGCCCACTACAAGCTCTGCCTGGTCAAAAACTGGGAATCCCTGGCCTTTGACGCGGTCGGTGAGTTCGACGAATTCCATTCCAAAGCGAATGTCAGGTTTGTCGTTGCCGTAGCGCCTCATTGCCTCGTCGTAGGTCATGCGGGGCACCTCTGTGAGCTTGACGCCGTGCACTTCATCCAATACGTGGCGCAGCAGGCCTTCAAAAGTGTTTAAAATGTCTTCTTGCTCGACAAAAGCCATCTCGCAGTCAATCTGCGTGAATTCCGGCTGGCGGTCGGCGCGCAGGTCCTCGTCTCTAAAGCAGCGCACAATCTGGTAGTAGCGGTCCATACCGGCCACCATGAGCAACTGCTTGAAGGTTTGCGGTGACTGCGGAAGCGCGTAAAACTGGTTTTGGTTCAGGCGCGAGGGCACCACAAAGTCGCGGGCACCTTCGGGCGTCGACTTAATTAAAAACGGAGTTTCTACGTCGACAAACCCAAGGTTATCGAGGTAGCTGCGCACCGACCGGTTGATGCGATGGCGCAGCAAGAGGTTTTGACGAACGGGAGCCCGTCGGATGTCTAGGTAGCGGTACTTCATACGAAGCTCCTCGCCCCCGTCGGTTTCGTCTTCGATGGTAAAGGGCGGGGTGGCCGAGGCATTGAGCAGGACCAGCTCATGCACCCTTAGTTCAATGTCGCCGGTAGCCATGTTGGGGTTCTTGTTCTCGCGCTCCACCACGGTTCCGCGGGCTTGAATCACGAATTCGCGGTTGAGCTTTCGTGCCTGAGCAAGGCGCTCTGGGTCAAGCAACTCATTGAAGCTCAGTTGCGTAATTCCATATCGGTCGCGCAAATCGATGAAGGACATGCCCCCTAGATCGCGCCTGCGCTGAACCCAACCAGCAAGGGTAACGGTTTGACCCACGTGGTCTAGGCGAATCTCGCCGCAAGAGTGACTTCGGAACATAGTTTCAAAGGTAACGCAGCGCCTTAAGTCAGGCCGTATTTTTACCGCATGACCTCTAGCCCAGCCTCACCCGAAGACGACGTACGCTTCATGCGCCTTGCCCTGCAAGAAGCCATCAAGGCTTTGGAACAGGATGAGGTTCCGGTTGGTGCCGTCGTGGTCTGGCAAAACCGGGTCATTGCCCGCGGCCACAACCTTACTGAGCGCCTGCACGACGTTACGGCCCATGCCGAAATGCAGGCAATAACCGCTGCTTCGCACGATTTAGCCACCAAGTACCTGCCTGACTGCACCCTCTACGTTACCCTGGAGCCCTGCACTATGTGCGCCGGAGCCCTCTTTTGGACCCAAATGGGTCGCGTAGTCTACGGGGCCAGCGACGAGAAGCGCGGATTTCGCAGCATGGGGGGCCAACTGCATCCCAAAACGAAGCTCAGCACCGGAATCGAGGCCGACCTCTGCGGCGACCTGCTCACTGAGTTTTTTCGATCCAAGCGCAAAAAATGAAGCTGTACACCATTGACACCGGCTTTTTTAAGCTCGACGGCGGCGCCATGTTTGGCGTGGTTCCCAAGGCACTTTGGGAGCGGACCAATCCGGCCGACTCCCAAAACCTTTGTACCTGGGCCATGCGCTGCCTCTTGGTTGAAGATGGCGATCGCCTGACGCTCATCGATGCCGGCATTGGAGGCAAGCAAGACCCCAAGTTTTTTAGCCACTACCATCTTCATGGCGACGCGACGCTCGACCAAAGCCTGGCCAAGCAGGGCTTTCACCGCAGCGACATCACCGACGTCTTTTTGACGCATTTGCACTTTGATCACGTGGGCGGAGCCGTGGAGCGCTATGGCGACCAGCTTCGTCCGGCCTTTGCCAACGCCCGCTACTGGACGCATTCCCGCCATTGGGAATGGGCAACTAAACCTAATCCGCGCGAAAAGGCCAGCTTCTTGAGCGAAAACATTATGCCCCTCTTGGAATCGGGACAGCTCCATTTTATCGATGGAGATTCCGCTCGAATTAGCACTCCGCTGGGCTTTGATGCTTTTGTCGCCAACGGCCACACTGACGCCCAAATGTGCCCCATTCTCGATCACCAGGGGCAGACCTTGGTCTACATGGCCGATTTGCTCCCCTCGGTGGGCCACATTCCGCTGCCCTACGTGATGGGCTACGATACCCGCCCGCTGCTGACTCTCGAAGAGAAGGCGCGCATTCTCAACGAAGCCGCAGACCGTGGCTACCTGCTCTTCCTCGAGCACGACCCCCTTAATGAAGTGGCTATTTTGACCCAGACCGAGAAGGGTCCGCGATTAGCCGAAGTC
>JABMNC010000048.1 GCA_013205365.1 Cryomorphaceae bacterium | reverse complement strand
TGTGGACGAGTCGAGCCAAAACCTGCACCTTTTTGATGTTCACTACCGCAGCATCTACCGAGCTGAAGCGGTGCGCTGGATTGAGGGCTACCGAAACGACGGCCTTCATGAGATTCGGCATTTTATGCTGCTGCACAACGTCATACCCAACGCGTCCGGAGCACTGCTGCGGCTTGAAACCTTCAAAGCCGTAGGCGGAGCCGACCCCTCCTGGAAGCTCAACGGAGACTGGATGACCTACATTCTGCTTTTGGAGCAGGGCGGAATTGCCTTTGTGCCCGAGGTCCTCAATTTTTTTAGAATGCATCCCAAAACGGCGCGCCAAAAGGCCAACAAAACCGGAGCGGTCTACCAAGAGCTGCTCGCCCTGGTGGACTATATCGCCGCAAAGCACCAGCCTGAGCCCAAACGGCTCCGGAGGGCCTACCGAAATATTGCCACCTGGTGGACCCACTCCCTCTACCGCCAGGATTGGAGTTCCGCCCGGCGAAGTGCAAACATGCGCGTCAACCGTGTACTATTTGCACGATTTGTGCGCCTGCACCCACTGGTACTGCTCCACATTCCGTACGAGGGCCTTGTGCGCTTGGCCGTAGCGACGCTCGCCGCGATAGGCCTCAAGGAACCCATTCGGCGCGTCCTTCACCATTTTTTTCCGAATCATTTCATGCCCCGCGCGACGTGAAGATCTCGGTCGTTATACCTTGCTACCAGAGCGAAGAAACCCTGCGCGAAGCAGTCGACAGCGCGGCCAAGGCCTTTGAGGTACTGGTCGTCGACGATGCCTCGCCGGGCGGATGCGCCGATTTGGTTCGAAGCTGGAACTGGCCCAACGTTCGGGTATTGGTGCATCCCCAAAACCTAGGCCTGGGTGCCGCCCGCAACACTGGGTCCCGCGCAGCCTCGGGCGACTGGATCGCCTACCTCGATGCCGACGACGCTTTTGAGCCGCAGTGGCACGAGCGTCTGACTAATTTTTTGGTTCAAGCGCCCGAGGTAACCTGGGCCTACCACCCTGTGCGCGAATGGGACGGGCAGCGTTTGGGAGCCATTCGCTTCGGCGATCAGCCCAGGCAAGCCAGCGACTGGGTGCTTAAACGGCCCGCCATCGCCCCGAGCGCCTGCCTGCTTCGCGCTGATATTGCTCGAGAGCATCCCTTTGATACGAACCAAAGGCTTCAAGGCACCGAGGATTTAGAGCTTTGGATGCGGCTTTGGGCGCAGGGCCTGCGCCCCATACGCTGGACCGACGAACCCTTCACCCGGTACCGAATTAACCACGGAATGTCTGCAGAGCTCGAGTCGCACAGCATCAAAATTCGGCTTCGCTGGGCGCAGTTTGTGCAGCAAGGCTGGATACCTGAGTCCGTTTTAAAGCATGCCGAAGGGGAGCTATTGCGCCAAAAGGCCCGAAGCCATCACAAGGCAGGGCGCTTTGCTGAAGCCCAAAAGGCTTATTGGGCCGCAGGAGTTACGTTCAAAAATGTGATTCTAACGGTCTTCACCGTCCTGCGGATTCGAATTTAAATCCTTTCGCGCAGGGCCAAATCAATGGCTTCCAAGAATTCCTCGGTGTAGAGGTAGTGCTCCCCATGCTGCACGCTGTTGCCGTGAATACAGACCGCTAAATCCTTAGTCATGCGGCCGCTTTCTACGACTTCTACGCATACCTGCTCGAGGGTTTCGCAGAACTGAATCAACGCAGTATTGCCGTCGAGCTTGCCTCGGTGGGCGAGGCCGCGCGTCCAAGCAAAAATGGAGGCGATGGGGTTGGTACTGGTAGGTTTGCCTTGCTGGTGCTGGCGGTAGTGGCGCGTAACCGTCCCGTGCGCCGCTTCGGCTTCCATGGTCTTGCCGTCGGGGGTTATGAGCACAGAGGTCATGAGTCCGAGCGAACCAAAACCCTGGGCCACGGTATCAGACTGCACGTCACCGTCGTAGTTCTTGCAGGCCCAAACAAAGGAACCCTCCCACTTAAGGGCTGAAGCCACCATGTCGTCAATCAGTCGGTGCTCGTAGGTTATGCCCGCTGCATCGAACTTGTCCTTGAACTCTGCGAGGTAAATTTCTTGAAAAATATCTTTGAATCGTCCATCGTACTTCTTGAGTATGGTGTTCTTGGTACTCAAATAAAGCGGCCACTTTTTATCGAGCGCCATATTAAAGCAACTCCGCGCAAAACCCGTAATGGACTCGTCGGTGTTGAACATGCTCATGGCAACCCCATCGCCCTGAAATTGGTATACCTCCCAAGTCTGGGCGGCGGCACCGTCGTCGGGCGTGAAAGTCATGGTCAGCTTGCCCTTACCCTTAATGGTAGTGTCGGTCGCACGGTACTGATCGCCAAAAGCGTGGCGACCAATGACAATGGGCTTGTTCCACGTTGTTACCAGGCGGGGTATATTCTTAATCACAATGGGCTCCCGAAACACCGTTCCGTCGAGAATATTGCGGATGGTGCCGTTGGGCGACCTCCACATTTGCTTGAGGCCAAACTCTTTAACTCTAGACTCGTCGGGCGTTATGGTAGCGCACTTGATGCCTACGTGGTACTTTTTAATGGCCTCCGCCGCATCCACGGTCACTTGATCGTCGGTGGCATCGCGGTGCTCCATTCCAAGATCGTAGTACTTTAAATCCAAGTCGAGGTAGGGAAGAATCAGCTTGTTTTTAATGGTAGCCCAAATGATTCGGGTCATCTCGTCGCCGTCAAGCTCGACGACCGGATTAACAACTTTAATTTTTTGCATAGTACTGGCTAAAATACCCCTTAAAAAGGGAGAATTACTCGATATCTAGTTGAAATTGCTCGCGAAAATCGTCTAAGTGCGGATTTTTTTCAAGCAAAAATGCGAAGCGCTCGTCGGGGGTGTAGACCAGGCGTGCATTGACGGAACCCACCTGCACTTGGGTGCGGACGGTAATGGAATCGTTGTTGAGGGCTTGACGCAAAAAAGGCAGAATTCGGTCTCGAACCGAGTTGAGGTAGTCCTCCTGCAGCTCGTTTTCAAGGCTTACCCTCACGACTGATTCGTCTTCTAATACCGGCTGTACTTGCTGCACAATGGCCTTAATCACCGGAAGGTCGTCCAGGGCTCCAGCCGACTCCGACCAGGCGGTATCTAGGGCTGTCTGGCTAAAGGGCCTAAGCTGGCGCTCCACAACCGCAGCCTGAATGCTTGCCGCAGTAGGGTCAATAACCTGATCAGCCCTAGTTTCAGGCTCCGGCGAATCCGGAACCAAATAGTCCGTTCCACCAAGGCCCTTGAGCGAAAAAGCAGTGCGATGAACTCTAGCGTTGGGAGTATTCGTCACAGCAACCGGGGCCACTTCAGCTGCAGGCAATGAAGACGGAATCGGCTCTTGCAGGCTTGACAGCGCCGCTGATTCGACGGCAAAAGGCATCAAAACGGGCTCAGGCTCGGACTCTGACTCAGTCATTGGCTCGGGCTCAGTCATTGGCTCGGACTCTGGCTCGAGCTCGGGCAGGACTGCGCTCTGTGGCTCAGGAATTGGCTCCGTTTGTGGCGCTAGGGCAACGTGCTCAATAGTCGAAGCCGTGGTCTCAGGTTCCGCACTGGACGCAATCCTAGGCTCCGGTTCTGCAACGGAGGCCGATTGGGCTGCTGAACTACTGGGCTTTTTTTTTTCGTCCGCCGGTTCGTCGAGAATTAAATCGAGCAGGGCAACCTCTACATGCCAGCGGGCATTGCTCGCGCTGCGGTAGCCGGCATCGGCCGCCACAAGACGCTTGAGGGCTGAGGCCGCGCGAGCAGCAGATACTTCGTGCGAAGCGTCGAGAAGAGCATTCTTTGCGGAATCCGGCAAGTCCAAAAGGGCCACCGTAGCCGGGTGCTGGGCCAGCAAAAGTTCGCGGACGTAGCCCGCAAATCCCATTAAAAAGCGCTGAAGATCAAAGCCCTCGTCAAGGACGTCTTGAATTACGGTCAAAACCGAAGCCCGGTCCGCAGCCATAATCTGATTCCAAAGCCCTACGTATAAGGCACGGTCCACAAGCTGCAAATTGCGGCGCACCAGGTCATAGGTCAATGGTCCGCCCTGAGCAAAGGCAGCGATGCGGTCAAAAATCGAGAGGGAATCGCGCAAGGAACCGTCTGCCTTCTCGGCAATGGCGTGAAGGGCCTCTTGCTCGGCGACTAGGCCTTCTTTGCCCGCAACCCACTGAAGGTGATCGGCGATGTCGCTGATTCCGATTCGCTTAAAATCAAAGATTTGGCATCGCGAGAGGATGGTCGGCAAGACCTTGTGCTTTTCGGTGGTCGCCAAAATAAAAATGGCATGCGCGGGCGGCTCCTCGAGTGTTTTAAGGAATGCATTGAACGCGGCCTGAGAGAGCATGTGCACCTCGTCGATGATGTAGACTTTGTACTTGCCCATTTGCGGAGCAAAACGCACTTGATCGATTAGTTGCCTAATGTCATCGACCGTATTGTTGGACGCTCCATCAAGCTCAAAAATATTGAGGCTGTAGTCCAGGCCTTCGCCGGTGTGGACTTCGTTAATTCGGCGGGCTAAAATCCGAGCGCAGGTCGTTTTACCCACCCCTCTCGGACCCGTAAAAAGCAGAGCCTGAGCGAGTCGACCAGTCAGAACCTCGTGCTCAAGGGTTTCGGTAACGTGCGCCTGGCCCACCACCGACTCAAAGGCGGCAGGGCGGTATTTGCGGGCGGATACCAGGTAGTTATTTTCCATTTGGGCGGACTACAAACCTACGGATTAGAATGCGATTGGCCACAGCCAAGAAAGGGCAAAAAACGCTGCTTGAGCGAGTAAAATTGGTCCTGCCAAACGGTTTGATCCAAGGCCCTTGCCTACGATCCACTGCGCGGTCAAAGCCACGATAAACCATGAGAGGTAGTTCTGCCAGGGCGCGATTCCGCCAGCAAAAATCCAAAGGCGGTGTGCGTGTGCAACCGGCTCAATGAGAACGTCCAGTGCAAGCATAAGGCACGAGGCGAGTAAGGCCCGCTGAATCCTGCTGCCGTTGTCTAAAAATTGCGCTGCGAATGACCCCGAAGCCAGTGTAAGCATTACCCAATTTACTCCGATTAACCATGGCGTATTGAGAACCTTAGGTCCTAAACCTTCGAGGTAGACGTAGCTGCCAAAGGGGTATCCGGAATTGACTCCTATTATTTCAACGAGCAAGCCCAACGCAAATACCGCCAAAAGTGCCCCCTTTAGAAATTCCGATTTGCTGCTAAACGAGAAGAGAAGGCCAAAACTGACCAATAAATGCACGGGTGTGAGCAAAACCATCCAGTCGGCAAAATCCGTTCGAAGGCCTACAGCGCCCACTAAATGGGTCACTACCACGATGAGAAGCGCAACTCGGTAAGACATAGTCAAAGGTAGGGTTGAACACTTTGGATGCCCTAAGCGTTCGTTATTAAATGAAACCAGAACGACGTTTGCTTTGGCTCGGAATTGGTGCAGTAGCCGCGGGCCTAATCCTATCGATGCTGTTCTTTGAGGCAGCCGAGCCTGAAACTTCCTACACTGCGCGAATTCAGTCCAACCGCCTGCTCTTCTTTAAAAACATTCGCAGCTCAGGCTACGACCTCATCGAGGGCGACGGCTTTCAGGTATTTGCACCAAAGGGGCGCAGCTACTCGGGCTGGTACCAAATAATCGTGCACTGGCGCGCGGACCAAGCCCATATTCTTTGGGTGTCGGGCGAGGAGTCGGCCAAGGACCCGGCCGCCAATTTGATTTTTTGCGAAGGAGTTTTGCGTGACAGCATCGCACAGAATAGGTGTTGGAACAGTGCTCTGAAGGAGCTCGCCGAGTCCCCGAATCCGCATTATGTGCTGCGGGATTACTTTGAACTGATAGACCGGCTGCCAAAAGTTCAAAATAATTGAGTATTATTTCTTATCTTCGCGCCCCTTAAAAGGAAACTTTCCAATGAAACAATACGAAACCGTTTTCATCCTAAATCCCGTCTTGTCTGATGATCAGATAAGGGAAACGGTGGATAAATACACCAACAGCATTAAAGCTGCTGGTGGCTCCATCATCAATGTAGAGCGTTGGGGGCTGCGCAAGCTTGCCTACCCAATCAATAAGAAGATGACCGGATTCTACAATCTTGTAGAGTTCACGGCACCTTCTACCCTTATAGCTACCCTTGAGGTAGATATGAAGCGCGACGAACCCGTTCTGCGGTTCTTAACAATAGCCCTCGACCAGCACGGTGTAGCTTATGCCGCAAAACGTCGCGACAAGGTTAAAAACGCCTAAGCCATGAGTACTACTACACCACTAGAGCCCACAGGCACCAGCGAAATTCGCTACCTACAGCCTATTGCTATTGATTCGTCGGTGACGAAGAAGTACTGCCGTTTCAAGAAATACGGCATAAAGCATATTGACCACAAAGACCCCGACTACCTATTGCGTTTTGTAAACGAGCAGGGAAAGATTCTTCCGCGTCGTCTAACTGGAACATCTTTGAAGTACCAGCGCAAATTGGCCCAAGCCATCAAACGCGCTCGCCATCTTTCTCTGATGCCGTACGTAGCAGACAACCTTAAATAAACGGACGTCATGGATGTTATTTTAAAGCAAGACGTTGAAAACCTTGGTTTCAAGGACGACGTAGTATCAGTAAAGAACGGTTTCGGCCGCAACTACTTGATTCCACAAGGATTCGCAATTCTTGCGACCGGTTCAGCCAAAAAAGATTTGGCCGAAGACCTTCGCCAGCGCGCCCACAAGGAAGCTAAAATGGTGGATGCCGCCACAAAGACCTCAGAAGCCCTGCGCAATGTGGAACTTAAGATCGAAGCCAAGGCTGGACTCGGCGGTAAGCTCTTTGGAGCCATCACCAACCAAGACGTGGCAGATCAGCTGAGTAAGCTCGGTCACCAAATCGATAAGAAGTTCATTCAAATTGCCGGCGGATCCATCAAGGTCTCTGGCAAGAACAGCGCAAAGGTTCGCCTTCACCGCGATGTAGTGATTGACTTTCACTTCGAAGTGATTCCGTCCGAAGCCTAAGCCTCGAAACAATTTGTTGAAAGCACCCCGCCATGAGCGGGGTGCTTTATTTTTACACCCTATGAACGCCGCAAGACCATCTTGGATCGCCTTCGTTGCAGGGGCAATTTTTGCCACTGTTCCTATGCTGCCGGTGGCGCAAAAATTAGGAGACAGCTCCCATTGGCCCATGCACCTGGCCGCCGGCTTCCTTCTGCTCGGATTGCTCGCAGTGGCGCATCGAGGCAGCAGTTCGCAGTCGTCCCTGCCCAATTTAAGTACCTGGAGTGCGCTCTTGCTGCTTGCCGTCGCCGTGAGCGGATTTTGGACGGTTCCACTTTTTGCAGCCAGTGAAGCGAAATTAGCAGTAGGCAGGTACGCAGGCTACGCCGCGGCCGCCTTAATCGGTTGGAGGTTTGGACTCCGTGCGCTCCCTACCCTAGCCTGGGGCATTTTAGGCGCAGCCATGATCGAAGGTTTTTCGGTGCTTGCGGACTTTGGGCAATCCACCAAGGCCATGACAGACCCCTACCTGGCACCCGGGATTTTGGGGCACAAAAACTTCACTTCTTCGGCCATAGCATTAGCCATTCCGGCCGCCTGGTACCTCTGGGGACGAAGCCAAAGCAGCGCGAAGAACGTGGCCATGGTAGTAGGAATTATGGCCTTGCTCGCCATTGTCTTGCTGCGCACCCGAAGCATCTGGATTGGGGCGGCCCTTTGGCTCCTTTTTAGCTTGGCTCGAAACCTCCGCTCCTGGAAGCCCCTTTTGGGTGCCGCGCTTCTTGGCCTTGTGCTAATTGCGGCTGTGGTCTCCCGCCCAAAAATCCGCGAGTCCTTGATGGACCCCACCAACCTTCGCATCCGTGAAGTGTTTTGGGACCATTCCCTAGCAATGATCAAGGCCGCACCGTGGACGGGCGTCGGCGCCGGACAATGGCGAATCCACTTCCCGGGATACGGCCTTCAGGGCATGAATCCTTCCGTAGCAGAGGGGGTTACCGCCGAAGTTCGTCCTCACAACGACGCACTTTGGATTGCCTCAGAGCAGGGCCTGCCAGGCCTCGCAGCATGGCTGCTACTTTGGGGCGGACTCGCCGTTTCATGGTTCAAGAACCGCCGAGAGGAAGGCGCCGACCTGGTGGCTGGTCTTGGGATTATCGTGTTGACCTACAGCATGTTTGAGTTCCCCCTAGAGCGAGCAGCCGTTTGGATTCCGTTTATGCTTGCCCTCGGCATGCTTACACCAAGTCGATTGAGCGAGGCCAAGAGGCCAAACCTTTGGATCGGTAGCATCGCCATTGCCGCACTGGCCCTCGCCTACCTAAACGCCTCAAGAGAAGGTCTGTCGTCAGAACAGGACCAGCAAGAATTGCTTGCTTTAAATGAGCGTCAGGACGCACTGCGCTTGCTACCCGCAGCCATTCAAAGCCTCGACGATTGGACTGAACTCGACCGCTTCGGCAATCCATCGCCCTACTTTGCAGGCATGTCTTCGATGGTTCTCGAAGCCCAAAGGGGACCGATTACCGCAACGAGCTTTGCCGAGGCCAAGTCCTACTTCGAGCAATCGTTGGAGCTGCATCCTAACCACGTAGTTACCTGGTACCAATTGGGCAACCTCTACCGATACCAGGGCAATGCCCTTGAAGCGGAATCAACGTACCGCAAATTGCTCCAGCGATCGCCACGGCATCCCGGAGGCCAAATGCACTTGGCTCATGCGCTGCTGGCCCAAAACCGAGCCGAAGAAGCAGCCTCCGTGTTGTTTTCTGCCTTTGGCAGCGAGGCCTACTACCAGCAAGCGGACTACCGAAATGCCGCCATTCAAGCCCTTAGGCTCTGCCCTGATGCCGTCAAGCACCGCGACGTGAACCAAGTACTTAGGCTTCGATCAGGCCTCGACGACCGAGCACTCTTTGAAGCGTTTTTGGCCGAGAAAATGAAGTTCTTGCCCTAGGCCAACTGAAGGCTGACCGGGCAATGGTCGCTGCCGTAAACCTCATTATGGATTTCGGTCGATGCAACCCGGTCCATAAGCCGGCGCGAAACCAGATGGTAGTCGAGGCGCCAGCCGATGTTTTTGGCGCGGCCTCCGCTTCGCATGCTCCACCAGGAATACTTAACTACTCCCGGGTTTTGCTCGCGCCAGGAATCTACAAAGCCTGAATCGAGCAAGAGCTGAAGTCCGTCTATCTCACTTTGGGTATAACCCGGTGTTCGGTTGTAGTTGGGCTGCGGATGGCTCAGGTCAATGGGTTGGTGCGCCACATTTAAATCGCCACAGAGCACCACGGGTTTTTTGGCGTCAAGCCCCTGAAGGTAGGCAGCTAGGTCGCGGTCCCAACGAGCCCGCTGCGGAATCCGCGACAGGTCACCCTTGGAATTAGGAACATAGGTCGTTACCACGTAGAGGTCCTGAAATTCTGCAGTGATGACCCTACCCTCGCCTTCGTGCTCCTCCACGCCCATGCCGTAGGAGACGCTGATCGGCTTGATTTTACTAATGATAGCCGTACCCGAATAGCCCTTTTTATCGGCCTCGTGCGCGACGACGTGGTAGCCGAGTCCGTCCAAGACCTCTTTGGCCTGATCCACCGTGCACTTAATCTCCTGAAAACCCATTACGTCTGGGTTGAGTCCGCGCACAATCTCGTGCAATCCTTTGCCAGCAACCGCCCGAAGGCCGTTTACGTTCCAAGAAATAATGTTCATTAGCCGAAGGTACATTACCTTCCCGCTATGCTCCGAGGCTCCATCCTGCTTTTGGCTGCCGTGCTCGCATCGGGCTGCAGCGCACCCCAAATAGGGCGGTTTGCGCTCGAGCAAAATCCCAGCCAGATCATGACTATGGAACTGTACCGAAGCCGCAGCTCCTCTAGCTTCGTCCAGAGCTACCCGGGACTGGTAAACCGCGTCGAAATGGACCGAAGAGGCAACCTCTTGCGCCACGAATTGACCGCCGGGAGCCAGGTTCTAAGCTCAAGGAGAGAAGGTTTTGAACTGATTTTGCCTGCAGGTCAGGTCCCGAGCCCCGACAGCCTCTACCACTTGAGCGCCCTTGCCGTCATGCCCCTGCTACTGCCCAAAATTCAAAGCCTCCCCCTGGGTTCGTCGGCGCAGGTTAGTGCAAGTACGGCACCCTCGGGTGACCTTGTTTCGGTGGAATGGATCTGTACTGCACGCAGCACAAGAGAACGGCGCTACCTAGCCCGCTATGAAGTCACTACGGCAGACCTTAGGTACACCAAGCAGCGGGGCCGATGGGCCCTGCAGTCGGCCGAATACCGTGAGCGCGAATACGTGCAGCGATGGAATAGGATTCCCCTCCGCTAAGCCTATTACATGTTGCGGCGGTACTGACCGCCCACTTCAAACATCGCCTCGGTAATGGAACCCAAAGAGCAAACTTTCGCGGCTTCCATGATGGCATCAAACATGGGTTCGTTGGTCAATGCCGCGCGACTAATGCGGTCCAAAGCCTGGGCGGATTCGACCTGACGGACTGCCTGAATCTGCTCAGCCCTAGCAATCTGCCGTTCTTTTTCGTCAACCTCAGCACGGATTACCTCGCCTGGAATCAAGGTTGGCGAACCCTTGCTGCTCAAGAAGGTATTTACACCAATTATGGGGTACTCGCCGGTGTGCTTGAGCATCTCGTAGTGCATCGACTCCTCCTGAATCTTGCCACGCTGGTACATGGTCTCCATCGCTCCGAGTACGCCTCCGCGCTCGTTAATGCGGTCAAATTCCAGAAGAACGGCGTCTTCGACCAAGTCGGTCAACTCTTCGATAATAAAGGAACCCTGAATCGGATTCTCGTTTTTGGCCAAGCCAAGTTCCTTATTAATAATTAACTGAATGGCCATCGCTCGGCGCACGCTCTCTTCGGTCGGAGTTGTGATCGCCTCGTCGTAGGCATTGGTATGCAGTGAGTTGCAGTTATCGTAGATGGCATACAGGGCCTGGAGCGTGGTTCGAATGTCGTTAAAATCAATCTCCTGAGCGTGCAAGGACCTGCCCGAGGTCTGAATGTGGTACTTCAGCATTTGTGTCCTGGAATCCGCTCCGTACTTGTTCTTTAGGGCCTTAGCCCATATCCGGCGCGCCACGCGTCCGATTACGGCGTACTCCGGGTCGATTCCGTTGCTAAAGAAAAAGCTCAGGTTCGGGCCAAATGCGTTGATGTCCATGCCTCGGCTGAGGTAGTACTCGACGTAGGTGAATCCGTTGGCCAGCGTGAATGCAAGCTGAGAAATCGGGTTAGCCCCCGCTTCGGCAATATGGTAGCCGCTGATCGACACCGAGTAAAAATTCCGCACCTTGCGGTCAATGAAGTAGGACTGCACATCTCCCATCAAGCGAAGCGCAAATTCGGTGCTGAAAATGCAGGTGTTCTGTGCCTGGTCCTCCTTGAGAATATCAGCCTGAACCGTTCCCCGCACCTGATTCAGAGCCTCATCCTTGATGGCCGCATAGACCTTTGCCGGCAGCACTTCGTCGCCCGAGATACCCAGAAGCATGAGACCCAATCCGTCGTTGCCCTCGGGCAAAGTGCCGTGGTAGCGCGGGCGAACTTGACCCTTGGCTTCGTACTTGGCATGCAGAACCTTCTCTACTTCAGACTCCAGGCCATGAACCTTAATGTGCTTCTCGCACTGCTGGTCGATCGCGGCATTCAAAAAGAACGCGAGGACCATCGGGGCAGGCCCGTTAATGGTCATGGACACCGAGGTGGCGGGGTCGCAGAGATCAAATCCGCTGTACAAACGCTTTGCGTCGTCGAGGCAGCAGACCGAAACCCCCGCGTTGCCAAGCTTTCCATAAATATCTGGGCGGCGACCCGGGTCGCGTCCATAAAGCGTTACGGAATCAAAAGCCGTCGAAAGTCGTTTGGCTGGCGTGCCCAATGACACATAGTGAAAGCGCTTATTGGTCCGCTCTGGACCTCCCTCGCCGGCAAACATGCGCGTTGGATCCTCGCCCTGGCGCTTAAAGGGGTACAATCCTGCCGTGTAGGGGAACATGCCCGGAACATTCTCCTGGAGCTGCCAGCGAAGAATATCACCCCAGCTGCGGTAGGATGGAGTTACGACCTTGGGAATATCCGAATTCGAAAGGGACTTCGTGTGGGTAGGCAGCTTAATGTCCTTGCCCCGAACCCGGTAGACGTACTCAGGGTTTTTGTAGCGCTGCCGTAGGGCATTCCAACCTTCGATTAGGGCCCAATTGTGCGGATCCAAATCACGCTTGCGCAATTCCTTGGCCTCTGCTATTCCAGCCACCAATCGATCCCGGTCTTCCAGCGTCATGCGAAGCAATTCCGACTCGGTACGGACCAAACTATAAAGAGCATCAGCGACGTCCGCCTGCTGGTGAACCCATGCATTGTATCCGCGTATGCCCTCTGAAATCTCACTCAAGTAGCGGGTTCTGTGGGGCGGAATCACAAAGAGCTTCTCGCCCAGTTCCTTTGCAGATTCTGATGCGATGGTCCACTTCGCATCCTTGGTTTTGAGGCGCAAGGCCTCTACGATGGCCGCAAAAAGCAAGTTGGTTCCCGGGTCGTTAAACTGACTGGCCATGGTACCAAAAACGGGCATGTCGTCCAAGGGGTCATCCCAGCGAAGGTGGTTACGTTGGTACTGTTTTTTAACGTCGCGGAGCGCGTCGAGGGCTCCGCGCTTATCAAATTTGTTAAGGGCAATCAAGTCGGCAAAATCGAGCATGTCAATTTTCTCGAGCTGCGTGGCTGCGCCGTATTCCGGGGTCATCACATAAAGCGAGACGTCGCTGTGGTCAATGATTTCAGTGTCTGACTGACCTATTCCACTGGTTTCTAGTATAATAAGGTCGTACTTGGCCGCCTTGAGCACGGTTAAGGCATCACTGACGTGCTTGCTCAGCGCAAGGTTGCTCTGGCGTGTAGCAAGAGAACGCATGTAGACGTTGTCGTGGTTAATGGCATTCATCCTAATCCGGTCGCCGAGCAGTGCACCTCCGGTCTTGCGCTTGGACGGATCCACACTCACCAAACCAATTTTAAGGCCGGGAAAATGACGAAGCACGCGGCGTACTAACTCGTCAACCATGGAACTTTTGCCGGAGCCTCCGGTGCCGGTGATGCCCAGAACCGGTGCCTGATTCAGGGCTGCCAAGGCCTCGACCTCAGCCCTTAGGGTTTCGTACACGGCGGGAGCGTTTTCTGCGGCAGAAATCATGCGAGCCACCGAGCGAGGCCGTTGAATTTTAACTCCTTCGAGGGCGTCTTCAACCTGACTTCCGATGGCAAAATCACAGCGCTCCAGAAGGTCATTAATCATGCCCTGAAGACCCATGGTACGGCCGTCGTCGGGGTGGTAAATCCGCGTAATTCCGTAGGCCTGAAGCTCTTGAATTTCACTGGGCAAAATAGTCCCGCCGCCGCCGCCAAAGATTTTAATGTGTCCCGCTCCGCGTTCCTCGAGCAAGTCGTGCATGAACTTGAAGTACTCCAAATGCCCGCCCTGGTAGGAGGTCATGGCAATGGCGTTGGCATCTTCTTGTATGGCGGTCTCCACCACCTCTTGGGCGCTGCGGTCGTGGCCCAAATGAATAACTTCGGCTCCTGACGACTGCAGGATGCGTCGCATTATGTTAATGCTCGCGTCGTGCCCGTCAAAAAGCGAGGCCGCCGTAACAATTCGAATCGGATGCTGGGGCTTGTAGGGTTGGGAATCCACCATAAAAGCAAAGATACCGCGCAGACCGCGACCCTACTGTCCGATTGCTCGGTTGAGCAGATCCGCAAAGGTCCGCCAGTGCCGAAACTCAAGGTCAGGAATTGCCTGAGCGTCGGGGTCAATTGCATCCTCTGCGTGAAACCACGCCGTGCGCATACCCACTCCCTGCCCACCAAGTACATCCCGGAGCAAGGAATCTCCGATCATCCAGGACTCCTGAGGATGAGCCCCTGCTTCGCGAAGTGCTGCGGTAAAGATTTCTGGACTGGGCTTGTAGGCGCCCGCACGGTCCGAAGTCATGCTGACTGTGAAGAACTGGCTCAATCCCAAGGCAGCCACCTTGCGTTCTTGGGGTTCAGACACTCCGTTGGTGATAAGATGCAGCTGGTGTCCGCCTTGGCGAAGCTCCTCGAGTGCATCAGCGGCACCGTCGTAACCCTGACCGAGGTCGGGCAATCGCTTCTTGAGTCGGGATTCGCAGTCCTTGGTACGTTCTCTGAGGCTTTTAGGTGAACCCTTATCTACTCCCATTTCGCTAAACAAGAGCGCAAACCGACGCGCCCTAACGTATTCCACGCCGAGGTTATGGTTTTGAATGTGGTCCCAGAGGCGGTCGTTTATGGCTAAATAACACTGAGCAAATTGAGCAGAAGTCCCGTATGAATTCCATCCCAAGTCCGCGTGGAGCTCTTCAAAAAAGATCCTGTGGTTGCCCTCGTGATGCCAAAGAGTACGGTCAAGATCAAAAAAAAGATGAGCCATGGCTCAAAGGTCGCTGCGCAAGCTCGAGGAAAATCAAAAAAGTTAACCTTCACCTCACGGGCATGGCACTTGTTTGCTCTATTTTTGGTGCTTAATTAAAACGTATGACGCCTCGTACCATTCTTTATCTGCGTGTAGCCTTAGGGGTCATCGCAGTTTTATTTGCCTTTCGCATTTACCGAATCATCATGGAGCCCATTGAGTTCCAAAAAATTAAGGATCGACGCTACGAGGCGGTAATCTTGCAGCTCGAGCAGCTACGTGAGGCTCAGCTTGCCTTCAAAAATGAATACGGCATGTATGCCTCCGAAGTTTCTACCCTGGTAGACTTCATCAAAAACGCAGAAGTCACCATCGTGGAGCGCAAGGATTCCTCGTTCATGCAGTACAACAAGGTCTACCAGATTGACATGAACAAAGACACCATCATCTACCGTGTGATCGGGAGCGCCCCCGCCCTGACCAAGCTCCGCAACCAAAGAGAAGATTTGTTCCCCGAAGATCTTAATCTAGATGACTTGCTCACCATCAAATACAGCCAAGACTCCACCTTTAAAATGGGTACTGCTGTGATTGTGAAAAATGGAATTAAAGTTCCTGTATTTGAAATCAAGGCAAGCAATGCCGCAATATTCAGCGAATCCTACGGTAAGTACGAAAACTACATTAAGCGTTTAAAATACAGTGACTTAATCGTTGGTTCGCTCACCGAGCCGACCCTGAGCGGCAACTGGAACTAATCGCTTTGACTCCAACGGTTTGGGTCGAACCCTCTAGCGGACTCCAATGGCATGATGAGTCCTTCTGCATGCTGGTTCCCAAAAATTTTGCGGACTCCGACTGGCGCATCGTCGACCCTCAGGGAAGCTCCTGGTTTCGAAGTCCCCTGGACGAGCGCTACCATTTAATCTACCGCTTTTCTGAAAGCCCAGAGGGAGCGCAACCCCTAAGTCTTTTTAACCTTCGCAGGTGGCTGAGCAGCCGACCCACCGGCCGAGCAGTCAGGGCCCAATGGTGGAACGACCGTTTAGAGCTCGCCGCCTTAGACGGAACCCTAATTAAAGCCCATGCGGTACATCGCGCGTCAAGTGCCGAGGATGCCGCCTACTTTGCCTTGCTCCTGTTTGACCAGCTTGACTGGGCAGGAAGCACGGTACCGCTGTTTTGGGAAGGGCAAGGAAGCGAAGACGTCCAGAAGTGGACGCAGCATTTTATTGCGCACTGGCACAACCGTTCCCTTGAGGGCGTTTTGGGACTCGCATCGTGAGAATCATCCGAGGCTCCCACCGCGCCAAAATCCTTCGAGCTCCGTCAAGCCTGCCCGTGAGGCCTACTACCGACATGGCCAAAGAAGGCCTTTTCAACATCCTTGAGAACCACCTAACCTGGAGCGAAGTGCGGGCTCTTGACCTCTTTGCCGGTACCGGAAACCTCAGCTACGAAATGGCTAGCCGCGGATGCCCTGACGTTACCGCTGTGGATAGCTACCGAGACTGCGTCCGCTTCATTCAAAAAACTGCCGAACAGCTTCAGCTTCCCATTCGCACGGTGGGCGAAGACGCCCTGCGCTTTGTGCAGCGCAATCCCAGCCGCTGGAACGTCATCCTAGCAGACCCACCCTACGACTTTGCCCACTACCCTACACTGGTCGACCTAGCCCTTGCACGCCTTACTGAAGACGGAATGCTCGTGGTCGAGCACAGTGCCGCCACGGATTTTAAGGAGCATCCAAGCTTCACGGAGGTGCGACGATACGGCAGCGTACACTTTAGCTTTTTTGCAGCGCCTTAAGCCAGGCAGCTACCGCCCGACTTCGGTGGCTGATGAGGCTTTTTTCGCCTTCCTGCATCTCGGCAAAGGTTCTACCGTCACCCTCTGACGGAACAAAAAGTGAATCGTAGCCAAAACCTTGACTGCCCCGCTCTTCTCTGGTGATTTCTCCTTCAACCTGTCCCAAATACAGGGAGGTACCCGCCTGGGTAGTCCAGGCCAAAACGGTCTTAAATCGAGCTTTGCGCTCTACCGCACCCTGCATGTGCAGAAGCAGCTTAGCTCGATTGTCGGAATCTGATTTTTGAGGACCGGCGAAGTAGGCGCTGTGAACCCCAGGCATACCATCTATAAAATCAACTTCAAGTCCGCTGTCGTCCGCAAGGCTAGGGAGACCGCAGGCTCGCCAGAGAAACTCGGACTTTTGCTGGGCATTCTCATACAGCGTTACCCCCTCTTCAAGAAGTTCTCCTGCAATACCTAGGTCTGAGGGGGTAAGCAACTCCCAATGTTCAGGAAGCACCGACCTTAGTTCGCGAATCTTGTGGGGATTCTGGCTTGCAAGGACCAATTTCACTTGGTACTGTCTAAAATTTGATCCTGCTCCGAGCTGGCGCGAAGACCTTCAGGAACCGAAGCGCGCACAATCTCGGCAAGGGCCTTCACCATTCCGGTTTTGCGGTTTCCCGGAAGGGTTAAAAGGGCAACCTGCCTAACTGGTCGAGGTTCCGCAATAGGTTTGACCCGCTTTTGGCGAACCGCAGAGAGTTCGTCAATGGCCAACTGGGGCAAAAGCGTCATTCCTAGGCCCTCGTCGGCAAGGCGCACTAAGGTTTCAAACTGCCCTACCTTGACCGTAATGCGTTCGTTGGGCCGCTCCACTCCGCAAAGCTTAAGAACCTGATCCCTAAAGCAATGGCCCTCTGGAAGCAGCAGGATTTGCTCCAACTTAAGCTCCGAGGAGGTCAAGAATAAATCCCGAGACTTGGGGTGACCCTCGGGCAAGTAGGCAAAAAGCGGTTCGCGGTAGAGGAGCTCTTGCACAAAGTGATTCGGTGAAATCGGAACCGCCAATATGGCGGCGTCCAGCATACCCGAGTCCAACTTCTCGAGCAACTGGTCCGTATGTGCCTCTTCAATTTCTAGCGTAAGGTTGGCAAATCTCCGAAGCAGTTCTGGAGCAAAACGCGGAATTAGGTAGGGCGCAATGGTAGTAATTATACCCAAGCGAAGCCTACCCTCCAGCGGCATATGAAAGTGTCGGCTCGCCTCAAGGAGATTCTGAGCAGAGTGCATCGTCCGTTGGGCATGAGCCAAAACCTGAACTCCCAAAGGGGTCAGTTGAATGGGTTGGCTCCTGCGGTCCACCAAACTTCCATTGACTAGCTCTTCTAGTTTTTGAATTTGGGCCGACAATGTTGGTTGCGAAACACCACAGGCCTTGGCAGCCCTACCAAAATGGCAGTGCTCCGCTAGGGCCTCAAAGTACTGCAGCTGAATTAGGGTAATTGCCATGGAGCGTTCCATCGTTCCCACCGAAGATAGGGTACATTAACAGCCCCGAAACCTTGGTAAAAACGGGCTAGACCCTCAGCCGAAGTTCCTTCAAAGTCGAGAATCTTCCAGCGACCAACGGCCATGGTGATGAACTCATTGATGAGCCAAGTCATGGAGTTATTCTCGCGTCCTTCGGGGGTAGTAGCACTAAAAAGCAGCAGGGCCCTATCACCAGAAAAAGCCACAAAAATACCGGCAAGCCATTGGTTGCCTTCACCAAGCGCAGCCCAAACTGCTCCCCTGCCTTGGTGCAGAAGGTGGTACATGGCAGTCTTCATGGCCTGCTCGTAGCCCTTGGGAATCGTATACTTATCCCCTTGATTTTGGGCGAAATAATTCCATAATTCCTCGGGATTGCTGTACTCCCAGAGCTGGTTGCCCGAGGCCTTCGCCAGATTTCGACGGGTCTGGCTCGAATAACCCTGGTGCAGAACCTCGTAGCTCCCGTCCAGACTAAGCTCGTAGTTGGGGGCTGAGTACCACCGCTCCCAACCTGCCTTGCGCCAATGCCAACCCTGATCCGCATTCCATCCAGTCGGCCTGCTCATACTTAGGCGCAGTCGGACCAACCTCGGGAGGGCATCCAGAGCGGCTCTTAACCGGTCAGGGTCTTCTGCTGCGGTACCCAATGGCCCGAGCCGCTGGGCTCCAAACGGGCAAAATGCCTGCTTAAAACCCCATTTACTCCGCCCTACAGCAAAAGGAAGAATGAGGTCTTCGGACTGCAGCGCCATCCAGTTAGTACCCAAACAATCCAAGTAGGCGATGCGGTCGTAGGGGAAGCCGTCGCTGCGAAGCGAGTGGGCCAGTTCCCACTCTTCTTCGTTGGGGTTTTCGGTAATTTTAAAGGGGCTCATTGGGGCGCGCGTTGGGTGGCGCATTCTACCAACCAAAGTTCGAGGCCCAGGCGCCAATTCTCAAAATTTTTTGCATTTCGCTCTGCCTCGGGTCTTGGACCAAAAATTCGCCAGTGCGTTCCCACCCGAAGCGGTGCCCCTACCGACCATGCTGCCGCCTGCAGTTCATGCAAGTTGTCGGCTATTTCGCGCGGACTCCTCCCGATAAAGTTCTGGTCCATTGCTGATACGGGCACTAAACTAAAGCCCTCGTCATGGGGAACCGCGCAGGCCCATCCCGCTCGAAATCCCGGGACGTCCGCGAATTCTAAGGACCAATCTTCGGTCAGACCGAGATCAGAGAGCGCCATAGCAGCCTCCCTTTCGCCTGCATTGCGCAGAAAGTGAAACCGCTGCCGAAGCACGGGGCGATTTAGAATGTTTTCGAGGGTCGCAAGCTCCTCGCGAAAGCCGTCAGGGCGATCGTGGCTGCTGTAGGACAGGTGGCTCGCGACCTCAAACCTCAATTGCAGCTGCCGAAGGGCTTCTTTAACTACCTCATACTTGGCCTCTACGCCCCGATCGTACTGCCCCCTTCGACTCGAAAGAAGGGCAAAAAACTGAAGCCCCAGGTTAGGATGCCTCTTCTGCAAGCCAACCCAGTAGGTCATGCTAAAAAAGGGATCCGGGCCCATTAGGCGTTCCCAAACGGAATTCCAAGTACCCATAAACAGATCCCGAAGCAATCCACCCATGAATGAAATCCAACCGCGACCACGGTAGGCAAAAAGATGGTCAATATCCACCACCACAATTGGGTCAGGTCGAAGCAATGAAGGCATTTCTATGCCGAGCATTCGTCCCAACTCCCTGGCTCGAAGCTCCGCTTCAGGAAGGGCTAAGCTGCGCTTGGCGCTGCGACCCATCGGACGAAGGTGCTCGTCCCTAGGCAAAGTCTGCTCCCAAAAATAAGTTCGCCACAGGATCCAGGCGGCATGATCTTCGGCTTGGGGCTCCACGACACTTGGGGAATCAAGCCACCCAGAATCCCCCCAGTCAAGGGCATCCACGCTCTGACCAAACGAAACGCTGCGGCCCCAGGCCTGCCCGAGCAGCCTTGCCGTGTCGCCGTGGGCGAGCCCCGGGTTGCTGTGCTTGAGAACCGTGGTCATTGATTTAAAATATGCAATCCCGCCGCCAAGGACTCCGCCATGCGCACTGCAGACCGCCCGTCGCCGTAAAGCTCGGGGACCTCGGGGGTCCCAAGTACTTGCCAGGCGGCAAACTGAGCCCTAATTAGAGACTCGAGGTCGGGTAGGTCAGGATTGATCAGTGCCGTCCAGCCTGACTCCACGAGCTCGGTCCATTCCGTTTCGCTGCGCAAAACAATACAGCGCCGCCCCGCAAAAAAGGCCTCCTTCTGGAGTCCGCCCGAGTCAGTGATTACCCAGGCGGTATCGTGGAGCGCCTCCAAAAGCGCAGACCTGGTCATGGGCTGGCAATCGGGGACATTCGTGCTGCTTAGGCCAATAGCCCTGTGGCGGGGGTGACGAGGCCAAACAACCTCATAATCACGGGCCAAACCATCCAAGGCCTCTTCGAGCGCCTGCAATCGCTCCGGATTATCAATATTGGTGTTGCGGTGAAGGGTAACGAGGACTTTACTTCCTTCGCTGGGACGGTAGGGGCGCCTCGGGAAGGCATCCAGCATCAAGTCTCCGGGCATATCTACCCATGGACGACCTGAGTCAAGCCCCTCCTTGCGAAGCTGCCTTAAAGCCCCCTCAGTGGGTGCCCAGAGCCAGTTCGCCCGCTGATCCACCCAAACTCGGTTGTATTCCTCAGGCATTGCGTCGTTGAAGCTTCTCAAGCCTGCCTCGGCGTGAGCAAGAGGAATGCCGAGCTCCAAAGCGGCCTTAGCCCCTAAAAGGGTAGAGTCCGTGTCGCCGTATACCACCAATGCATCAACCTGCGCTTCTCTTAATGCAGCGACTAAATGGTTTAAATCTGCGATTCGGTCGCTCCAAACTCCAGAGTAATCGGGCCTAAGTCCCAATTCTTGCCAAAAAGAATCGTTCATGCTCGAGTCAAAGTGCTGGCCAGTGTGCGCAATCCAGTTTTGGCCTCCTGCCTCTGAGACAGCAGCCACCAGGGGCTTCAACTTTATAAATTGTGGCCGTGCACCCACAACGTGGGCAATCTTGCGGGGGGCTAAGGTCCAGGCATCCATCCTCTGTCGGCAAAACTAACATATTGGTTCTGCCCAATAATCAAATGATCCAAACAGGTTAGCTCCAGAATCTTGGCGCCGTCAACGAGTCTTTGGGTTAGTCGACGGTCTTCCTCAGACGGCTCTAGCCGCCCGCTCGGATGGTTATGAGCCACGACCAAAGAGGGACTTCGCAGTGCCAATGCCCGCTGGTACACCACCCTAACGTCGGCAGCCGTTGCGGTCCACCCTCCGCGCCCAACGCATTCGTAGTGAATTATCTTGTTGGCTCGATTCAGATAAACGACCCAAAATTGCTCGTGGTCTAGTGCGGACATACTTGGATTCAATAGCTGAAATACGTCGTCGGAACCCCGGATGAACCGGTCGCGTCCGACCGACTCGTTGCTGGCAGCACGCCGCCCAAGCTCAAAGGCCGCAGCAACTGCGGCAGCCTTGGCCAAACCCACCCCACCCATACTCTGAAGAGCGATCACGTCAGCTGAGGCCAGACGCTGAATCTGCCCACCATGCTCGTCGAGCAAGGCTCGAGCCAGATCGACCGCCGTGTGCTCTCGGGTTCCAGACCTTAAAATAAGCGCGAGGCACTCCGCCGTAGTCATCCCCCGAATACCTTGAGCCATAGCTCGCTCACGGGGGCGCTCCTCCTCGCTCCATGAGCGAATGGATCGAGCATTGTATTCTTGATTCATGCCCCAAAAATCATATTGATTCAAGGGCCTAGCCGTAGGATAAACGCCTATAAGCATTTACCAAAAACAAGCCTAAACAAAAAAACCGCCTCTCTCGAGGCGGCTGTAGTTTACCACTAAAATCCACAGGCCTTAGGCCATTTGATTGACGTGCTTTGACAAGCTCGACTTCAAGTTCGAAGCCTTATTCTTGTGAATAATGTTGCGCTTGGCAAGCTTGTCGAGCATTGAGCTCACAATAGGCAACTGAACCGCAGCGGCTGCAGCATCGGTCAAAGCACGCAGTGCACGCAAAGCATTACGGGTGGTCTTGTGAAAGAACTTGTTGTGAATGCGCTTGGCCTGGATTTGGCGGATGCGCTTCAACGCGGATTTATGATTAGCCATAGGAGCTTTTAATTAATTAAGTGACCCGTACGGGATTTGAACCCGTGATCTTCTCCGTGAAAGGGAGATGTCCTGAACCGCTAGACGAACGGGCCCAACGTTTTGGGAGCGCAAAGGTATAAAATTCCCTCACAACCAACAACAAAGGTTTGAGAAACTTACGACCCCGAGGGACGAAATCCCAGTCTTTTGCCGGTACGCTGCCGTAGTTCCTCGCGAATTCCCTCTAAAGCCAAAACAGAAACTTCCTGAACGTCCTTGAACGGGGCGGCCTGTAAATCAAAGTCCATTGCCGTGGCCATCAGGCGATAAAGCCAAATTTTTAGCACGTCTGGGCTCAATTCAGACTCCGATAAGGGCAGGTTCAAAGGGCCCAAACCCTCGGCAAAATGGTGCCCCTCTCCGTTCACAAAAAAACGGCTCATTAGCGTTCCCAAATCGTTTAAACGGCGCATCCTGAACGAATCCGACAAGAAGTTATAGACATGAATGAGTCCAAAATAGGCACGATTGTGATTCGTCTTGACGTAGGCCGTCTCCATGACGCTGTGGCCCTCGGGCAATAAAAACGCGTTCGTGTGCACCTGAAACACCAAAGAGTCTCCCGAGAAGCGAATTTCAAATTCGAACTCGCCACGGTCCACAAACTCAACTACTACGGAGCGGTCAATGCCAACCATCTTGCTGTTTAGATCAAGGGCAACCGACTGAACGACAGTCCGCAATTGGGCAAAAGCCAACAAAACACGACGGTTTACCATCTGTTTGTTGCTGGATTTAGTAGCCAGCGTTTGGAGAATACCCTCCGGATTTGATTCGGTGTTCATTAGTATGCTCGTGCAAAAAGTACCCTCTGGATCGATGGCCCTCCCGTAAGGACGCAGGCGCCGTCTTCGAGCGGATTATCAATGGGAATGCAGCGAATGGTCGCCTTAGTTAGTTCTTTAATGCGCTCTTCGGTCTCGGGAGTACCGTCCCAATGGGCCATCACAAAGCCACCCCGTTCAATGGCCGCCTCAAACTCAGCCCAGGTATCTACTCGATGCATGCTTGCCGCCAAGCGGGCCGAGGCAGAGTCCAAAAGTGCCTGCTGAATTTCTTCAAGGCGCGCCGGAATGGAATCCGCAAGTCCTTCAACAGAGACGAATTCCTTAGTCAAGGTATCCCTTCGAGCCAGCTCGACAACTCCGTTTTCGAGGTCGCGCGGACCAATGCCCATACGCAAAGGGACACCCTTTAGCTCGTACTCGTTAAACTTCCAACCTGGCTTGTAGCTGTCTCGGTCGTCGTACTTCACGCGGACTCCTTTGGCGCGCAGGTCCGCAACCAACTTCTTTGCAACCAATGAAATGGCC
>JABMNC010000047.1 GCA_013205365.1 Cryomorphaceae bacterium | reverse complement strand
TTCTGCAGCGCCTGAGGCAACCGTGTCCTCAAAGGGATAGAGGTCAACGACCACCATGTCAAAGCTCGGAATCCCAAAACGTTCGACCGTGTCGCGGTCGTCTTTGCGGTTGCGGCGCCATAGAATCCCACCAAAAACGAGGGGGTGCAGGGTTTTTACTCGACCGTCTAGAATACTTGGGAAGCCTGTAACGGTCTCCACAGCGGTCACTGGGAGCCCCAGTCCCTCAAGGAATGACTGCGTGCCGCCGGTGCTATATAGCTTAACGCCAAGCTTATGAAGTTCCCGAGCCAGGGGCTCAAGACCGTCTTTGTGGTATACCGAGATAAGGGCCGACCCTATTTTTTGCAAAGCATCAATAATTAGAGAAATACAGGCTGTAAAAGTACGGAGAACATGGCATGAACTTTGACTAAATTGCGCCTGTGCGAGCGCTATTTTTTATCCTCTGGGAATCCGGTCGTTTGGCTTGGAATGCAATGACTGCCAACCTTTTGCGGACTACGCTCTCCCTACTTGGAATCGCGGTAGGAATTTTTTCTATCATTTCGGTTTATGCCGTGGTCGACAGCTTGGAGCGGAGCATTCGCCAAAGTGTTCAGGGCCTTGGCACTAACGTAGTCTACGTGCAAAAATGGCCCTGGGGCGGGGGCGGGGGTGAGTACCCTTGGTGGAAGTACTTTCAACGCCCAGATGTTAGCTACGAAGACTACCAGCGCCTCTCCGATTATGGGGTTCGTGGCTCCGACGCCATAGTGCTGACCAACGGAACCTCTGCGACCGTCACTCGGGCCAATTCAAGCGTAGAGCAGGTCGAAGTCCGAGGCATTACCTACGACTACGCCCAACTCAACAACCTGAAGTTTTCGGGCGGACGCTATTTCACCGACCGGGAGCTTCGCAGCGGACTGCCCGGCTGCCTCATCGGGGCTGACATTGCCGACGGCCTTGCGCTCGGACTCGATGCGGTAGGCAGCAGTGTTCGCATGCTGGGCAGTGACTTTCAGGTTATAGGAATTCTGCAGCGCGAGGGAAGTTCGCTAGTGGGCGGGTCCCACGACACCCGCATGGTCGTGCCCGCACAATGGATTGTGTCCCACATTGGCGATAATCTTGAAGGATCCGCCATTCAGGTGCGCGCTGCCGAGGGGGTCAGCATCGATGAGCTCAAGGATCAACTCCGTTTTATGATGCGCAAAATTCGCCGCCAAGCCCCATCTTCCGACGATTCTTTTGCCCTTAATGAGTCTTCTACCTTGAGTTCCGGCCTGGATCAAATGTTTGGCATTATAGGCCTAGCCGGTACGGTCATCGGGGGTTTCAGTATTTTGGTAGGGGGCTTTGGCATTGCAAACATCATGTTTGTCAGCGTGCGCGAGCGCACCGGGCAAATAGGGATTCAAAAGGCTCTGGGTGCAAAGCGCGGATTCATTTTAGCGCAGTTTCTGCTTGAGAGCGTGATGCTCAGTCTAGTGGGTGGGCTTATCGGTCTTGGCCTTGCCGCTGCATTAATTGCGGTTGGCGCCCAACTTTCTGACTTTGAGTTGGGACTTTCGTTCCAGAACGTACTTACCGGCATCGGGCTTTCTGCCGTGATCGGTTTGGTAGCGGGCTATGCTCCCGCCGAGATGGCTGCCCGGCTTGATCCGGTCGAGGCCATTCGATTCAACCAATAAAGTCCCCTTCGGGCATGGCGCCAATGGCCTCAGCTATGCTGTGAAGTAGGGCGGTATCCTCCGGGCCAAAGGGATTTTGATCGTGGCTATCAATGTCAATTTGCCCAATTAGCCGGCCCTTGGCATGTATGGGAACCACGAGTTCTGCCTTGGTCTCCATCGAGCAGGCGAGGTAGTTGTCTTGAGCCCAAACGTCGGGAACTTCAAATACTTCACCCTTTAGCGCAACCTGGCCACAAATGCCTCGGCCGTAGGGGATTCGAGTATGTTCCGTTGCCGCTCCGGCAAAGGGCCCGAGGTGTAGAGCCTGCTCAGCCTTATTCATCCAATAAATTCCAACCCAATGATAGTGAGGAACTTCAGCGCGAAGCAGCTCGCAAACTGGAGTAATTCCGTCCCAGCCCTCTAATTGAAGCAGTGCTAGGGCAGTTTTCTGCAATTGGTTAAAATGGCGGTCCTTATTCATAGATCCATGATTCGTGCCCAGAGGGGAGGTCCGAGTAGAATTATTCCCACGATTGCGGCAAACAGTGAGGCAGCAAGTACTGCTGCTGCCGACATGTCTTTGGCGTCGCGTATTAAGGGGTCGGTCTCCATGGTAACCCTGTTTGAAAGGCGTTCTAGCGCGGAATTCATGAGCTCGAGGCTGACGACGAGCCCGACACAAAGCAATAAAATTGCCCAACTAAGAGCGTCAACGCCGGCAAACCAGGCCAGCATGGCCACGGCTAGGGCGGCTAAACTGTGCAGTTTCATGTGGCGTTCTTGCAGCCAGGCAATTGCAATTCCACGCAGGGCGATAGATATGGCTTTGAGCATGGAGCCAAAAATAGCACCTTCAGTCGGTCATTCAGTCGAAGCCCTCGCACAGTGATTGAGGGCTGCCTTTCTCGGGTCAGGCCAATTAATCCTTCGGGTTGGCGTATTTTTGCAACCTAACCCTATGCAGACGCCTATGAATATTCGAGCCCTTGTCGGCGGTTTAATCACCACTCTGGTTCTTGGTTTTTCTGCCGAAGCCCAAACTATTTCGCTGCTTCAGACCGCCAACTTGTCAAAGTGCACGGGCGACTCCCTGCGCTTGGAGCTCCAAATTGCAGGGAATTCTATGGGGTCGACCAACTCCTTTAAGGTGCTTTATGCCCCTGGAACGCCCAGTGCCTTCACTCTGGCCCTCTCCGATACCGCTCAAATTGTGAAGTGGCAGTCCATTCTACCCCTTCCGGTGGGCACAGACAGCAATTCAGTAGGCACGAAGTACGTCTGGGTAGTGGTTCCCGAGAGCATTACGTCAAGCGGATTTTTTAGCGTTGTCGTCAAGAGTTCATCGCCGTCCTTATGGTCTGATACGATTCAATTATTAGTTAATGTCAGCCCGACTTCTACTGTGGACGCCATTGTAGGAGGCTTTAATAACCTGCACACTAACGTCAAGGACTGGGGATTTTGCGAGGGAGATACGGTGCGTATGACGGCAAATCCCGGACAAAATGGCTACCAGTGGTTCAAAGACGGCGTTCCCTTGCCCGGAGCAACTTCGATCAATTTAGACGTGTTTAATTCTGGGACCTATTCGGTGCAGACCAGCAACGGAATCTGTTCTAAGATGTCTGAGGATACGGTGGTTAACATGTTCACGCCCTCCACAGCGGTAGTTCACCTTCTTGGATCCATGACCACCATTAAGGTTCTTGATGCAGACGCCACTATTGACTCGGTGGGTTTCTGCGAAACAGAAACGATTCAACTGCAGGGTCCAAGTACAACGGCAGCAGGCACCTCGGTTCTCTACCAATGGTTGCGCGATTCTACCGATGCATTCGGGCAAGCCATCACGGTTCTGGTTTTGGGCGGTACTCAGCAAACTTTTTCAACGTTTACGGGCGGAACGTACTACCTGCAGACCACCTGGCTTCCCGGCGGCTGCCCCGACACGAGCGAGGCTTTTTGGCTCTTCGTAGATTCTGTGCCCGATACTGAAATTCAGGTGCTCGCTTGGCCCGGCCAGCCTCAGGCAAACCTAACCATCTGTGCGGATGACTCGACCCAGCTGGCAGCCATCGCATTTTCTAACGATTGGACCTACCAATGGGAGGTGCGCTTCCCGGCCGGTTCAGGCAACTGGACTGCCATTCCAGGCAAGACGGGATCTAAGCTCACGGTGTCTACCGCTATTGTAGCCGACGACGCAGAGTACCGCCTCGTCATTGATAACGACTACTGCAGGCATACTACCAGCGAACTCTTGGTTACTGTAGTGGCATTGCCCCTGGTTAATGTTGCCCCAGCGGACTCTCTTGCGCTCTGTGCCGGCGACTCCGTTTTAGTCGGTGCAACGGGCAACAGTACAAGCTACCTCTGGACCTTCCCGGGTGGCAGCTTTAGCGGAGCCTCCTTTTATGCTAAGACCCCAGGAACCTATACCGTGGCTGGCACGAATTCCAACGGTTGCACGTCGTATGACACCCTAAAAATTTACTTC
>JABMNC010000046.1 GCA_013205365.1 Cryomorphaceae bacterium | reverse complement strand
CGCGCTGCACCGGCCAACTCCTGAAGATCAAAGGTTCCGCGGCCCTTGGTCGAGTCCGGATAAAGACGAAATTCATCGGAACTTGCCCGGGCCCTCTGGTAGGTCAGGTCGCCCTTGAAGCGGAATCCGCTCAAAGACAACTGCACGCTTCCTCGGACCTTGCCCGCGTCAGTGCCCATCGAGGGGTAGGCCGCCCAACCCTCCGGGCCGGTTTCTTCGATGAATCCGAGGGAATAATCGCGCTGAACTTTAATCACCTGACGACGAGCGGCAAAGATTCCGGCGCTAAAGAAGGTTGACTCAAAACCAAGGCTCTCGGTGCGTGCGTTGTCGAGCGAATCGATGGTAAATGCATCGAGGTCTACATAAAACCTAGACCGTGCATAAACGCCCTTCTCGACCTTATCGTAGTATATTTTAGCGCCCTTGCCCGACTTAAAAATGGGGTATTCTGGGCTTAAAAGGGTGCTTGACTTGTTGTCGGGCCGGTCAATATAAAGGTCGCCCGAAATATCCTGCAGCGTATTGCGCACGCGCACCAGGGGTCGCTCGCCCTGCTCATTGAGCTCAAAAGCCGGCACAAAAAACCGCATGGAATCCACGGCGGGCATTCTAAAGCTAAAATCCTGGTAGTCGAACTGATGCTCGCGCCCAAAAAACTCAAATCTTCCGGCGCGAATGAGTCCGTCAAAGTCAAAATCCAAACCCTCGTGCAGCAGCAGACGACCGCCGACGGGGTGCAGGCTGACTTTTTGGGAATCGCTGAGCCAAATTCGGTCTACGCCTACCACCTCAAGGTCGAAGTTCAAAAGGTTGAGCTCGGCGTTCATCCCATCGGGGACTACGGACTCAAACTGGATTACATCGTAGTCGCGGTTTTTGCGGTGGTTCATGACGTACTCGCCCGTTTTAGGAAGAACCTCAAGGCTGCGGTCTTCGGGGCGGTAGCGCACAAAGCCCTTCAAATGGTACTCCATCATCAAGCGCTCACAGGGGTCGACGGGCATACCCATGCCAACGGCCACTTCTTTAATGGTCATACGCGCTCCCATGGCCCCCTGACCTACCTGGTCGAGCAGAACCAAGGGATTCTCGCTTTCAAATCCTTGAAGGGCGACGTAGCGGGTGTTTCGGTAGTACTGGTCGCTCTCAATGGTCATGGGTGCTCCACTGCCCATGTTGAGTCCGCTCAAAAACAGCCTCGGCTCGCTGGTGGTCCAGCGCAGCTGGTCAAGGTCAATGGTCACGTTGTGGTAGCTGTCGCTAAAGGGCTTTATGGCAAGACCTTGGTCGGGCCGGAACACTTGAAGTTCTCGGGAGTCTGGGGCATACTTGACCTCGACTTTGGCGTGGTGAAGCGAATCCTCCGTTCCCAAGCGGAGCGAGAAGGCGCTCACCTTGGCGGAGAGGCCGGTGGGCCTCACCACAAAACGGTCTGCCCTAAGGGTTGCGGCCAGAGAAGAATCCCTCATGAATTCAAAGGCAGCAGGCGTTTCAGGGCTTCCGGAGGCAAAGAAATTGGCGCCCACTAGGGAGAAACCCCCGCGGTAGGTTACGTCTTCAAAAAAGTTGGGAATGACCAGGTCGTTGGCATAGGCCTCAAAGCGAGGATACATCGCGTTCTCTGCAGTACTGCGCGTACCAAGGCGCTCCTCGAACCGTCCGCGCAGGGGTTGATTGATGTAGTACATACTCTGAAGCAGGGCGCTGTCTACGGCAAAACCGGTCTGCCTAAGGTCGAGGTTGAACCGGCCGAGCTCATTGAAGACCTCGCCATAACCATAGCCCGCTCGGTACCAATCCACCCTGCCTGATTCGGCGGTAAGCAGGGCGCTGCGCGGATCGTACCAACCACTGAGGCTGTCTATTTGCGTGGAATCGTTTTTAAAGTAGCCGCGGAGTACTGCCCCTTCGATGCGGTAGCGGGTACTTGGCGATTCTTCGTCAAGGGTAGCGTCGCCAAATTCCAGTTCCCAACGCAGGGGACCTGCCTCAAAAAGGCGGAGTCGCGCATTGGGGGAGCCGAACCCGACCGACATTCCCGCAGCCGTGTGCAGGTACTCGGAGAGGGCGGCCCTACTGCTTTTTTGCACCAACTCTGAGGTCTCGGCCCACCACCGGGCCTGGGCTTGTTCGCTTGCGTTGGAGTACCAGCTTACGGCGAGATTTATGCATTCCGTCCATGACTGGGCATCGACGATTCGTTTGCGCAGCATTTCGCGGGTCAAATCTTGGAAGGCCGCACGAAGCTCCCAGCTTGGGTCGTCGTAGACCGACTTAAGGCTTAATAGGTCCTGGTCCGATTCTTTTTTAGGAAGAAATTCCGCATAGAGCTTGCTAAAGTCTCGCCAAAAATCGGCTTCGGACGCGCCCAAACTTCGCTGGGTCTGTGCCGGCAAAACCGTGCAGAGCAAAAGGGCAAAAAGGGCGCTGAAGTATTTCACAGGTGTCCTGCAAAGTACTCACGATTTGCAGGGCTGCAGCGCGCGCGCGATGCGTTTAATTCACCGGCTTTTCCACAGTCAGAACCTGCCAAGATTCGCGTTCGTGCTGTTGGGTGGGTGTCAGGCCGACGGCCCTTGCCGCCGCCTCAATGGCCTGCAGGTCGGCGCGGTAGAATCCGCTCAAATGCAGTTGACCTCTGGGCTTTAGTGCTGAAGCATAGCGCCCCATGTCGGCGAGCAGGACGTTGCGGTGAATGTTGGCATAGATTACCTCAAAGTCTTCGTCGGGCAGCAGGGCCGAAATGTCGCCGGTGCGAACCTCCAATCGGTTACTTAGCTCATGCAGTTCGACGAGCTCGCGCGCGTTATCGGCCGCGTGGGGCTCAATCTCAATTCCCAGAGCCCGCTCGGCACCATGCATCAGGGCAAGAATGGCCAAAATGGCGGTTCCACAGCCCATATCGAGCACCTTAAGGCCCCGAAGATCAGCCTCAAGAACCCGCTGAAGCATCAGGTAGGTCGTGGGGTGATGCCCAGTTCCAAAAGCCATTTTAGGAAGCATTTGAATGCGGTAGCGGTAGTCTTCTAGCCTCAATCCCTTGTGAAAGGGGGCATATATAATCAACTCACTGCCAATATTTAATGCATCAAAAGAAGACTCCCAAACCTCATTCCAATTCTGGTGGGCAATGCGGCGCTCGGTCCATGAAATTGAAGCCATTGCAGAGGCCATGGGGAATTCCGCCTGACCCGTCCACAATGCGGAGGGGATGTAAGCTAGCAGGTCGTCGCCGTCTTGCTGAACCGCCTCGACCTGAAGGGGCTCTAGGTCGGCATAGAGAAGTTCGATCGCTCGGGGATCGCTCGCGGTGATGCGCAGCTCAACGTAGTCCATTAGGACTGGTGAAGCAGGTCTGCTAAAGCAATAAAATCCGCAGCCACAAGCGAGGCACCGCCTATCAGGCCGCCATTCACGTCGGCCTGAGCAAAGAGCTCGGCTGCGTTGCTGGGCTTGCAGGAGCCCCCATAGACAATGGGAAGGTGGTCGGCCAAGTCGCCGTAGAGTTCGCGGAGCAAGCCGCGAAGGTGGGCGTGCATTTCTTGAGCTTGAGCGGCCGTAGCCGTCTCGCCAGTCCCTATGGCCCAAACCGGCTCGTAGGCAATCACAAGATTTTCAGCCAGGTCGCCACTTACCCCCTCTAGGGCAAGGCGCAGCTGTTCTTTTACCGCCGAAAGGTGCTTGCCCGCCTTGCGTAGTTCAAGGACCTCGCCCACACAGACTATGGGGCGAAGCTCCTGCTCTAGGGCCGATAGCACCTTCTTATTGACCACAGAATCGGACTCACCAAAGAACTGGCGGCGCTCACTGTGACCAATAATCACCGCATCAGCCCCTGCATCGGCCAATTGAGCCATACTGACCTCGCCGGTGAAGGCACCGTAGTCCCCATCATGGCCGTTTTGCGCTGCCACGGCGAGCTCTGGATAGTCCACCAGCAGATCCACCGCCTGCGTGAGCTGAATAGAGGGCGGAGCAATAACCACCACTACGTCTCCCAAACGCTCCGGACTGAGTTCCGCTTTAAGGGTTTCAATAAGGTTGTAGCCCTCTTCGAAGGAGGTGTTCATCTTCCAATTGCCGGCGAGAATTTTCATAGGATGGTTTTTTAAGAACAGCAAAGGTAGGCGCCTAACTCGCCCTCACCCTCGGATCCACAACGCGGTAGAGCCAATCGACCAGGGCTTGAAGCAGCACAAAAACGAGCGAAAGGGCCAAAATACTGCCCATTACGACCGGAAAGTCGCGGCCTTCCAAGGCATCGACCATCAGCTTGCCCGAACCGCGCCAGCCAAATACGGTCTCCACAAAAACAGCCCCAGCCAGCAGGGAGGCAAACCAGCCAGAAATCGTGGTGATGAGTGGATTAAGTGAGTTGCGAAGCACGTGCCTGCGCAGAACCTGACTGGTAGTCAAACCCTTCGCGTAGGCCGTTCTAACATAATCTAAGTTCATGATTTCTAGCGCAGAAGAGCGCATCATCTGAACAATAACTCCAATAGGCCTGAGGGCCAAAGTCAGGGCCGGTAGAATCAAATGCGACCACTCCCAACTCACAGCATTGCCAAAGTCGTCGAGCTCTCTAAGGCTCCCGGTTAGCGGCAGACCGGTGTAGTCGTGAAGCAGAAAGGCGAAAACCCAGGCTACCAAGAGGGCCGAGAAAAAAGAAGGAGTTGCCATGCCCACGGTGCTCAAGACGGTTATGGCACGGTCCGCAAAAGAACCCGCCCTGAGGGCCGAGTAAAGACCCAAGGGAATGCCAATTAGCACTGCAGCACCGAGCGAAACAAAGGCGAGTAAGGCTGTATTGGGCAGCGTTTGACCGATTAATTGCGCAACGGGAACCCCACGCTGCTGGTAGGAAGTCTGCAAGTCTGGCCAATGAAGCCCCCAAACTCCGTCGACTGGCCGCAGGGGCGACATGCCGCCCAAATAGCGCCCGTACTGAGTGAGCAGCGGCTGGTCCAAGCCATAAGAAGCACGCAAGGCCGCCAGGGCCTGAGGATCTTCAACCTGACCCAGCATCATGCGGGCCGGGTCACCACCTACTGAATGAAAAAGAAAAAAGACAAGGGTCGCGACGCCCCAGAGCACGAGAAGGGCATTGCCCAAAGGCCTCATTTCGTGAGCGGAAAGTCGTTAAAATGGCTGTGGCTTACCACTACCCCCTTGCGCAGGTAGGTCACCCCTGGATTGGAACGCACTATGGTTTTGAGCGCGGTTCCATCGCCGTTGGACCACGGGAAGTTCGTTTGGGTGCGGGCCCTAAGCGACTCAATTTCCTCCACTCCGCTTGAGGTTAGGCCGACCACGGGAATGCCTCGGTCCTGCATTTTTTGCATCTCCAGACAAAGGCGCTCAAGCTGCTCCATGTCAGCACGTTCAAAATCATAGGCCACCAGCCAGTAGGATTCAGGGTAGGCAAGCCACTGGGCGGTCTGGTCTTCGCCCCCAGGAGCAATGGCAAAATCATGAACCGGCGGCACGTAACCGTCGGCTACCTTGATGCTGCGGGTGGCCTCGGCGTCCATAACCCACTCGGGCTTTTCCCACCACTTCTTTTCGACGTAGTCGGTACCGGTTACCTCTTCTACCTCGTCGCCCTTGCGTAGGGTGTATACCACGTCAAACTGGGGCGGAGTCAAACCCAACTCTTCAGCCGGTGCCATGGCTCGCGCAATGTCTGTTCCGGGCTTGTAGGCCCTAAAATCCCATACTGGGAGGTGGTTCATGACCTGAGCGGTAAACCCGGCCATGGCAATAACCGACAAGCCAAGCACTGCCGCCGCTGCCTTAAAATTCACAATCGGCCTGGCATTAGATAGGCCAAGGGCGTAGTAGAGCGCAATCAAAACACTCAAGATAACGTCTTTACCAAAGCTCTGCCAAGGGGTCAGGGGAATGGCGTCGCCAAAGCATCCGCAGTCAGTAACCTTGTTAAAGTAGGCACTGTAAAACGTCAAAAAGGTAAAAAAGGCCATGAGGCCTGCCATGCTAATAAAGGTGAAAAACCGAAGATGCCCCAGGAGCATTAATAAACCGAGGACCACCTCAAAGGCGACTAAGAAGATGGCCATTGGAAGCGCAATGGGCTGCAGAAACTCCAGGTTGAGCACGTCGGCCCCAAAGTATTCCTCGAGCTTGTAGCTAAAGCCCAAGGGGTCGTTCATTTTTATGACGCCCGAGAAAATAAAGAGTCCGCCCAAGACAAGGCGAATCACGTACTGCGCTGCAACTGAGATTTTCATACTATAAAAACTTCAAAAAGACTACTCAGAGCGTTGCTCGAGTTCCTTTTTCAAAAGCTGCATTTTGACCGAAAGCAAGGCATAGGTAGAGGCCAAAGTGACCAAGAAAGCGGCGCTGATGAGAATTAGGTCCATGGGAATTGAGTATTTAAGGTTAAAACCGCGGGGCACAATGATTGTTCCGGATTGTTTAGGAATTGCGCATTAGAATCAGGGCAAACAAGGCGTAGTTCACCATGTCCATGTAGTTGGCGTCGACCCCCTCGGAGACCAGCGTACTGCCCGAGTTGTCTTCGATCTGCTTGACTCGCAGCACCTTCTGCAAAATTAGGTCGGTGAGCGAGGTGATGCGCATGTCGCGCCATGCCTCCCCGTAGTCGTGGTTCTTGGCCTCCATCAAGGCCTGAATTCGAGCGGCCTGCTGGTCGTACGCGTCGAAGGCATCCTGCAGGTTCAAATCAGGCTCGCTGACCACCCCGCGGTCCATCTGAATCAAGGCCATGATGGAATAATTGACGATTCCAATGAACTCGCCCTCTTGGCTGTCGGCCACTTTTTGCTGGCCGGCGTCTTGAATAGTGCGGAGGCGGTTCGCCTTAATGAACAATTGATCGGTCAACGAAGGCAGCCGAAGAATGCGCCAGGCGGCGCCGTAGTCCTTGAGTTTGTTGCCAAAAAGAGCCCGGCAGAGCGCGATTTCGTGGGCGTATTGGGTTGCGGTGTTGGCCATACTTTTACAGGGTGAAAAGTACGGCGTTTCGTCCATTTACCCTGAACCTTCGCGGCCGACTTTTTGCTGCGGACCGCCCAATGGTCATGGGTATACTAAACGCCACTCCGGATTCCTACTACAAGCCGAGCCGCCTCTCGGGACTGGACCAGCTCGAGAAGCAGGCAGATCGGCTCTTGGGCGAGGGTGCCGATTGGCTTGACCTGGGGGGCTGCTCCACCCGACCCGGCGCAGATTGGCCCAGCATCGACGAGGAATGGTCCCGAATTGAAGGTGCCTTTGGCCGGCTTCGGCAGCGCTTTGGCCCCAATTTGCCCCTGTCGGTAGACACGTTCCGGGCGGAGGTTGCTCGCCGCGCACTCCAAGAAGGCGCTGACGTGGTCAACGACGTTTCGGGCGGAACCCTGGACCCCCCAATTTGGTCGGTTGCGGCAGAGGCCCGCGCGCCCTATGTGCTTACCCACTACCCTACTGGCCGCGAAGGAGCCGACTTTCAGGCCCTCGGTCCCGACGAGGTGAGTCCCGCGGTGCTTCTCGAGCTCAGCGAGCGTCTGATTTTAGCCCGTGAGGCAGGCCTCAACGACGTGATTCTCGATCCCGGTTTTGGTTTCGGAAAATCGCCCGAAGGCAACCTGAGAATGCTTCGAGACCTTGAGCTATTGACCGTTTTTGCCCACCCAATAATGGTTGGAGTTTCGCGCAAATCACTCATAACCCAATCTTTGAACATTAGTCAAGACGAGGCTCTGCCCGCCACATCGGCCCTGCACGCCTGGGCCTTGGAGCGCGGAGCCCAAATTCTGCGGGTTCACGACCCTCGCGAGGCCCGTCAGGTCATCGCGCTTCGGGAGCTCATGGCCTAAACCAAATTAGCGGGCTCTAAACCCCTGCTCCATGACCTCATAAGAGCGCGGGAGCTTCTCAAGGTATTTTATTCCTCGGGATTTAAAATATGGCTGCATGGATCGCGTCCATAGGAAGTCGTTGGCCAAAAGGTACTTGGTGCCATATACTCGGACGCTGTCTCCGCGCACCTGAATGCAGGCTATTCCGCGCCCCAAAGCAATCCAACGCTGCTCGCGGTGCAAACGGGGTCCGCTTTGCGCCAAAACAAGCGCCGTGAAGGCAAGGGCCGCAGCCACAATCCAAGGCCGCCGACTGCGCAGGGCCACTAGCCCCGCCAGGCTATAAAACACCAGCAGCGCAGTTTGGGTCGGCGAAGGGAAGCGGTCCGCCCAGACCAGGCGAGGGTCCGAAGCAATTCGCGCCAGGCCCTCGAGCAGAGGCTCCGGATCGGGCATGGGAAGTCCGCAAAAAGCCAAGATGCTGTAGGGATAAACCATGAGCAGCGGCGGCACGAGCAAAAAGTTGCTGAGTAAAAACGTGAGGGGCATGGTGTGAAAAATGGGCAGGGCAAGCGGCGTGGTAGCCCATTGAGCCGCCAAGGAGGTTCGCAGGCCCGCGATCAGCTTGCTGCTTTTGAGGCCCAATGTGGCGGGCGGAGAGGCCAAAATAAGCCCGAGAACCGCGGCCGAAGACAACTGAAAACCAAGCTGATAAGCCATCTTTGGGAAGAATGCCAGCAGTCCAACCTGAGCGAGCGCAAAGGCATCGATTCCGCGCGGACGATTACCCCAAAGACCAATTATACACACCACCGTAATCATGGCTGCTGACCTAATAGCGCTGGGAGCAAAGCCCACAACCGCTACAAATGCCCAGACGACGGCCAGCGCGATAAGGGTCACTACGCCCCGGGCAGCGCGCGGAACCAAGGGCAGCAGACCAAGTATTCCGACCCAAATCAGGCCGAGGTGGAATCCCGACACCGACAGAACGTGTATAATTCCCAGGGCCTGGAATGCCTGCATGCTCGACTCGGGAAGATCGTCCATGTCTCCGATCCACAAGGCCTGGGTAAGCCCGCGCGAGGCAGGGCCCCAAGGGAGTTTTTGAATCTGGCTACGGCCCCAGATCGCGCTTCGCCTCCACCAAGCGCTTGCCATGGGCACTCGAGTCAAACGAGCCCTGATCTTTGCCCGAGCGACGATGCCGCGGGGGGCCGCAGCCTTGGCAGCGTCAAAAGCCCATGGAACCTGGGCGCTGTCAAGCGGAATCAGGTCCAGCCGCAGTTGGTAGGCAAAACCCTCTTGAAGGGTATCGTAGCACCGAAGCTTCAAGCCCGAGGAGTCCTCAATAATTCCCGATCCTTGGGTCCAGTACCAGCCTTCGCAGCGGCGGGGTACATCCAGCTGGGGCATGCCTGGAACCGTTCGGATGCTTGCTACCATTAGCATGAGGCCAAAGCCTCTAAGCCATGCGAAGTCCGCCCAAAATAAAATCCTAAGACGCAGGGACCCCGCCGAGGCCAGGGCAGCAATAGCGACCAAAACAAGGCCCGTAGCAGCCCAGAGCATGCGGCTCTCGCCCGGGAAGGCAAAGAGTCCAGCCCACATTCCAATCATAGCCCAAACAACCATGCTGCAAAATGCAGCGCAGAGCCCGAGCAAGCGTTTTTTAACGAATTCCGCTTCTAAAAAACAGGCCGGACGGTCAGAGCCCCGAGTGCTGCAAATCGCTCAAGCGGGCACCCGGGTAGTAGTGCTCCAGAATTGCCCTAAACTCATAGCCCAGCTGGCTCATGCGCCATGCGCCCTCTTGAGAAAGCCCGATTCCGTGGCCGTTGCCGCGTCCGTGCAAAACCACCTCGTTGCCCTCAAGTTCGGTAGAAAACCAGGACGACCGAAGGCCAAAACGCTCGCGCAGAAGCCTAAAGCGAATTTTGTTGCCGTTCCACTCCATGAACTCGCGGCGGCTGTCTTGCTCGATGTTGAAGACCGCTTCCCGCAAGCTTTGGTTGCTGGAAGATACCGACCAGGTTTGCGCAAAAAACCGAATCCAATCGGCGCTCGGAATGCGCTTTACCCAATTCGTTTGCGGACAATCTAGACTAAAGCTGTCGGGCTTGTTCACCAGATGGGCGCTTGGCTTGAAGTACCAGGCTGCCGGCATCAGTTCTCCGCCTGAATTGGCGTGAAAAAGGGTCTCCACAAAGGCATTGGTGTCGGCGCGGTAGAGCAGCAAACCCTCGGTGCTGAACGCCGCCTCAATCAGGTTAAAACGCCGCGTGGAATCAGCGGGCCATCCGTGGTAAACCTGAGAACGCACGTCGTCGCTCACTTGGTAGCCCAATGGTGCGTACTTGCGCCGGTTGGCAGCCCACCAGGTGCGAGCTACCGTCGCCTGAGCCCGCCAAAGCTCGCGCCCCAGGTACTTGCCGAGCTCCGCATTGACGACTCCGGCCACATAATCCTCTAGCGGAACCCGATTGACCACCAAAAGCTCAGTCGCCCCGAGCGGAGCAAGGGTAAATCCGCCGGGGTAACTGCGCCGCTGTCCCGACGGACCCTCGGTGGCTACCGGCCCGTCGGCCTCAACCCGTATGGAGTCTGCGCTGCGCCAGGTTCCGTCGG
>JABMNC010000045.1 GCA_013205365.1 Cryomorphaceae bacterium | reverse complement strand
TGCGCCGGCAAGGTCTTTAGCGCGAACTTCCATTATGCTGGGCCCGGCAGTGTCGAGCACGTAGCCCCAATTTGCGGCAGCCACTTCTTGGCTTCCGTAGTAGAGCGAGGTACTGCCGTTTGCCGTGAGCACGAGGCTCACTAGTTTTTGGTTTCGGTCAATGGGCCGCCAACTGCCGCCGTTTACCCGAAGCTCCACGTCGGTAATGCTCTCCGCCCCGTCGGGGTCGCTGGCGTTCCACTGAAAAGTCAGAGCGTTCCAAACCGGAGCGTCCGGGAAGCTCGAACCCAAAAATTCCGCAGTTGGCGGGCTGTTTTTAATGGGAACCATTAAGCGCGCAGGGCTTGCATCCACTCCGCCTTCGTTGTCAATTGCGCGGACCTCTACCGCCAGGTCTGCACTGTCTAGCCCCGCAGGAATAGCCAAAACCATGGTGCTGTCGGTGCGCGTGGTTCCAACCCAGGGGCCTTCATCGACGCGAATTTCGTAGCCCACGACGTAGCCGTCTGCGTCGCTGCCAAACCATGAAAGCCGCACCACGGAATTCAGTCGGTCTTCGCCCGAGAGGTTGATGCTGTCGAGCGAAATTCGCGTTTCAGGCAAAATATTGCCGACGCTCTGGCCGCGGTCGCAGGCGATTCCTAGCCATAAAAGTCCGGCCGCAGCAAGTCCCTGCACCCTGCGGTGCATCAAAAAAGGATGGGTGCGGAATGCCATGGCTGCTGCGGACTATTGCTTGACTACGCGGTAGGTGGTCCGAAGTCCGCCCGAGTCCATGGTGAGAAGGTAGGCGCCCGATGCAAGCGAACTTAGATCGACCTGGCTTGGCCCCTGATCCCGAAGTCCATGCATGATCTGGCGGCCTTGAAGATCGCGAAGCACCCAGGTTCCGGCCGGACCGTCGAGCTGCAGATGGTCCGCAGTAGGATTCGGGTAGGCCAAAAGCGAGGCAGCCTCCATGGCGGGCAGGCCTACGGTCGACCTAACCAGTGCGGTGCTGTCGAGGGTGATGTTGATTCCGACAAAGTCGTCGTTGTTGCGGGGCAGCACTCTGTAGTTGCTGAAGCCATAAAACAGAATACCCTCGAGGGCGTCCATGTTCATGGTATCCGACACCAAAATGGGGTCTACAAACATTTCTCCGTCTACCGTATCGTAGCGCAGGTCGCTCACCAGCTGCACATAAAGAGATCCAAAGGCTGTGGCAGACTGGCGTCCGGCCATAACCATGGTTCGGCGCCAGTAGCCGGCACCCACGTTCTGCGAAACGGCATAGTCCCCAAAATTCAGGTTGGTACTCGACACATAAAGCTTGGCTTGGTTGGGGTCCTGCAGGCGCACGTAGCAGCCCTCGTGGGCTTCCCATCCAAAATTGACCTTACCCGCGCTGTCGCTGGGGTTCAGAATGGTGGGCACAATCGCACGCCGTCCGCCCGTGCGCGAAATAGTCGATACATTGATGCGCGTCATGCCAAAGGTTTCTTCAACCAAGCCGGTCACCTGAACCTCTTCTTCGCGCAGCATTTGGGTGATGCCCGAGCCCACGCACCAGATTCCGCTCCAAGGGCCGCCGTCGGCATCCTGTATGTAGAGGTAGCCGAGGTCGTGAGGCTTGGTTGAGGCGGTTACGAATCCCTTTAGAGAAACCGTTTTGCCCAAGTAGGGCGAATTGCCGTTGGAAGCAAGGGAGTACTGCACGTCATAAACCTTCATTCCGCCAGCCCGCACGCTGTAGTAGTCGGTGTTGGGCTGCACCTGGCCCACCGGAGTAGTGGGGTAGTAGGAGGCGTTGCCGTCGTCGTCTTTGGCGCGCAGGTAGTAGCGCATCAGGGTGCCGTCGGGCGCATTGGGCAGGGTAAAGGCATACTCGTCGGTGGAACCCGTTACTAGGGGCATTACCGCCTTGGTGAACTGCGTGGGCTGCAGCGTTGGATTGGTTGCGTAAAAAACGTGCACGGAATCTACGGTGCCGTCAAAGTCGGTGATGGTGCATTCTAGGTCCGGGCTCTGGTTGGGTGTGGGAACCATGGGATCGCGCTCAAAGTTGCTGATGTAGGGCGGCGCATAGGCAATTTGGTAGTGCGAAGCCTGGAACGGATTGAGTTCATAGCCCCTAGTGCCTCCCGAAGTGAAGCAGCCGTTGCCGTCGTGGCGCACCATGCCCTTAAGGCTGCTGTAAAAAGTACCCGGAACCGGAACCACAAAGCTGCCCGTGGTTTGCGGCGAAGCAGGATTCACCGTCTGGTAGCTCGGGAGTTTTTGGGCCAAAAAGCGGTCAGAAACATTGATTTTGTTGCCATTGGCGTCAACGACATTAAAACTGACCCGGTTGCCCCCAAAAAGAATGACCTCGGTGACCGTCACGTTTTGAAGGTCAACAAAAGAATTCTCCCACTGCTCGCCGGTTACCGGAAGGTTGATGCGTTGGGCGTCGTTCAGGGTGCCTACCGCAACCACTGCGGGGCTCGGAATAGGCCGCGTTCCCAAAATGGTCATAGAGCTTGCGCTGGTGGCCTCGAGCTGTGTTCCGTTGTTATAGGTAGAAACTTTACCGATGAATTGAATCAAGTCCCCAGCCACTAGGTATTCTACGTTGGGCAGGGTAACAAGCTGGTTTTGAGCATTGGTGTACACACCCATTACCTCCATTCCTCGAAACGGACCAGCCGCGCCCTGCGCGGCGGTATCTACGATGAAGAAGAAGGGACGGTGTCCGCCCTGAACCGAGCCCGAAGGCACTTCAGAAAGGCTGCCCGAAGTGACTACAATACCTACCGTTTTAACAATTTGGCCTTCAAAACCAGAGGAGTCGTTGCAGGCAGCCAACTGAGAGGGAGACACATACTGCAGCGTAGAGATGGGGTAGTAGGTCTGGGCGAGCGCGCTAAAGCCTAAAAAAGAGGCTGCGAGGAGTAGAATATGCTTCATAGCAGGGGATTATTTGATAAGGGTAAAATGGGAAGAAAACGTTTCGCCGGTCTCGAGATTCAAAACGGTGTAGCGGTACAATCCGTGCGAAATCATTTGGCGGTCTTTAGAGAGAATGTCCCAGGCGTACTCACCCCCCGACAGCACCACAACGTGCTCGTCAATGCTGGCAAAGGTGCGGAACCATCGTTGGCTTAGCTGGTCGCTGCCCGTAGACTCGTGCTGCAAAACGTCGAGCAGGTCTCCCGCTGGGGAGTGAATGCGAATTTCTGCGCGCGCTGGCAAATTGGCAAACATCAAGCGGCGGCTCTCGTCTTGGAACGCACTTTGGCCCTCCCAAGAGGCACCGGCATAGTAGGGGTTGGGGTAGGCATAGGGCGAATTCTCGGCCATGCTGGCCTGTGCGGGAGTCCCGGGGAAGGCGCGAACGGAACTCTGCGTGAAGCTCGACTCCAGCGATTCCAATTGGCTGATGGGGTCGCCCTGGTCAAAGGCCGTAACGGCAAGGGCACGCTGCCATCCGTTGGCGAGGTTGTCGATGCGCAAACCGTAGCGGTAGTTCAGGCTGTCGCCTACAAAACGAATGGGCTCCGTGAGCCGTATGGCGTCTAGGCCCGTTTCGTTGAACACACCGTCGCCCACCTGATCCCACTCGCCGTATAGGCGGAAGGCTTCCTCGTTTCGCTGGTTGGGGTCTACGTCAAAGCCAATTTGGCTGGCATAAACGCGGTACCCGGCAAAGTCCTGCTTTTGGCTGATGGGGTCTATGCTGCGCTCGCTGCGGTCGGTCCAAAAAAGGTCTACGTAACCGTCACCCGGCAGGGCACGCACCTGGGGCGGGTCGGGCGGACTCGGCAGGATGTAGCGCGTGATTTTTTGGTTGCCGTCGCGGTCTTCGCCCTCGTCGAGAATTCCGTTAAAATTTTGGTCTTCACCATTGTAGCAGGTTTGTGCCCACTGCGCGTTGGCCAGCAGTCTGCTGCGCTGAACGTCGGAGTTTGCGGAGTTTGCTTGACCGTCGTCGACTTTTTTGGCCAGAATAAAGGCAAAGGCCACCTTGATTTCGTCTCCGGGGGCAAAATCCTGAAAAGGCCCGACGCTGAGCAGGTCGCTTCGGTTGCCGGCTGCATTGAGCTGGGCCTGAATGTCAGCGCCAGTGCCAGAGGCGCAAGGCACGCCTCCCGGATTAGCCCAGCAGGGATCCTGGTTGAGGCCCTGGGTCATTTTAATGTATCGCTGGTCGTCGGTGGTCGGAAAGAAGTACAAAGCCTGCCCGGAGTTGTTGAAGACCCAAGCCTGAAAATGGTCCTCGAGCCCGTCAATCTGCGGGTGGTGAAAGCCATTTTTGTCTTCGGCTCCCAGAAATTTTTGGCCAATATAGGAGTCGGTCCAACCCGGATCTCCCGACGCATCAAAGCGGTATGCCAGGTGCAGGCTGTCGTCGTAGCCGTTGCCGCCCTGCTGGTAGAAAACTGCTCCCCCTGCCCCGGCCGGCGTGCGGTTGATGTTGCGAACTACTTTATTGGCCCAAATCGCCGCGTATACGTCGTCGTAGGTTTCTTGACCTACGTTTTTGAGGGTGGCGTCGACCACCACAAAAAAATCGCTAAAGCGGTAGTTCCAGTTGTAGGTAGCCATCGTCATGGAGATTCCCATGGGAGTGAGGTGGTTGCTAATGGGGATTGTGGTTCCCGGAATCAGAATGTTGGTGTCGACGCAGGTTGCGGTGAAGTCCTGGTGCGACACGGCTGAGGCTCGGTAGTTGGGGTGATCCTTGAGCGAAGACGTTTCGCTAAGGCTCGATGCCGGAGTAAATTCAAATCCGCCACGGCCCGGGGCGTAGCCCTGAGAAGCATCGTAGGCCGAGGTACTCACCCGAATTCCACCGCCCGCATCAATACCACCAACCCAAATTCCCGATTCAAAAAGATGCTCGGTGCCCGAGCCGGCGGGGTACTCGCAGGATGGGGTTCCTGTTCCGTCGCGGTAGCCGCGAAAGGCGTTGCCGAAGGTTCCGACGTTGGTCACGCTCATGCGCACCTGGCTTGCTGAAGTGCTTCGTTCTTGGAACGTTTGCGCCCAGGCGCCCTGAACAAGGACCACTAAGACAAGACTAAGGCAGCGTGAATGCATCATTGGGGGGCGGCAAATTTAGCCACTCCTGAGGGAGTTTTGACGCGATAAATTAGCCAGCCTCTAAGGGGGGCAGAACTCGTCCAGCGGGCCTCGCCCGCGGGCCAAATTCGGGACTCGATTATGCGCCCAGCGGCATCTAGGGTTTCTACGTGCCAATCTTCAAGAACCGCAATCCGCGTCAAAAAGGCCCTGCCATCCATACCGCGCTGCAGCATTGCGTTCCCGCGCAGTTCTTTTACCCCAATGCCCAGCCGGCTTACTTCAAAGTCTGCGACCACTGGCAGGTGGTCCGACACTTCATAGAGCGCGGTGAGCACGTTGGCGGGTGCGGAATTATTGGTCCCTATGTTTATCGCAACGTTAAAGTGGAGGCCGTCGTTGCCGACAGGCTTAAGACTGCCCGGCAGGTAGCGCATTCGGGCAGCGGAGCTTAGGGCAGTTTGATTAATCAAGATATGGTCGTATCGGTCGTCGAGGCCTCCCCCAGAGAAGCATCCGTCATTGGTCAAAGCATCCCGGGTCGATTGGGTGTGCATTGCGGCAAAGGTGCCGTTGCTGGACCAGTTCCCGAGTTGGTTCTCCGGGTCGTAGAACCGTATCGTGGAGTTGCTGAAGTTCAAAAGCTGCTGAAATCCGCCCTCTTGGCTTTTGCTCATGTTGAGGTCGCCGCAGAGCAGGTAGTGGGGGTCCCTGGGCTTGGTGGCCAGGTAGTTCATGATGGCCTCGCAGGATTTTTGACGGTCTGCGGCATCGGTCGCGGTATTGCCGGCCTTGAGGTGGGCTGCAAAAACGGTGAAAAAAACCGTATCGGGGTTCCAGGCTAGGAGCGAGTCTTTGTAGTAAAACCTCAGAACGTCAATGCCTCGAACTAAATTGCTGTTTTGCAAGTCTTTGCTAATAATTCCCTGAGCCTTAAGCCCAAGCTTATTGTGGTCGAAGTAGATCGCATTAATGAGCGAGCTGCCGTTGGTGTAAAGGTCGGTCGCGGACCAGCGAGTAATCCCGTTGGCGTTCAGGCATTGGCTGAGAATTCGACCGTGAGCCGTGGCGCTGGATCCGTCCACCTCATTGCAGACCAGCAGGTCGGGCTGCACGTAGTCAACTACCGTGCGCAGCCAGCCCTCTTTGGCTCCTGGCGGATTGTTGGTTGTGGTACAAAAAGAGGTAAAGGTCCTGAAGTAAGTCAGGTTGTAGGCCATAACTCGCAGGTTTTCACCAGCCTGTGCCGCGAGCGGAATACCATTTAAACAAAGTACACAGAGTGCGGCAAGCCTATACATTTCCTCAAAGTTAGCCTCTTCGAGTCTTTATTTCAGTGTTGCCTAAAGGTTAAATTAGACTCAATTATGGCCGTCTTGATGCATACCGCGGTATAAAGGTTTTACATTTGTGACAGGCAATAGGTTATGGCAAAAAAAACTACAATTCTCCTGGTAGACGACGATCCAGATATTCGGGAATTCATCACCTATAACCTCACCAAAGAGGGCTACCACGTGGTCACGGCTAAAGACGGAGCCGAAGGCGTTGAAGCGGTTAAAAAACACCGTCCCGACTTGGTTTTGCTCGACGTCATGATGCCAGGAATGGACGGAATTGAGGCCTGCGAAGCAATTAGAAACAACCTAGACATTGCGGGAACCTTAATCGCTTTTTTGAGTGCTCGAGGCGAGGACTACAGTCAAGTTGCAGGCTTCGATGCCGGCGCAGACGACTATATTACCAAGCCGATACGTCCAAAGGTCCTTGCAAGTCGCGTCAAAGCCTTGCTGCGCCGCAACGTCAAAGATTTTGACTCCGTCGGCAGTATTGAAATTGGCAACCTTCAGATTAACCCGGAGAAGTACCAGGTTTTTCTTGACGGAGGCATTGTAGAAATGCCCCGCAAGGAGTTTGAGCTGCTTCACCTTCTGGCCAGCAAGCCTGGTAAGGTTTGGTCCCGCGACTCCATCATGGATCGGGTTTGGGGAACGGAAGTCATTGTAGGCGGCCGCACCATAGACGTGCACATCCGCAAAATCCGCGAAAAAATCGGTCAAGACTGCATCAAGACCATCAAGGGTGTTGGCTACAAATTTGAAGAGTAACTTCGGGTCGTGCTCGATCGACCGGAACGGATAGCTTTTTTTATTGGCGCCCTGCTTGGGCCAGTGGTTTGGTTTGCCATGCTTGCTGCACTACAGCTCAACAAGCCCCAATTGCCGCTTGCGGTCGTCGAGGATCCCTACCTTGAAATTACCCTGCTGAGCATTCTTATAGCCAGTGTCACAGCCTTTTTAACGGAGTACTTAATGCGACGATTTCTGCATTCTCGCTTGCTCAAAATTTATAAGACCATCTCTAACCAGAATCAGTTTCAATCCTCGCTGCTGGCGGACGCCGAGGAGATTGGTAAGGCCGAGATGGAGGTAACCTCCTATGTGATGAAAAAATCCGCGGAGCTCTCTAATCTGCGGATGTACGACGACGTTCGCCGTGAATTTATTGCCAACCTCTCCCACGAGCTCCGCACCCCTATTTTTAGCATCCAGGGCTACTTGCTCACGCTAATCGACGGGGTTAAGGACCATAAAATTCGCAAAGACTACCTTAGAAAAGCTTCGCGCAATGTGGAACGCATGATTCGTCTGGTGCAGGACATGGACGTGCTGGCGCGACTGGAGTCCGACCGATTGCTGCTCCAAAAAGAGGAATACAGCCTCACCGAACAAATTGAAGACGCCCTCGAGCAAATGTCGGATCGGATTGCGCAGCGAGGCATTACCGTGGTTCGCGACTTTGACGCCGAAGCGGACTGCGCTGTTTTTGCCGACCCGGAGCGCATGGACCAGGTGGTGCTGAACCTGATCTCCAACGCGGTTAAGTACTCGCGCGACGAGGCGGGCGGATTCTTGCGTATTGCCATCGAAGACTCGGGCGACAGGACGTTTACGGTTTTGGTCGAAGACAACGGAGTTGGTATTCCCAAGGAGGACATCGGGCGCGTTTTTGAGCGGTTTTTTAGGGCCGACCGCAGCCGAACCCAAACCAAAAAAATTGGCGGTACCGGCCTTGGCTTGGCCATTGTGAAGCACATTGTCGAAGCGCACGGTCATTCGGTCAAGGTGATTTCTACGTTAAACGAGGGTTCGGAGTTTTCGTTCACCATTGCGAAGGCCGAGGCAACCGCGCGGAGCGCCCAGATCCTTTAGTTTTGCACCATGACCCCCCTTGATCCCGCCATCCAGAGCCGCCTTGAAACCCTTAGAGCTAAGTATGCTACCTCGGGCCAAGAGCTGCTGGACTTTTTAGACGGCCTCTTAGAAGCCGACTACCTCACCTACTGGGACTACATCCGGTTGGATACGCTCCTGAGTTTGCAGCAGCCGCGCACGCAGCACCACGACGAGCCTATTTTTATTATGTACCACCAGATTACCGAGCTTTACTTTAAGCTGGTACTGCACGAGTTGAATGCAGCGGTGGCGGCTCCGATGCCCGATACGGCGGAATGGACCCCTGCCCATAGCGCCGCCTTGACCGAGCACGTGCGGCGTTGCACTCGGTACTTTGAGGCACTCGAAAACTCTTTTGCCGTAATGACCGACGGCCTTAATCGCGAGCAGTTTTTGCGTTTTCGCATGGCGCTCATTCCGGCAAGTGGTTTTCAATCAAGCCAGTACCGCATGATTGAGCTAGCGCTTGCCCGGCTCAATGACTTGGTTCACGCCGACCTGCGCAGCGAGTACGCCCAAGAGAATGACCTCTCAAAACTCCTCGAGAATATATACTGGAGGCGCGGTGCCACCCTCGTTGAGACCGGAGAAAAAGCCCTTACCCTCAAGCAGTTTGAGGCCAAGTACGATACAGTGTTTGCCGACAGGGCTCAAAAGCTTCGGGGCCTTACGGTGTCAGACCGGGCAAAAATTTTAGAGCAAAAAAAGGAGTTGGGTGACGACCTGCGCCTAGCCCTGCGCGAG
>JABMNC010000044.1 GCA_013205365.1 Cryomorphaceae bacterium | reverse complement strand
GGCGGTGGCGGACGCTACGACAATTTAACAGGCATTTTTGGTGCTCCGGGCTTGAGCGGTGTAGGAATCAGTTTTGGTCTTGACCGAATTTTGCTTTGCCTCGAGGAACTGGGTCTTCTCCCGGACCTCGCCTTTGGCCCACAGGTCCTAGTGTTTCAATTGGGCGACCAGGAGGCCGACTATGCCTTTAGGGTAGCCGAATCCCTTCGCGCCATAGGAATCCGAACCGTGCTCTACCCAGAATCCGCAAAGATTAAAAAGCAGTTTGACTACGCAGACAAGATTGGCGCCCAGTTTGTCGTCATGGCTGGCGCTCAGGAAGAGCGAGCACAGTCGATACAGGTCAAAAACTTAAAGACTGGAATTCAGACTGAACTTACCCTCGACGGCTTGGGGTCCTTTGCCTGGACCTAGACCTTGTAGCGCAGGCCCAATCGGACGATGGCAAAATCGGCTTCGAGGTTATCCAAGCCTCGGTAGTTCTGCTGCATCGCAACTGTTGCGGACCATTTTAAGTGCTTTCCCTGCTTGATGCTAAGCCCTGCGGTAAGGCGAGTGCGCCGCAGGCTTGAAAAGGGGCTGAATTGCTCGTGCCACCACTCGTAACTAACCTCAGGGGTCCATATTCCAAGGTTGCGCTGGGCATAAAGTCCATATCGAACGGATGCGTTGCGGTTAAAGTGGTAGCGAATACCCGCATTCACGTCTGCGATTTTAAGGCCTGAAATTTTAGGCTTAAACGTTTTCTCGAGAGCCAGAGTATGCCTTGCTTTAGTGCTTTGAGAGAAGGGTGCTCTAAATTCATAGAAGTAGTTCCATTTATTTTTTGCGTCCCGATTAATGCGCAGGTCTGCGAACTGATTGAATTCCGTGCCCCGCCATCGTTGCTCTATGGATGCGGCGGCATCCCACCTCTTGCTCAAGGCTGCCTTGACCGTCGCAGAAGCCCATACCTGGGTCTGGGCATTGGCCATTGGCAATAATCCCACAAAAAGCAGCAGTAAAAGGGGAGCCAAAAATTTAAGATGCTTAGATTCCAAGGAGCGTAGCGGCCAAGATGATGCTTAAAATAATATAGAGCACGGGACGAATCATTTTGTGCACAATGTCTTTGGCGTATCGTTCGCCGCGAAAGGTGAGAATGGCACGGCTCGCATCCAGCGGGTGCGGAGCAATTACTTTGCGCAGGAGCATCTCCTGCAGGAGCAGGGTTTCTCCAATGGGAATGCCTCCTTTGGAGTTTTCGTAGCGATAGAAAAGCCCGCGAAAGTAGAGTGCGATAATTCGTAGGTCCTGTTGCATGCCGCAATTTACTATGCAGGCGGAGTTTTTATCGTTACTACTGCTGCCAAGCCTTGCGAAAAGCTCGGTTGGCATCGTAGTCTTGGGCCTGCTTGACCGTGTTGAATCGCCGAACAGGGCGGGGGTCGTTGCCCACGCCAGCCAAATAGGCCCAATTAGCCCAATTGCTCGCCGGGTCGTAGTCAAGCAGTTGCGCCTCAAAGTATGCGGCACCGTAGCGCCAATCGATGCCGAGATCGTGGATCAGGTAGGACGCTAAATTCTGCCGAGCGCGGTTGCTGCTAAAGCCCGTTTCTGCGAGTTCTCGCATGCCTGCGTTTACAAAATCGTCACCGGTTAGGCCGTCGACCCAACGTTGGAATGCCCGGGCGTTGAATCCGGCTCGGGGCGACTGCTCCCTAAATCCCTTTTTAATAAAAAGTCGGCTGCCTGCACGGTAGGCGACCCATTGAAAGTACTCCCGCCAAAGAAGTTCCACGCGGATCCATTCTACCTCGGGACTGCCTCCGAGCGACTCCTCGAGAGACAGGCAAGCCTGCCAAATTCGGCGTGGACTCAGTGCGCCCGATGCCAGCCATGGAGAAAATTTGGTGGAATATTCGGTCCCGAGAAGACCATTGCGGCGTGTCTTGTACTCCGCGGCTCCTTCTGGATTGCCCATGTATGCTATTAGACGGGCTAATGCCGAGGCTTCGCCAGGCTCAAAGGGAAAGGCTAGACTGCTTGAGGTGGGAGATTCCACGTTGGGCTTCACCAGTAAGGGAGGCAATTCAAAGCGGAGGTTTTCTCGCTCAATCTTGTGCCTAAAGGGGGTGAAAACCTCTGGCAGTTGGTTTAATCCCCCCGGAATGCTGTCTGGTTCGAGAATACTGTGCGTCCAAAATCCTTGAATCCGCTTTACCAAGGGCAAAAGTTGGGCTTCGTCTTGGCGCTCCTCATGAGCCACCGCAAAGCTGTAGGTGAGGGTACTCGGTCGGTGCGTTCGAAGCCAATCAAGGGCGGAACCTTCGGTTTCTTCTAGGTTGATTCCGTGTTTTTGAAGCTCTGTGCGCATCATTTTAAGGTCTTTTTTCGTCCAGTCGATGCGACGCGCGCTCATGCGCGGAATTCCACCAATTCCAGCATCAAGGTGGAGGCGGTTCCAGGCAAAGAAAACCCTGACCTCTTCGCCTGTTTTAGCTGCTTCTTTGAGTGCAAATTCCCAGCAAGAGTTGTCGCTGAGTCGGCGATCGTGACGGAGCCACCAGGCAATCATAACTCGTTTATTCTATTTAGGTTATGCTCTGCCTGATCAAGTAAAGATTCACGATGATCGGGGTTCATCTTGTCCCAGGTTCGGTAGACCATTCCAATGCGGGGATTCCGCTCGAGCAGGTGCCGGTTGCGTTCGTGAAAATGCCAGTAAAGGGAGTTAAAGGGGCAGGCATTATCGCCCACTTTTTCGGCGACGGAATAGGTGCATTTCGCGCAGTGGTTGCCCTGCTTATTGAGGTAGGATCCGCTGCTTACATAGGGTTTGGTTCCCACAATGCCGCCGTCGGCAAACTGGCTCATGCCGCGGGTGTTGGGCAGCTCGACCCATTCCACCGCGTCGATGTAAATGCCGAGGTACCATGCATCGAGTTTGCTGGGGTCCAGTCCCGACAGAAGAGCAAAGTTGCCTATAACCATAAGGCGCTGAATGTGGTGGGCATAGGCCGTACGCAGGCTTTGGTCCACTGCGACGCTTAGGCAGCGCATTTTAGTTTTACCGGTGAACATCCAGTCGGGTAGGGCTCGGTCGTGGTTAAAGAAGTTCAGGTTCTGGTATTCGGGCATTTTTGCCCAATAAATACCGCGGATGTATTCGCGCCAACCCAAAATTTGCCGAATGAAGCCTTCAGCGGCGGCAAGGGGAACGCGCTGTGGTTCCATGCGATAGGCCTGTTCTGCTCGCTGAACTACCTCAAGCGGACTAAGCATTTTGGTATTGAGCGCAAAGGATAGTCTGCTGTGAAAGAGAAAGTCCTGATCTTCGGCCAGAGAGTCCTGAAACCGACCAAAAAGCGGAAGTAGGTGCTCTATAAAATGGTCGAGGATGCTGAGTGCTTCGGCTCGGTCGGCGGGCCAAGGGAAGTCTTCTGCGCTGGCTTCACCCCAACTTGGGATTCCATGACGATCGAGGCGTTCATTCAGCTCGCTTAGGTTATGGTGCGCCCGCCACTCGGCCGGAACGCTTTGCTTGGGGTCCCACTTGGACCGGTTGTCGGAATCGAAGTTCCAGGCTCCTCCTTCTGCCTGGCCTGCCGCATTGAGGAGAACATTCCACTTTTGACGCATTACTCGGTAAAACGATTCCATGAGGAAGGTCTTTTTGCCCGCAAACTGATTGGCTACCGTGCTTCGCTCGGTGAGAAAGTGTTCGCTCGGTACGCAGGTCCCAAGGCCCTTAAAAGACTCGCTTAGCCTCCATTCGTCGGGCTCCTGATACTCAATTTGTACCGTTTGACCTGTTTGTTCTATTTCGGCTCGGAGGGCTTCCAGGTTTGCCCGAAGGCTTCCTTGCTGCCGGGGGTCGTCGAGGGTCCAGTAGGCCACACGATGGCCTTCGGCCTCGAGGTTATGAGCAAGCCGCTCCATGCCGTGCAAGAAGGCGAGCATTTTTTGGCGGTGGTGCGGGGCGTAGCGGAGTTCTTCTTCGGATTCAAACAGGGCGTAGACGACGTCTTCGCGCGGGCTGTCAAACCAGGAGTGCTTGGGGTTGAGTTGGTCGCCCAGGATGAGTCTAAGAATCATGGGCTTTGTGTTTTTTTAGAATCCCCACGGCAGCGGTCCGAGCAAAATTTGACCTGATCCCAGTCGCGCTCCCATTTTTTGCGCCAGGCAAAGGGTCGGCCGCATTGGATGCAGTCCTTGGGGCAGGTTATTCTTGGCTACTCCGCGCACGGTTTATGGCTTGAGCAATGGATCGGTCACCTCTGCATTAACTTCCGCATAGGGAAGCTGAGCCACGGTCTTGCTGTGCAAGTAGGTGTCAAGACCTTGTGCGGTAAAATGGTCCTGGGGCATTGGCACAAATCCATATTCTTCGATAGTCATTGAAGGGGCAAGGTGCACCTCAACGACGGACCCCACCAACAAAACACTGCCGTTGGCGAGAAGGTGCTCTTCGTCGAGTCGAAGTCCGTAAGCAACCAAAGCCGAGGTGATGCGAGGGGCAGGAATGTGCTCAAAGGACTGCCAGGGTAGGCCGACGGAGTCAAGCTCGCTCTGACCCTCAGGATACTTAGCGCTGCACTGGTGAAGCTGCCTTGCCTCGAACTGCTGTCCGCCCAGAAGATGAAAGCCGAAGGCTTGTTGCTCCCTGCAGTAGCGCAGCCCTTGGTGCTCGTCGGTTAGGGGCCGAAACAGAAAACCAAGCTGGGGCGGGTTGGCGCTCACATGAAGGGTTTGGCTAAACACGGCCGCATTGGCAATGCCTTCGGGCGAGAACGAAGTGAGCAAGCCGACCTGTCGAGGCCCGCTTAGGGAATTAAAGAACTGGGCCCTGTAGCGCGGCGCCCATTGGGTCCAAAGGGCTTCGGTAATCACTAGGGGCGAAGGCTGCTCATGCCGCCGTCGACTCCCAAAACCTGGCCACTGATCCATGAATTGTCGAGCAAAAGAAGGCCAGCATGGGCCAAATCAGCTACTTGGCCGACGCGCTTTAGGGGGTGGCGTTCTGCCGCTGCCGCCGCGCGGGCTTCGTTGCCGAGTATTTTATTCGCCAAGGGAGTATCGGTGATGGACGGGGCTATGGCATTGACCCGCATTGCAGGAGCCCATTCCGCTGCAAGGGACCGCACGAGACCTTCTACAGCGCCTTTAGCCATGGCAATGCTTGCATGGTAGCTCATTCCCTGAGAAACAGCTACCGTGCTAAAGAGCAGTGCAGAACCTTGGGCTGCACGAAGCGCTTTCTCGGCCTTCTGGAGCGTTAAGGCCGCAGCAAGAGCATTGATTTCGAAGTCGTTCCTAAAGTCTTCGATCTTGTAACCCTTGAAGGGTTTTAGGTTGATGCTGCCGGGAGCGTAGACCAACCCGTCGAGTTCTTCGGGAAGCCCAGAGCCGTCCCAGGTTACAATATCGGCTTGAATTTCGCGAAGGTTGGCATGCGAAAAGTCAGCCGGCTGGCGCGACAGGCCAAGGACGTAGTCTCCGCGCTGAAGAAGCAATTCGGCAAGGGCGCGTCCAATTCCGCTACGATGACCAATTATAAAGTATGTTTTCATAAAAACTCTAACACGCCTCGCGCTACTTTTGTTGAAACCCAAACTTATGCCATTGAATGCACTAAACCTAACCGCCGAATGGACCCTTAGCCAGTGGCAGAGCGTTGCAAGGGGCCAGGCGCAGCTTCAGCTTGAGCGCGCTGACCGAGAAGCCGTAGCGGCAAATCGCCTCGTTTTGGACCGCGGAATTGAAGAGGGTCGCATCGTTTATGGGGTAAATACGGGGTTTGGCGCCTTGTGCACCATAGCAGTGGAGCGGCAGGACCTTCAAAAGCTTCAACGCAACCTAATTATTAGCCATGCGGCAGGGTCGGGACCCTTGGCGGAGCCCGCTATGGTGCGGTTAATGCTCGCTACCAAGGCGCGTAACCTAGCCCTCGGGCACTCGGGCGTTAGGCCCGAACTTTTGGATGCGCTGCTCGTCCTGCTCAAGGAAGACGCCCTACCGGAGGTGCCCATTATGGGATCCCTCGGGGCTTCGGGTGACTTGGCACCCCTTGCGCACCTGTCGCTTGCCCTGATTGGCGAAGGCTTTGTGCACCATCGAGGCCAGCGCAAATTGGCAACTCAGTTTTGGGCGGAATTGGGCTTAAGCCCGCAAGTACTCGAGGCCAAGGAGGGTCTTGCGCTCATTAACGGAACCCAGTTCATGCAGGCAGTTGGTTTTGCTAGCGCAATCAAGGCTGCGGCAATAGCGCATTGGGCCGACGCCGTGGGAACCGCATCCCTACTTGCCTATGACGGAATGCCCTCGCCCTTTGAGGAACGTGTTCATGCTCTGCGTCCGCACCATGGCCAGGTAGGGGTGGCGCGCAGCGTACGCACTTGGGCCGATGGTTCGCCCGGGTGGCACTACGGCAAAGTCCACGTTCAGGATCCCTACTCGTTTCGCTGCATGCCCCAGGTTCACGGAGCCAGCCGAGACGCTTGGACCCATGCCCTGCGGGTACTTCAAACCGAGTCCTGCTCGGTAACCGACAATCCCTTGGTTTTCACCGATTCTGGCGACGGCGTTAGTGCAGGTCATTTTCACGGCCAGCCCCTTGCTTTGGTCTTTGATTACGTTAAAATTGCCAGTGCAGAGTGGGGCAGCATAAGCGAGCGCCGCATCAACCAGCTCTGCCTTGGCAAGCGCGGACTTCCCATGTTTCTCGCTGTGGACAGTGGCGTAGAGAGTGGCCTTATGATCGTGCAGTACGCAGCTGCGGCCCTAGTGAGCCGCAACAAGCAGCGTGCTACCCCTGCAAGTGCCGACAGTATAGACAGCAGCGCCGGCCAAGAAGACCACGTGAGCATGGGCGCCAACGCCGCGACCGACCTGTACGAAGTTTTGGGGAACGTTGAGCGCATACTGGCTATGGAATGGCTTTGTGCGGTTCAGGCCTCAGAGCGCAGCGTCCGCGACTTAGGCCCCAAGCTTGAGGCCTTGAAGGCATCATTCCGTCGGGAATATGCGGCTAGCCCCGGCGACTATTATGCCCACGAAGCCATGGAGGCAGCGCTGCATTTTGTGCAAACCCAGGCCTTGGGCGGGCTCGACGAGGTTTTTTAGCTGACCAAACGCTGGGCAAATGCCGCTACCGCATAAAGTCCGGCGGTTTCTGTCCTCAGTCGGTGGGGGCCCAAGTGCACTAAGACGAATCCCTTTGATTGCGCGGCCGACACTTCAGACTCGTTGAAGTCTCCCTCGGGGCCAATAAAAACCGACCAGGATTCTCCTGGTTTGCTGCGGATCAATGGCGGTAGAAAATGAGAATCCGCTCCGTCTATTAAGGCCGCAATGGCTTTTTGCTCGCAGGTGCAGTTCTCCAATGCTTGCGCAAAGGGAATGGGGCCATGGAGTAGGGGCAGCCTTCCCTTGCCGCTTTGCTTGCAGGCTGCTTGCATGACGCGTACCAGTCGGTCGAGTTTGAGCCTCCTTCGCTCCGAACGGGCGCATTCCAAAAGGGTCAGGGAATGAATGCCCATTTCTACGGATTTTTCAAGCAGCCACTCCAGGCGGTCGAGGTTTTTGGTCGGAGCCACATAGAGGTGAAAGGAGCCCGAAACAGCCCCGTAGTTTGGGACTTCAAGGGCATTGGCCACCATTGCGTCTCGCTTGTTGATGAACTGAAGCGCACCGTCCCAGGCCGATCCCTCGCCGTCAAGGACCCTCACGAGGTCGCCGTCAGAGAGCCTAAGCACGCTTCGAGCATGCCGGCTTTCTTCTTCATTTAAAATTAAATTACGGCCTTGCCTAAGTCCCCAAAAATGGTGCATTTAGACTCCGATTTTGTCCTTGGACTGGGCCTTGGACTGCAGATGGTTGGCAGCTATGTAGTCTATGATGTGGCCGGCCACGTCGATTCCGGTGACGGATTCTACTCCGCCCAATCCGGGAGAGGAATTGACCTCCATGATTAAGGGGCCACGGGCGCTTTGGAGCATGTCTACCCCTGCGACCATAAGTCCTAGGGCTTTGGCAGCCTTCACGGCCATGGCGCGCTCGCTTGCCTTGAGTTTGATGGGAATTCCCTGACCGCCTCCGTGCAAATTGCTCCGAAATTCGCCTTCGCGGCCTTGGCGTTTGTAGGCGGCAACGACCTTACCTCCCACCACAATGGCGCGAATGTCGGCTCCTTTGGCTTCTTTAATGAACTCCTGCACCAAAATATTGGCGTCAAGGGAATAAAAGGCCTCAATTACGCTTCGCGCAGCTGTTTTGGACTCCGCCAAAACCACTCCCTTGCCCTGAGTGCCCTCCAAGAGTTTGACTACCAGAGGGGCTCCGCCTACTTCTTTAATCAGTGCGTCCACGTCAGAGGGCTGCTTGGCAACGGCGGTTCGTGGAATGGCCACCCCTGCCTTGGCTAGAATCTGCAGGGCGCGAAGCTTGTCTCGGGACCGCACTAAGGCAAGGCTGCTCACGGGAGTGAAGACCTGCTTCATCTCGAGCTGACGGAGCATTGCAGCGCCATAAATAGTTATCGATGCCCCAATTCTTGGAATCACCGCATCGACCCCTTCAATTCGGTGGTCTCCGTAGTAAATGTCGAGTTCATTGGCAGAAAGAACGGCATAGCTGCGCCCAATATTCATGACCTTGACCTGGTGTCCGCGGGATTCCGCTGCCTCCACAAGCCTGCGGGTGGAGTAAAGATTGCGGTTGGCTGACAAAATAAGTATAATCATGGAGCGGCAGGACTTGGTGGGATGGTTCGCGAAAGGTACTTCGCTGAGGAGTTTCGCCGCCGCACGTTCACTATAAATCCGCGCTTCAAAAAGGTTCGCCCTAGAAGCAAAGGATTCCGCATGCGAGAGCGGTCCGATAGGCTGAACTCTTGGTTAAAATCTTCGCCATAAACGCGAAGCTGTAAGTAAATTAGGTAGCGTTCTTGCTTGTCACCAAAACTGGATTTTACCGTCACCTTACGAAACTGCTCATGCCGCGTGACCGTCCCGCCCTGCCAGGTAACCAGCAGCGCATCGCCGTCTAGGTGAAAATTGATGCAGTGAATGGCACAGTGGTAGGCCCCGCTGTCGATGACTGCGTTGGCACCAAGCCATGGGAGCTGCGGCAAGTCCACCAATTCGGTGCGACCTAAGCTGCGGCTTGGGCTGCGATTTGGTGCATCATTCATCAAGCGAAGGTACTTCTAGCCTTGCGCTGGCGGCTTCATTGAGGGAACTAAAACGCCCTGATTGATAGGCGTAGTAGGCGACCGCTCCAATCATTGCGGCGTTGTCGGTGGCATAGCTAAGGGGTGGAATGCCTATGGGAACTCCCCGTCGGGCTGCCCAGGCTTTTGCTTCACGGCGCAGCAAGGAATTGGCGGCGACTCCGCCGGCCAGTACCACAAATTGATGCTCAGGGCCAAGCGCGCGGTCGAGCCGTTCGAGCAAGGGTTGAATCAGGGTTTGCCGAGCCGACGCGCACCAATCATTGAGTTGGTCCTTCAGGGTGTCGGGGTTGCTGCGCAGTTCCTTTTGAATACTGTAAAGAATGCTGGTTTTGAGTCCGCTGTAGCTAAAATTGAGCCCGGCGGTCTGCATTTTGGCAAAAACAAAGGTGCTGGGGTCGCCCAGTTCCGCGAGCCGATCCACCTCGGGCCCGCCGGGGTAGGGAAGACCAAGGTTTTTGGCAGTTTTGTCGAATGCCTCACCGACGGCATCGTCAAGGGTTCCGCCCAAAAGCACAAAATCAAAGGCGGATCGCACGTCAAAAAGCTGAGTGTGTCCGCCCGACACGACCAATGCCAAAAAAGGGAAGCCCTGAAGCGGATTCTCTTGAACGCGCGGTTCTATTAGGCTGTGCGCAAGAACGTGGGCTTGAATGTGGTTGACGCCAATGAAGGGAATTTCAAGCGACATGGCCAGTGATTTGGCCATTCCGTGGCCGACAAGTAGGGATCCCAAGAGCCCTGGCCCCTCGGTGGCTGCAACCGCATCGAGGTCACTGTAGGCAATTCCAGCCTGCTCCATCGCCGCCCGTACGGTTGGGACTGCCATAAGGCTGTGCGCTCGGGATGCGAGTTCAGGAACGACTCCGCCGAACTGCTCGTGCACGGATTGGCCGTAGACAACATTGGACAATACCCTCTGACCCCGAAGAACTGCCGCAGCGCTGTCGTCGCAGCTGCTTTCGATAGAGAGTATTAGGGGTTCATTGCCGGCCATGGCACAAAATTAGGTCCGTAACTTCACGGCATGGCTGTGCGCATTGTTAAAATTTCACTTTGGACTCTCGCTGGTCTAATAGGTGTATTGGGCCTGACCCTTGCCATGCTCGCGCTCAACCCTGTTTGGATCAGCCGCCCAGCAGAAAAATGGGTCCGAGGCTACCTTGAGGCCAATCCTTTGGCGGACTCTGCTCGCATGGAGTTCCGCTCCATTACCTGGAAGCCGTTGCGAGGAATTGAGATTAATGGATTACGCATTCATCGGGCCGAGGAGGGCTTGTTCTTGGGCAGTGCCGAACTCACGGGCCTGGGATGGCGCAAGGGAAGACTTTATGCAGACCGACTCATTCTGGATTCCTTAGTGGTTAGTGGTATTCCTGACTCCAAGTGGCTGGACTGGTTCAGTCCCTGGACCGACCCCTCAGACTCCAGTACCTCGGTCTTTTCCTGCGAGATTGGTGAGGTAGAGCTGGGTTTTTGGGCGCGCGACGTTCAGGGAGACACTTTGATTGCCCCCTCTAAGCTCCGCATTAAGCAGCTGGTTTGGGCCTCGAATTCTCTGGGACTTGACGCGAGCCTGGGACTTGATCTGCCTGGCGCTAGTCTTATTGAGGCCAAGATTCGCATGGATTCTGACGCCGCAGAAGCCGAAGTACGCTGGTCCAACCTTTTGGCCGAAGTGAATTATTCGCCCAAGGCAATTCGCATAGCGGTATCGGACGACTCATCGAATGCGGTTGTTTTAAATGCCTACCAGAGCAAGAACGAATGGAAAATGCCCGAGCAGCGCTTGCAATGGGGTCAGTTTGAGGCGCATGCTCAGGGACGATGGGGCGAATTAGTCCACGAGCTCGAGCTTAGGGCTCCGGGCCTCGCCCTGCGGGCCAGCGAGCGCGACGGTTCGGTTAAAGCTACTTTGAGGGCTGATTCGACCAAGCAGCCCGACCGCAGCCAGTGGCTGCTTCACGGGGGCCTCGAGGCCAACTATTCCGATTCGAACTGGACGGTCCAAGGCAAAAACCTGAATGCTCGATGGTTGGAGCAAAGAGCGCAGTTTACTTCGATTGATTTGAGCGGAACAAGCAGCCGGTGGCGAGCCCTCGTGGAGGAGTCGACTTACGGCAGAATCGAGGCTCAAGGCGACTACGGCCTGCGGTCTGTTGCACTTTTGTGGTTGCCCTTAAGCCCTTTAAAACCCCTTGAGGACCTCCCTTCAGTGCACCGGGTTAGGGCACTTTGGTCGGCTTTAGAGCCCAATGCCCTAGTCGCTTCTGCAGAAGACAGCCTGGCAACGGTAGCTCGGTTCAAGGCGACTCAGTCAAGCAATGCATGGAATATTGAGGCTTCGTGGGGGGACTACCAGCTTAAGGCCATGTTCAAGCGCAGCCCGGACCAATGGAACTTTGGGGCCTCAAGTAGTTCGGATTTAGCATCCCAACTCGTAGCGGGCAAACTGCAGATACTAGATTCCCTTGGCCTGAAGAAATTGGATGCATTGGGGCCCTCGCTGGAGGTTCACCTGGAGAACAGCGAGCAATTTACCCGCGGCTCGGCTAAGTACCTCGATAAGGGCCAAATCGGCCGATGGGACTATCTGGCCAATGCGTCCATGGTCCGCCACGAACTTACTTGGGACGGTCCCGAGAAGGCGGAGGCTGTTTTGATTGCTCGACCAGGAGACAGCCTAAAAGTTCAGTTGACGGGCCTAGCAAACCACCCGCGGGGTGGAGAATTTGAGGCTCAAATGCAGATTTGGCCCTACGGAAGCAAGTGGAACGGCCGCTTGGTCGACGGATACGGTGACGCGTGGTACAAACCTGAGGACGGCGACAGCCTGCGAATTCACGGAATTTTGCAGGGCGCAGACCGATTTTCCTATGATTTTAACAAGGGGCGCGTGGCCCTAGACGAGGCGCTTTTTTGGAACTGTTCAGAGGGGCAATTGGCTTTGGACGGGGCCTGGAGCCCCATCGAGGGAGAGTTTTTAAGGCTCCGCGCGCGCGGGCTCAATCTGCCCTTCTGGACCAAGGTTGCGGGCCTTGAGCAGTTTGAATTCGGTGGTTCGGTCTCGATTGATGCCAAGTTCATGAACCGGCAGGCTGGCTGGGCGGTCTCGGGCGGACTTCAATCAGAAAACCTCAGCATGAAGCAGCAGCCCTTGGGAGGGGTTTCGCTTGGTCTTGATTTTGTTCCCGACCGGGAGGCTGCCGATTTGAGCCTCCGCTGGGACCATGGAGATACGGCAATTTTGCACGTTAATGGCAGCTACGGCGTCAATGGCCTAGAGGCGGTCAGCGAGCAAATTAGCATTCCGGTGCGCTGGGCAAGGCCCTTTGCCGACGGAGCGATAAATGCGCTTGATGGTCGAATTAAGGGACGGGCACAATGCTCCGCACAGTCTAATTTTTCGGACATACGGTGGGAGGGGAGCGGATTTTGGACCAACGCTGGCTTGACTATTCCCGCTTTGGGTCTTGGCTTGCGCGGCACGGCTCCTTGGGTTTTGGGGCAAAAGTCCCTTAAGATGGGACCAAGCCGGTTTGCCGACCATCGGGGAGTAGGTTCCGCAGAAGTTTCGGTCAATCTCAATTTTGAAGCGCAGCAATTTATTGATTTAAGGTTCAAGACCGAGGGAATGGTGGTTATGGATTTACCGCCTAGTCCCAAGGCAGATTTTTATGGGTATGTGGTGGCTTCGGGTACTGGAGACCTCAAGGGAAGCGCCTCGTCCCTTCGCATGAATGTCAGTGCTAAATCGGTCGATTCCTCAGTTTTCGTACTCCCCTTGGATGCGCCCGTTTCGCTTGAAGAGGTAAAGTTTTTAACTTTCCGCAGTCGAGCCGAGCCCCTCAAGCCGCGGCAGCGTAACACCGAGGATTTCAAGTTTGACCTTCACCTTGACCTCGAGGTGACCCAGGATATCTTGGCTCAATTGATCCTTGATGAAACGCTTGGCGACGTTATCGAGGCCCGCGGAACCGGCCCAATATCCCTAGACGTTCCCTGGGTGGGCGACATGATGCTTCGAGGCAACCTGACCATGGACCGGGGAACCTATTTGTTTACCCTCGGCAACCTAATCAACAAACCCTTTAGTTTGGTTACGGGAGGAACCATTCGGTGGTCCGGCGACCCCTACGCGGCTCAAATGAACCTATCTGCACTCTACCGCACTCGAGCTGACGTCAAGGACTACCTCTCGCTGCCTGATGCGGGTCGGCAAAACCTGGACGTGCGCCTGACGGCAACGGGTCCGCTTTTTCAGCCCCAGCTCGCCTTTGACATTGGAATGCCCAATGCAGGAGAAATCGCGCAAGCCGCTTTGGCAAGCCGATTGAGCTATTCCGACGAGCGGACTACTCAAGTACTTAGTTTGTTGACTATTAGTTCATTTTGGTTGGGTTCTTCACCCCTGTCAGCTCAAGGTATGCAAGCCGTTGAAAGCAACACCACGCAGGTACTAGCCTCCCAATTCAGCAATTTTGTGACCCAAGGATTAGGAGCAGATTGGGATGTAAACCTAGCCTATTCGAGCAACAGCGCCGCCGCTCAGCGCGAGATGGAAGCAAGTATTGGCAGGAGCTTTTTGGATGATCGCCTCAGCATTCAAACGGAGTGGGGCATACCCATAGGCCAATCGCAGCCAAGCATTGGTTTGGGAGATATTGAAATTCGGTACCAGCTGTCTGAAGACGGTCGATGGTCCACCAAGGCTTACCAGAACAAAAACAACCAAATGCTACAAACTGGGGTGGTAGGAAGCCAGCGACAGGGCATCGGAATCCGTTATGAGCAAAGTGGCGCCTCTTGGCGTCAACTGCTGCAAGGCCCAAAAAAGAACTAGTAGAGGCTTTCGTTGCTCACTATTTGCAGGCCATAGCCGTCAATTCCAACTCGACGCATAGGATTCTGCGTGAGAAGCACAACCCTTCGAAGGCCCAAGCCGTGGAGAATTTGAGCGCCGACTCCGTAGTCGAGTGGGTCTTGGCCCATGGATCGAGCCGCAGTCGGGGGCGACGAGGGGTTCCATTGCGTCCAATCAGGTGCAAGTCCGCGCTGGTTTAGGCAGACGATGCAGCCCGATCCACACTCAGCAATTTTTTTCATAGACGCCTCGAAGTGAAGCGAATTGCTGCCCTCGGATGCCTCAAAGTGCAGCCATGGGGAGCTGCCGAAGGGCCCGCTCTGCATGCGGACCAAAACATCGTCTTGCTCATGCCAAGTGCCGAAGCTGAAGCTCGCATGCCGTTGGTCCGAGGTGGACTGCCCATAAATTCGCACCTCCCAAGGTCCGTAGGGGCTTTCAAGACGGTAGGACTGCAGTTCGTGAACAAGACGATCCCGTTCCATGCGGTAGCGAATCAGCTGCTCGATACTAATGATGCGCAGATCGTGCTTCGCCGCCATTACCTCGAGCTCGGGAAGCCGAGACATGCTCCCGTCTTCGTTCATGATTTCTACAATAACTCCTGCCGCACGACTTCCTGCAAGACGAGCCAGGTCAATGGCCGCTTCGGTATGCCCTGCGCGGCGAAGCACGCCTCCAGGACGAGCACGCAGTGGGAAGATGTGCCCCGGTCTGCGAAAGTCCACAGCGACCGTATTGGGATTGGCCAGAGCATTGATGGTTTTTGCGCGATCTTGGGCCGAGATTCCAGTACTAACTCCATGGCCTTCAAGGTCTACGCTCACGGTAAATGCGGTCTCGTGGGGGTCTGTATTGCGCTGAACCATGGCATGTAGGTCGAGCTCGTCGCAGCGTTGGTCCACAAGTGGAACACAGATGAGGCCTCGTGCGTGCGTGGCCATAAAATTTATGGTTTTGGGGCTTACTCCCTCTGCCAAGGCCACGAGGTCGCCCTCGTTTTCGCGGTCTTCGTCGTCAACGACAATAATCATCTTGCCGGCCCTTAGGTCGTCGAGCGCTTCTTCAATCGAAGCAAATGGAGTGCTTTTCATTCGTTGGTACGTGGAGTCGGTTCCCAAACACCGTTGGTTCGGCCGCGAAGGTAGCGCAGGAATCCAAGGCCTAAAGCTAGGTTCATTAGCAGCAGGTGGTTCAGTAGGCGCAGACCCGGTACTCGATCGAGGGGAGTCAAAGCAAAGGCTCTTAAAGCAAGGGTATAGGCAGATAATCCGGCAAAGAGGGTCCAGGCTATTTGTCCGCCCTCGGACCAAGTCTGGCCGGGGACAAGTCCCAAGAGTATTCCACCAAGAACCAGGAGCGGCGCAGTCCAGCGCAGCAGCTTATGCCCTAAAAAAAGCAAAAGCACCGGCAACCGAAGCCTGTGAAGGGAGCCAATAAAGCGTCCAATATTCTGCCAATTTCCGTGTGCAATGCGCACTTTGCGATTGAACTCTGGGTTGCGGTCGTGGCTGACGTCTTCGCTCGCGACTGCGTTAATAGACCAGGCAACGTCTTCACCGCGGAGCATGGCAGAGAAGCTCAGATAAAAATCCTCCATAAAAGTCCCGAATGGAATGGGGCGGAAGGCTTCACGGCGAATGGCATATAGTCCTCCTTCGACTCCCATGGCGCAGCCGGTTCGGTCGTACTCTACGCGTTTGGCAAAGTTCTCCCAATTGATGTACCAGCGCTCTTGGTCGGCAATTCCCCGGCCCGCGGATTCGCCCATGCCTCGGTAAAACAAGGATCCGCCCACCACCGTCGCCTTGGGATTTAACTCGGCTTCGAGAAGAAGTTGGCGAATGCAGTCGGGGGCAAACAAAATATTTGCGTCGGTGCCCACCAACCAATCTCCCTTTGATTCGCTCACCAATCGGTTGATTATTTGTGCTTTGCCCGAGCGCTGCTCCATTCGAATCCAATGGATGGAGGGGTGCTTTGCGCTGTACTGCGATAAAACCTCGTCGCTTCGGTCGGTACTTTGGTCGGAACCCACCCAAACTTCCAATTCGCCAGGGTAATCCTGTGCCAGGAGATGGTCGAGCATGCGGGCCAGGTTTGCCTCTTCGTTGTAGGCCGCAAAAACAACCGATACCCTAGGCAGCTTAGGCTGCTGCTTGGCTTCTTCTAGGCTTTTCGGTTTTTGACCTAAGGCCTTCAGAACCAAGGGAAAAAGACTGTAGGGAACCAGAGCAAGCCCCCAAAAAATCAATGCTATAGCTTCCATTAGTGGCTAAAGGTCGCAAGTTCCTTGCTGAGTTCCAAGGCAACCGCTTCGTCGCTAAACGTTTGCCGGGCATGGGCCGCAGCAGCATTGCCTATTCGGCTGCGAAGATCAAGGTTGCTGCAGAGCAAGTCTAGGGCAGCAGCAAAATCCTCGGCGGAGTCCGCAATAAGTAGGTGAACATGGTGCTGCGCTTTTAGGCCTTCTGCGCCAAGGCTCGTGGTTACAATGGCCTTACCTCGTGCCATTGCCTCGAGAAGCTTGATGCGCATTCCGCTTCCGCTACGGATTGGGGCAACGAATACTCCAAATTTTTGAAAGTCAAGGTCATGGGTTTGGTGCTTGACAGGACCTGTTGAAGCTTCAAATGGCCAGTGCTTGCTAAAAACCTCAAGCTCAGCATTCCTTAGTTTTGGCGCAACCTCATCGATGAACCACCGCATTCCTCGGATGTTGGGTGTCCAATCCATGGCGCCAAGATGGTAGGCCGACGCAGAGGAGGCGCCGCTCTGCTCCCAGGAACCATTGAGAAAATCGACGCTGCAGGGTAGGCATTGAACCGCTCCTGGATGTGCTATGGCAAACCAAAGCTGGTCTTCGTTGCTGATGGTCCAAATGCGCGAGACTTGAGCAGAAACCTCGTGTTCCCAACGTTTTAAGCGCTTGGCCTGTAGGGAAACATAAAATCTTCGGAGGATTGGTTCTTCGGAGAGTCCGCGCTGCCAAATGGAATGCTCAACGTTGTGCGCCCGAAGCACACTGGGTTTGTTGCCAATATGCGGCAGGTAGACTGCCATAAATAGGCTGTCAAAAACCACCAAGTCGCAAGTGACTGCAAGGATTTCAATCCGACTTGCTGCCTCGGCACTCCAAAACCTACTCGCGTAGTAGCTCTGCCGCTCAAAGAGGTTAGCCAAGGCCGTGTTCCAGCGGGGTGCCGTTTGGAGATCAATGGCTTCGAGGGACGCCCCAGCAATCGGGGAGGAGGGATGATGCACCCAATGCTTGTCGGTGTTTAGCGCAACAACCTGTACCTCATGCCCTAGGGACGCCTCAATGCGTATCATGGCCTCCATGGCAAGGCTACTCCCGTCGCGCCCTGGGAAGGGCACCTTGTTGCATAAATGCAGAATTCTCACTGAGCGCTGGTTTTAATGCGTCTTCGAATCCAATGAAGGGGCAATTGCCCGTCGATAGAGGCCCACCAAACCATAAATAAAGCAATCGGCATCAGGGCAAGGTTTGGTCCCCATATGGCCCAAAACGGACTCAGTACCCAAGTGCGTCCGAGTTTTTCAGAAACCATAGTGAGTACATAATGCAGTAGGAACAAAAGCACGCTCGACACAAAAGCCCAACCAAAGCCGCCGCGCTGAATGATGCTGCCTAGTGCTGCGCCTACGAAGAACAAAAGCATACATGCCACGGCCACGCTGAATTTCTTATGCCACTCTAAATAATGCCTGGAGAGGTGTTGGTTGCGCCAATCCAATTCTGAGGCTATTTGATTCATGTAATCCCTATTAGTCTGCGCCAGATTCAGGGCGCTTTGGGTCGCCCGATAGCGGTGAATGGGCTGAATTCTTTCAGAAACCGTTAATTTGGGGTCAGCCTCTGAAAATCCGATTAGGCTGTCGCCAACCCATCCCCCCAACTTTCGCTGCATTCCTTTAGAAACTTCTGCAACACGGGCTTTTATTTGGCCTTCAATCAGGTCAATCGAGGTATCCAGCTGGCTTATGGTGAGCATGTTGTACTCATTGCTGCGCTGAACCCCGCCTAAATCCCCCAGCAAAAACGAAGACATATCAAGCCGTACTACCATACTGTCAAATTCGGCCACCATAGAACCCTGCCGCAGCCGCTCCTGTCGTATTGATTCCTTCACGTCAAGGTAGCTTCTGCCGTTGCGAAGTACGAGGGTCATCGTTGGACTTCCCTCGGGGTAGCGCACTTCGCCTTCGGGAGCGGTCAAGACCCCAACGTTCCCTTGGCCCCGTTCTCGATGGTCATAAAGGATTACATCATAGATTCGGTTCTCTTCCTTGCGGCCAATTTTCACGCTGAATCCGTCGAGACCCGCTACAAAAACCCCTGGCTTTAGTTTGAACGTGGGTTTCTGACGAGCGATGTTCAGCAATAAATTCTCTCCTTTGTAGTTGGCGACTGGAATGAAGTTGTTGCTCACCAAAAACATGAGAACTCCAATAACACTCAGTACCAAAAACAGAGGCCTAAGCATGCGAAGAAAGGAAAATCCCGAGGCCTTCGTTGCGGCGTATTCTCGCGATTCCGCCCATTGACCATAAACCATGATGGCCGCAAAAAGGACCGCAATGGGTGCCGCCATGGGTAAAATAGACACCGACCAGTAGCCCATTAGTTCGAGGATGCGCCAAAGCGAAATTCCCCGACCGGCAAGGTCATCCATATACTTCCAAACCATTTGCATGAGCAGTATGAACACGCTCATCGCCAGTGTTTTGGCAAATAATTGTATGAAGTTCGCGATAAAGTAGCGGTCTAGCTTACCCAAATCGCTTACTGTACTTTAGGCGCGATGTATTCGTAGTTCGCCGGGTAGTTGGATCGCTTGAACTCCACGTCGTTGGTAGTCAAACCCTTGTTGGTTTCATAGGACAGCATGGTGACTGTAGACTTCGTTCCGTTCCTTGCCTCTTCGGTAAAGCTATACAGCTTCAAGGTTTTGGTATCGACTCCAAGAATCACTTTGGCTACGTCGGGATCGTTCTTGGGTATCATACTGACGAACTTGATTGTCTTACCAGCGATCGTTTCAGTTCCTGCCCATGCAAAAGAAGAATTCTTCTCGTACTTGCCAAGTAGCACCGCAGGAGTATACTGGTTGGCATCGCCATTGAGTTTGCGGACCGTTATTTCTTCGTCTTCTGGGCTAACGGTTGTAACCACTCCGCTCTTGAAAAAGAAGGTTTGCCCTTGGAGCACCAACTTGGCGGACTCTCCCTTTACCCAGACCTCGCCGCTTGTTTTGCGCTGAACCCGCTGGCCGTTGCGCCCTGGCGCGTCAAGCACCGAAGTAAAGCCAATCTTTTGGTCGGAATAAGTGAGGGCCTGCTTCTTCACCCGCTGCACATAAGCCAATGGAGTTTCGGACTGCGCTGACGAGAAGAAGGAAATCAGGCAAAAGCCCGCGGTAAAAAGCAAACGAGTAATCATAAGTTTTTGAGACGTTCGTTAAGTTGCACTTCATCCTGAATCAGAACTTGGCGTGCCTTGGACCCCTCAAAGGGGCCAATGATTCCAGCGTCTTCGAGCTGATCGACCAAGCGACCTGCGCGATTGTAGCCAAGCTTAAGCTTGCGTTGCAAAAGCGATGCCGAGCCCTGCTGGTGAATTACTACCATGCGAGCGGCCTCTTCAAACATGCTGTCGCGTTCCTCGGCACTAAAGTTGCCGCCACCGCCAAGGCGGCCCTCCTCGGACTCGTATTCTGGCAGCTGGTAGGCATCGGGATAACCTTGCTGGCTCCCAATAAACTCGCAAATTTGCTCCACCTCGGGGGTATCCAAAAAGGCACACTGCAGGCGAATCAAGTCGTTGCCGCTCGAGATTAGCATGTCGCCCTTGCCTATTAATTGTTCCGCGCCGCCCGCATCGAGAATCGTGCGGGAGTCAATCTTGGCACTGACCTTAAAGGCAATACGCGTTGGGAAGTTCGCTTTAATAATGCCCGTGATAACGTTTACCGAAGGACGCTGTGTGGCCACAATCAAGTGAATGCCAATGGCGCGTGCAAGCTGAGCAAGCCGAGCGATCGGCATTTCAACCTCTTTGCCGGCAGTCATAATTAAATCGGCAAACTCGTCAATCACCAAAATAATGTAGGGCAAATAGCGGTGCCCCTCCTCAGGGTTGAGTTTGCGGGCAGTGAACTTGACATTGTATTCCTTGAGATTCCGCACCATGGCAGACTTCAGCAATTCATAGCGCTGATCCATCTCAATGCACAAGGAGTTCAGCGTGTAAATTACCTTGTTGGTGTCCGTAATAATGGCCTCATCGTCCCCAGGCAGCTTGGCCAAAAAGTGCCGTTCAATGGTGTTGTAGAGGGTCAGTTCCACCTTTTTGGGGTCCACCAGTACAAACTTTACCTCAGCCGGGTGCTTCTTGTACAAAATCGATGCGATAATCGCATTGAGCCCCACCGACTTACCCTGACCCGTAGCACCAGCCATCAGGAGGTGGGGCATTTTGGCAAGGTCAACAATATAAACCTCGTTAGAGATGGTCTTGCCCAAGGCCAAGGGTAAATCCATATCAGACTTCTGGAACTTTTCTGAGGCCAGCACCGACCGCATGCTCACCATCTGGGGGTGACGGTTTGGTACCTCGATGCCAATGGTTCCTTTACCGGGGATAGGAGCAATAATTCTTATGCCCAAAGCACTCAGACTTAGCGCGATGTCGTCCTCTAGCGACTTAATCCTACTGATGCGGACTCCGGCCTCGGGAACAATTTCATAGAGGGTTACTGTTGGACCCACGGTGGCCTTGATCTTAGAAATCTCGATTTTGTAGTTGCGCAGGGTTTCAAGAATCCGCTCCTTATTGGCCTCCAGTTCCTCTTGGTCCACTTTGGCCGTGGATTGCCCGTAGTCATTGAGCAGCTGAAGGGGAGGGGTTTGGTAGCGCGAAAGGTCGCGTCTCGGGTCGTAGGGTCCCATATCAGAGGCAGCAGCCGGTTTGACCAGTGAGGGGCTGGCCTGTGGAGCCTCAACCGTCGATTGAATCTCGAGATCGAGGTCATCATCTGCGACCATGCTTGGCTCGAGTGCAAGATCCTCATCGTCTTCATTCCATGGCGGACTTTGATTTGGCTCGCTGCCAAACAGGTCAACCACCAAGGGGCCTTCGTCGGGAATTAGCTCAGCCTCTTCGTCGATTGGGACTTCATTCAGGGCGTCGGTTGCCGCAAAGCGGTTGGCCAGGTGCTGCCCGAGCATTTGCGGACGCAGCTGAAAAACCCATACTGTGTGGATCAGGGCAAGGACCATCCAGGTCAAGCAGGCCCCGAGAAGGCCTAGCCAGTGTGTGGACCAGGTTGCAATAACGCGTCCATAGTCCCCGACCACGGCGTCGCCGGCGTTCCAAGGCAGCAGTGCAAGCCCTGAAGTAATTAACAATGCCCTAAGCAAACTGCGCCTCGCCCAGCGAAGTGCCCTGAGTTCGATTCCCAAACCCCAGCGCAAGCCAAAGGCCATGATCACGGTCCAAAGAAGGAGGGAGGCGATACCAAATCCGCGCACCGTTACCACCATGCCCACCGCTGCGCCGATGGAGCCGAGGGTATTTTGAATGACGATGTCGCGCTGGCTCAAAACCTGGGCAAAACCCAGCTCAAGGGCACTGTAGTCCGAAGTCCAAGTGAAGAGGGTCGAAGTGCTGGCAACAAAGCCCAAGAGTCCGATAAAAAGGACGGTCAGACCGAGTACTGCGTGAAGGGATGGGCTCTGCTTGACGTCTAGCCAGGCTGACTTTAGGTCGCTTAATCTCGACGACGTGGAGTTTTTGGAAGTTCGGGCCATGGACTGCGTTCAAAGGTAGGCCAATTCCTACCTTTGGAATATGCTGCAGTTGATAACGGCCATGTCTGAATTGGGAGCAGGCACTCGAGGATCGAGCCTCGGATACGCCGCCATTCGCAGTGCATCCTTTCGCATTCAGCCCAAGTTTTTTAGGTCCCTGCAGCCTCGCAAGGTGCAAACTAACAACGCCCTTCTCTACCGTCATCCCGAGACTCCCTATGGCAAAAGGATTCGAGGCATCGTGCGCATGTACCGTCGCATCTCAGCCGTTGTGGCCGAAACCCTTGACGACGGGCAGTTCCCGCTGATAATTAGTGGAGACCACTCCAATGCAGGCGGAACCATTGCGGGAATCAAGCAGGCTTTTCCCTTGGCGAGGCTCGGGGTGGTTTGGATTGATGCGCACGCCGACCTGCATTCCCCCTACACCTCTCCCTCGGGTAATCTGCACGGAATGCCCCTGGCAACCGCATTGGGCGAAGACAATCTAGCCTGTAAAATAAACGAACCGAGTTTGGTGACCCGTGAATCTTGGATTAAGCTTAAGGGTCCGACCCAAAGAGTGCGTCCCGAAGACTTGGCCTACATTGGTCTGCGAAGTACCGAAGGGCCAGAAAATGCACTCATTGCCAAATACGGCATTAAGGTTTTTCGAGTGCCCGAGGTCCGCACTCAAGGAATCGAAAGCATCGTGAAGCAGGTTATCAGTCAAATGGCGGAATGCGACATGATTTATGTGTCTTTTGACGTGGACTCCATGGATCCGAGCATTTCAGTAGGTACCGGCACTCCAGTTCCGGGAGGTTTTGAGGAGTCGGAAGCGAAGCATTTGCTCGAACTTTTTGCTGATGATTCCAAGGTCCGCTGCATTGAGTTTACCGAAATCAATCCCCTGCTCGACAAGGGCGGGAACGCCATGGGATCTGCTGCATTCCGCCTGCTCCAAAATACCGTATACCGATTGCAGGATCGTTTAAGCAAACCTTCCAATCGTTAACCTCCATGACTGAAGCATTAGTTACAGCCGTTTCTGCGGTTCTGCGCGACCTCTATGGCTGGGAGGCATCGCCAGAGCTACAGCCAACGCGCAAAGAATTTGAGGGAGACGCCACCTTGGTGGTTTTCCCCTTTTTAAAGCTGAGCCGCAAATCCCCTGTCGAAACCGCAAACGAAATAGGTGCCGCTCTTCTCAAGGCCACTCCATTGTTTACGCGGTTTAACGCCGTTCAAGGATTCCTGAATTTAGTTCTTGCCTCCGACCAGTTCGAATCCCTCTTTGACGCCCTGCGAAGCAGTGCGGACTGGGGATGCTGGCCTGTCGATGCAGAATTGCCGGCGGCTATGGTCGAATTCAGCAGCCCAAACACCAACAAGCCCTTGCATTTGGGGCATGTGCGCAACATTCTCCTAGGGCATAGCCTCAGTCGAATTCTTGAGGCCAGCGGGCGAAAGGTAGTTAAGGTGCAGATCATCAACGACCGAGGCGTGCACATTTGCAAGAGCATGTGGGCCTGGCAGCATTTTGGCGACGGAATGACTCCGGAGTCAGCAGGCCAAAAAGGCGACCACTGGGTCGGAACCTTTTATGTGCGCTTTGACCAAGAGTACCGAGCTCAGGTTCGCGAACTCATGGATGCCGGCCACCCCGAGGACTACGCCAAGAACCATGCTCCCTGCATGCTCGAGGTTCAAGAAATGCTTCGCAAGTGGGAAGACCGCGACCCTGAGGTGCGGGCCCTATGGTCCACCATGAATGAGTGGGTCTATGCAGGCTTCAACACAACCTATAAGCGGCTCGGCATTGTATTTGACCGCAACTACTACGAGTCTGAAACCTACTTGCTGGGTAAGCAAGACATTGAGGCTGGTATTCAGAGCGGAGTTTTTTACCGTCGGGACGACGGTTCCGTCTGGATTGATTTAAGGGAAGATGGGTTGGACGAAAAACTCGTGCTTCGCAGCGACGGAACCTCGGTCTACATGACCCAGGATATTGGCACGGCCATTCAGCGTTTTAAGGACTTCTCCATCAATCGCCTCACCTATGTGGTGGGGAACGAGCAAGACTACCACTTTAGGGTTTTGTTTCTTATTCTCAAAAAATTAGGCTACCCCTGGGCGGACGAGCTCTACCACTTGAGCTATGGCATGGTCGATTTGCCCAACGGCCGCATGAAGTCCCGGGAGGGCACGGTGGTTGACGCCGACGATTTACTGGACGAGATGGAGGCTAGCGCGCGATCCTTGAGCGAAGAACTCGGCAAAACAGAGGGTCTTAGCGAGCCCGAAAAAGCAAAGCTTTACCAGGTTCTGGGCCATGGCGCATTGAAGTACTACATTCTCAAGGTGGATCCTCGCAAACGCATGGTCTTCAACCCCGAGGAGTCCATTGATTTCAACGGCCATACGGGGCCCTTCATTCAATATAGCCATGCTCGAGTGCGGTCTATTTTGCGCAAGTCCGAGGGTCTTCCCAGCTCTTGGTCTTGGGCCGACGTTCGCCTCGACGAACGCAGCAAAGACTTGATTCAGACTATCTACCGCTTTCCGGAGGTTGTCGAGCAGGCAGCGCGGACCTATAGTCCTGCCGTCGTTGCCCAGTTTGCCTATGACGTCGCTAAGGCCTTCAATGCATTCTACCAGGTCAATTCCATTCTCAATGCGGAATCGGAGGCCTTGATCGCCTTCCGCGTTGACCTCAGCCGAGCGACGGCCTCTTCCCTTAGGCGGGCTTTGGATCTTCTAGGGATTGAGGCGCCTGAGCGGATGTAAAAAAGTTCCGAATCATGGCTCGGATTTAGAACCTGCCTAAGGAGTAGGTATTGCCTTCACCGCCCGGTAGCTTATTGGCTTGCCTTGGGCAAGCCCTAGGAGCTTGGACTTATTGAAAATTGGGCGCGACAGGGGCGTCCTTGGTTCCGTTCGCGTAGTCGTAGAATCCGCGTCCCGACTTGACGCCGAGGTCTCCGGCAGTCACCATGGCCACGAGGAGTGGGTTGGGTGCATACTTGGGCTGGCCAAGGCCTTCCTGGAGCACCTTTAGGATGCTAAGGCATACGTCAAGCCCAATAAAGTCGGCAAGCTGAAGCGGCCCCATAGGGTGGGCCATGCCCAATTTCATGATGGAATCGATGGCATCTACGCTACCAACCCCCGTTTGAAGCGCTTCTATGGCTTCATTAATCATGGGAATTAAAATTCGATTGGCTACGAATCCAGGGAAGTCCTGGCACTCCACTGGGATTTTGCCGAGCTCCTTGCTAATTGCCACCACCGCAGCCGCCGTGGCGTCCGAGGTTTTGTAGCCACGAATGATCTCAACCAGCTTCATCACCGGAACCGGATTCATAAAGTGCATTCCAATGACCTTGTCGGGTCGCTTGGTAGCCGCCGCGATGCGTCCAATAGCAATGGACGAGGTGTTGGAGGCCAAAATGGTTTCAGGCGCACACAATTCGTCGAGTTGAGCAAACAACTTGAGTTTGATGTCCACGTTCTCGGTGGCAGCCTCTACGACTAGGGCGGAACCGGCAACGGCCGTTGCCAGCTCGGTGTGGGTGCTGATGCGCGCGACGGCTGCAGTAGCATCTTCGGCAGAAAGTAGGCCTTTGGCCACTTGGCGCTCGAGGTTTTTTGAAATGGTGGCTATGGCGCGCTCCAAGGCTGATGCGCTGATGTCAAAAAGCGAGACATTCCATCCGCTGGTGGCAAAGACGTGGGCAATTCCATTGCCCATCGCGCCGGCGCCGAGTACGCTAAGGTGCTTCATAGCCTTAAAAGTACGGCTCAGAAGCTACTTTCCGCGCCCCTTGAACACCGTCCAGGCGGTGTAAATAAGCACCTTGAGGTCGTTGTGCCAAGACATGTTCTCAATATAGAGAAGGTCGTATTCCATGCGGCGAATCATTTCATCCACGCTACTGGCATAGCCGTATCGGACCATTCCCCAACTCGTGATTCCCGGCCGAACCTTGTAAATGTGGCGGTACTGCGGGGCTCGTTCTATGATTTGCGAAGCATAAAATTCCCGCTCCGGGCGTGGTCCCACCAGCGACATATCGCCAACAAGCACATTCCAAAACTGGGGAAGTTCGTCAATGCGGTACTTGCGCAAAAAAGAACCAATTCGGGTAATTCGTGCGTCGTTGGTCGATGAAAGCTGTGGTCCTTGAGCCTCAGCCGCAGCAATCATGGTGCGGAACTTAATAATTTGAAAGACCTTACCCTGCCGTCCGAGTCGATCTTGCTTGAACAGTATTGGCCCCTTGGAGCCTGCAACGAGCAGAGCCACCAGCAGCAAAAGGGGTGTAAGGAGGAGCAATGCTGCAGCCGAGAGAGCTAGGTCCGCAATCCTTTTGCTGTTGCGCTGCCAGGAGTCCATTGGCTCGTTGTGCCATTCCATGAGCGGAACTCCGTGTTCGTCGAGCCGCACCATGCCCGACAGAATTCCGTAGGTGTCCGGAAACATAAAAATTCGAAGACCAAGCTGCTCCAAATCAAGCAATAGCGCGGTCAGTTTGTAGTGTTCCTCTGGGGGGAGGGCAATAACGACGTCTTCAATGTTGAGTCGCGCTGCCCAGTGGGCAATTTCTTTGGGCGTTCCCAAGAGCGGCAGGCCAATGCATGGAGCATTTTCTTTATGGTCTGAGGTAGAAATCCACCCTGCGAGCACTTCGCCCGAAGCGTCTGCGTGCTTGCGAACCTTGGCTTCATGGGCTTCGATAATCGACTTTTCACCAATCACGAGGGTCGCAAAATGCAGGTGCTTTTGGGTAATTCGCCAGCTTATGTGGCCGCCTAGGGCAAGGCGAAAGGCAACGCTCGCCAAGAGAAGTCCGCCCCCAAAGCGCTGCAGCGAGCCCCAGTAGGCGCGGTAGTTTTTCACATAATCGTCAAGGATGAAGAGCAAGAAGTAGGCAATTACAAAGACTGCAAGGGCTTGGATTAGGCGACGGACCTCCGTCAGGCGCGATTTGCGCAGTAAACCCTGGTACAGTCCAACAAGGGCCATAGTGCTAAGCCATAACAGGGCAGTAATTGCCATTCCAATAGGATAGAACGCATCCCATTCTAAGGATTCGAGCCCAAATCGGGCCGGCTCGACGACGCTTTTGCGGTAGTCATAGAGCCAAGTGTAGGCAATACAGGCTGCGGTAAAGTCCGCCAGTATATAGGCTAGGGTGTAGCGTCTCTGGCTGCGTTTAAGGGATGCGCTTCGCGGGCTCAACGGTACACTAGCTTTAGGTTGTCGAGCCAAAGGGTATCGGCCTTATCAGGTCGCGTGCGGACGGCACCCACAAAAAGGTTGTAGTCAATGGCGCTAGGGAATCCAGAAACCTCGGTAACCAAATTCACGTAGGCCTTGGCCCACGCTGATTTATCGCGAAAGGTGACCGTAGACTGCTGGGTCGTCTGGCCGGGTTGGTTGGCGACTACGCCCATGCTGAAGGGCATGGTGGATTTGTAGTTGAATTCCAAATAAACATTTTGTCCGCCACGGGGCAAAACATAGGCCTGCTGAGTAATGGCCTCAAAAATCTGCTGTCCGGGTCTTAGGATGATCATGCCGCTTGCACTGTTGCTTTCTCCAAGGGGTGGGTTGAATCGTTCTGCGGAGGTAAGGGTCCACACCGTATCGCTGCGCTGGCTGGGCGCGAGCTGAATTCCGGCGGACTCAAAATCCTCTACAATAACGACCTTGGACCAGGTTTCGTATTCCAAGACGGCAGGGCCCAGAGGCGGCCACTTAACCGTACTGCCGAAGCTGCTGTTTAGGTCGCGTTCGTAGGGTTTATAAAACTCATAAATCGCTTGAAAAGAGCTGATTCCATTTACCTCGACACCCGGATAAATACGCACTTTGGAGGCAGGATTGCTAAGTGGCAAAGGGATTTTGGCAGGGAGGGGGAAGACTCCAATGTTTTTCCCTTCAGACTCCACCCATACCGAGCGGATGTGGGCACTAGATGTTCCGCGAGCCGGGTCGGGAGCAAGGGTAAGGCTGTCAATTTCAAGAATAACGCAGGGCGCAGCTTCATTGCGGTCGCAGCTTGCCGTCGTTCCTACTAGGGTCAAGGCACAAGCCGCTAAAAAGATGTGGATAATTCGAGAACCGGTGCCCATAGACCCCAAAGGTAAGGTTGTACTTTCGGGCCGTGACTCCCGACCTGCCCAAACATCAAGGCCAACGCCTACAGCTTCTCGCAATTTTGCGCAGCAAAGGCATAGACAACGAGACTGTTCTCGCGGCGATGGGGAGGGTTCCTAGGCATGCATTCCTCGAGAGTTCCTTTGAGGAGTTTGCCTACCAAGATGTTGCCTTCCCCATTGCTTCAGGCCAAACCATTTCGCAGCCCTACACGGTAGCTTTTCAGTCCAATGCCCTGGGGCTCGCGGCGGGAGCCAAGGTCCTAGAAATTGGCACCGGATCAGGCTACCAGGCTGCTGTTTTGGAGGAATTAGGCTATCGAGTGTATACCATAGAGCGCCAAAAGGCCCTCTTTGACTTCAGCAAACGATTGCTTGCGGAACTTGGCTACAAGCGCATGAATCAAAAGTTTGGCGACGGCTACAAGGGTTTGCCTGCCTTTGCTCCCTTTGACGGCATTATAATTACCGCCGCCGCACCTGCGCTCCCCAAGGAACTCCTCGACCAATTAAGCCCCTCTGGCGTGCTGATTGTGCCCATAGGAGCCGTCGAGTCCGAGCAGCGCATGCTCAAGGTTCGTCGGGGTGAGGACGGTGAATGGCTTCACGAAGATCTTGGCAGCTTTCGCTTTGTGCCGATGCTCAAGGACGTTTCGTCTTCTCGATAGCTACTCCCGCGCCGCATCGCGATCGATGTCGCGCTCTTTCAGGGTGGCTCTTTTATCGTAGAATTTCTTGCCTCGCGCCAGGGCGATATCGAGTTTTGCCCAGCCTCTAGGTGTAAAGTATAGCTTTAATGGTATTAGGGTCAATCCATTGTTTTGCAATTCTTTGCGAATCTTTTTTAGCTCGTTTTTCTTTAAAAGCAATTTGCGCTCGCGCAGTGGAGCATGATTGGCGTAGGTTCCGAATTTAAATTCCGAAATGTGGAGGTTTTTGATCCAAACCTCGCCGGCTTCTGAAACATAGGCGTAGGCATCGCTCAGATTGGCCTTGCCGTCTCGAAGGGCCTTGACTTCGGTTCCCGCCAGCATCAAGCCGGCAGTGAACTCTTCCTCAAGAACGTATTCGAAGCGCGCCCGTCTGTTAACAATGACCGGATTCATACTGCAAATCTAACCCCGGCGCTACCTTTGAAAACTCCATGCTTTATTCTGCTCTGCTGCGCCCCCTTTTATTCAAACTGCTGTCTCCCGAGCAGGCCCACAATCTTATTATGGGCGGACTCCAGTTTGCCTCCAATAGTGCATTGGCATCGGCAGCGCTCCGGGCCGCTTATGGAAGTATTCCTTCGGCGCCAGTAAAGGCTATGGGCTTAGAATTTAAGCATCCGCTGGGCCTTGCTGCGGGAATGGACAAAAACGCCGTGGCGCTTAGAGCGTGGGAGGCCCTCGGGTTCAGCCACCTCGAAATCGGTACGGTGACACCGCGGGCCCAGCTAGGTAACCCGCAGCCTCGCTTGTTTCGCCTGCCCGAAGACGAGGCTCTCATTAACCGCATGGGCTTCAATAACATGGGTGCTGAGGCTGCCGCTTCACGAATTCGCAGTTCTCGGCACCAGAGCATCATTGTCGGGGGCAACATCGGCCGCAATAAAACCACCCCCAACGTAGGCGCAACCGAAGACTACCTCGCGGCCTTAAACGCCCTATACGCAGAGGTGGACTACATCGCCGTCAACGTATCGTCTCCCAATACGCCTGGCCTGAGGGATTTGCAGTCAGCCAGCAGCATGCGCGAGCTCTTGCTTGCCGTCTGCACTGAAGCTAAGCGCTTGGGCGGCAAGCCCGTGGCCCTTAAAATTGATCCAGACTCCGACAAGGACCACGTTCAACGCACGGCTGTTCTTGCCGTGGAGTGCGGGGTTCAGGGCATTATTGCGACCAATACCTCCATCGGGCGCTCGGGCCTTTCCACACCAGAGGGCCGGCTTCAAGCCATTGGAGCAGGGGGTCTTAGTGGTGCGCCAATAGCCAAACGATCCACCGAGGTAGTAGGCTGGGTGCGCGAGTCGGTAGGTCAAAGTGCTTCGGTAGTGGGCGTTGGAGGGGTTCGACGGGCCCAAGACGTTACCGATAAGCTCAATGCCGGTGCGGATTTAGTGCAGGTTTACTCAGGATTTGTATACGCCGGGCCCGCTATGGTTCGCCAACTTTCGCCGGCATGGAAGCAATAACTTGGATCGAGTGTCCGCGGGACGCCATGCAGGGCTATGCAACGGTGTTTCGCACCGAAGACAAGATTGCCTACCTCCGCCGACTAATGGCCGTGGGGTTTGACTGCCTCGACCTGGCGAGCTTTGTTTCTCCCAAGGCAATTCCGCAAATGGTTGATTCGGTTCAAGTACTTGACGCACTTGCTCCCGACAAGGGTCTTAACAAGTTTTTGGTTATTGCTGCTAACAGCCAAGGAATCGATGCTGCATTGGCTCACGAGGCCGTAGACGCCGTTGGCGTTCCCTTTTCACTGAGCGAGCAGTTTCAAATTCGCAATACCAAGCGTTCCCAGGAGCATGCCTTAGACGATTGGTCCGCCTCGATGGATCGCCTGCACGCGGGCGACAAGCAGCTGGTGGTCTACCTCTCTATGGCCTTTGGGAATCCCTATGGCGAGGCCCACAGCATTGACTTGGTGGCCGAGTGGACCGCACGGGTGGTGAAGCGATTTAATCCTCATGTGCTCTCAATCAGCGACACCGTGGGCAATGCCAGTCCTAAGGGAATTCGCTCGGTAGTATCCGCGGTGCGCAAGGAGGCGGGTACTGCGGAACTTGGACTGCACCTGCATATGCCTGCCGCCAATGCCTTAAGCAACGGACTTTTGGATGCGGCATGGGATTCGGGTATTCGGCGTTTTGATACCGCGCTGCTTGGCCTGGGCGGATGCCCCTATGCCCAAAATGAACTTGTGGGCAATTTGCCCACTGAGGCTCTGCTGACATTCGCGACGGCTCGCGGGGCCACCTTCGGCATAAAACCCCTGGCTCTTGAAAGTGCGCACAATGCGGCGAGGGAATTTTTCAACTACCTTTGAGTGTTCGTGGTGCAAGCCCTGAGATCGACTTAGGATGCTTGCTGAAAAGGGAATCCGGTGCAATACCGGAGCTGTGCCCGCAGCTGTAAATTCCACCTAACTCTGCGCCGCAGATACCCACTGGGAAACCGGGAAGGGGGCGTATGAGGGAATGAGCCAGAAGACCTGCCTCGAACGATAATCCGATTGCGCCGGGAAGAGTGCAGCCTGAAGATGAATCTATGCTCCCAGCGTGGCCTTAAGGTTGCGTGGTTTTTAGCGGTATCCCTATGCTTTGCGTCGATCGGTGCACAGGTCGCTCCTTTGAGCGACAGCCTGATTGGAACATCCCTACCCGAAGTGTCGGTTTTGGGCGGACGCTGGCAAACTGGAGCCAAGCCAAGCGTTCAAATACCCTCCAAACCCATGGGTTGGTCGGCGGCGGCGTTGCTGCGTTCGGGAATCGACCTACGCCAGACCGGCCCCACTGGCAGTGCCTGGCTTTCTTTAGACGGACTCCCCTCCAACCATACTTGGATTCAGTGGGAGGGAATGGCCTTATCTGCCGCTGATTTGGGCATTATGGACCTGCAGCTTCTGCCGAGCGCGGGGCTTAGCATGCAGCGCAGTGCAGACGGAATCCGTTTAAGCAGCGACAGCCTAGGGTCCCTTTCGCTGGAATCATCTACGCTTGGGAATGCCGGCTTAAACCTTTGGATTCCGGGCAAAACAGCAGATTTTGGACTGTCGGCTCGGCGCGGACTCAATCGCTACCGCTACCGTGACTTCCTGGGCGACCGCTACTGGCGCACTGGTGCCGGCACCGAGCGCTTGGAGTTTCGCAGTTCCCTGCGTTCCTCGATCGGGCAAATTAAGCAGGCCACTCATTTTTACGCAGTTTGGCTGAAGCAGGGCTTGCCAGAGTCCGCCAATGTGCCGCGGCGTTTGGGTGCAGTGCAGCAGGATTTGCGCGCTACGGTGATTCAGCGTCAGGAATGGAACTCCCGTCGTTGGGAATGGAGCAGCACGCAGCACGCTGTTTTGGCCAATCAGACCTACGATTATCCTTTATTTGGCGGGATTCAAGACAGTAACAAATTTCAGACCCTTGGAATTCGAATTCAATCGGGCTACCGACGTTCAGGCCATCAGCTTCGAAGCTCGCTCGACGTGGATCGGCTCATGGCCGAAGGACCTAATAAATCCGAAGCAAGTATTCTAAGAATGCAATTAATGCTGCGCGGAGAGGGATTCGTTGCACCTATGCTCCGGTATTCATGGGGTTTAAGCCAGCTTCGTCAGGGCGACGAGCTGGGAACCCTGCTGCCCTTTGCAGAACTTCAGCACAAGGGGCTGGGTCAAAAGGCATCCTGGAATGTAAAACTGCACCGGCACCAGCGCTTCCCCACCCTTAACGATCTCTTCTGGTCGCCTGGGGGGAATCCTGCACTCCGGCCTGAACTTGGTTGGGAATCACGCGCAAAAGCAAGCCATAGAATGGGCTCGATGGAGGGCTACGCAGGCCTTCTTCGAGACGCCATCTTTTGGATACCGACAGGGTCCATTTGGATGCCTCGCAATGTTGAATCCCTTCGCCGCATTGGAATGAATCTTAACAGCACCTTACTAAGGGGACCATGGCAGGGCCAAATTTCTGCGCAATGGGTGTACAGCATCAATAATTCTGGAATGCGCATGCCCTATGTGGCTCCGTTCACCCTTAATATTCCGCTTAGGTACCAGCACAAGAAGTGGGAATTTGAGGTCTTCAATCGCCTTAGGTCAGCCACCCCGACCGCATGGAGTTCCAGTCGAGATACCTGGATCGGTCCTCAGTTTCAGCTCGATGCAAGCCTGCGCTGGAAGGGGCCAAGGTCCTCGGTCGAATTCGCCCTTACCAACGCAACAAACCAGCAAATTTACCTTCAGCTTGGTTACCCCTTACCGGGCCGTCAGTTGAGCCTGACCTGGCACTGTCCCTTAGCCAGCATTACCAAATAATCCAAGTATTCCATTTCTTTTAATCCTAAAATTCAAAAAACATGAAAAGCACCTTACTACTAATTGGTTCTGCCATAGCACTTTGGTCCTGTGAGCCCAATAAGACTACAAATTTCTTTCAAACGGGGCTCTACATTCTCAACGAGGGTGCCTTCATGGGCGGAACTGCAACCCTGACGCATTGGTCGGACCAAGACAGCATAACGCCCGACGCGTTTTTT
>JABMNC010000043.1 GCA_013205365.1 Cryomorphaceae bacterium | reverse complement strand
GCCTCTTGCCCCGTGATGGGCCAAGGGCCAGGGTGGTTTTCGCGCGGACCATCCACCTGACCTAGGGCGTCTTGGGCCCATTTGAGTGTGGTATGCGGCCGGCCCGCAGCAATGGAAGTAAAAAACCGCTTGTTTTGCTCTGCGGCCTCCTTCGCTAAAGTTCCAAGAATGACACTGCGTCCGGCATCGCGCAGCATGGCGAGTCCGCGCCCGGCAACCAAGGGATTCGGATCCTGGTGCGCCACCACGATAGTGCTTATGCCGGAATTTACAATGGCCAAACTGCAGGGGCCAGTCCGTCCTTGGTGGCTACAGGGTTCTAGACTCACATAAAGCGTAGACTCCGGCAAAAGGCTAAGGTCCTCGGCCTGCAGTTGATTTAAGGCCATAATTTCGGCGTGCACTTCCCCGGCTCGGTGATGGTAGCCCTCGGCTAAAATCCTTTCGTTGTGCACGATTAGGGCTCCAACCAAAGGATTGGGCTGGGTAAAACCACTCCCCTGAGCCGCCAAATCAAGGGCTCGACGCATGAAGTACTCTTCGCGCTGCATCACCACGTGGCTAAGGTACTGCGCTACCTTTGGCGCGTGACATGGCGTGAACTTCAGCAAGCATTTCTCTTGATCAGGAGTCATTTTCAAGATTCCGAGGCCAGAGCCCAATGGCGGCTTTGGATTGATGCCCAAACGGGACTCAGTCCAGGTCGTTTGTTTCTGGAGGAAGGCAAGCCGGTCCCCCCCGACGTAGTCCAAGCATTTACCGCGCACAACTCCGCCCTAAATAGCGCCATGCCAATTCAGCAAATTATTGGTTTTGAGTATTTTGATGGCCTAAAAATTCATATCAACAGCCATGTCCTCATTCCGCGCCCCGAGACCCAAGAGCTGGTTGCTCTCGCTGCGGAACGCCTTCCTAAAGCTGCTAGCGTCCTAGATTTAGGTACGGGTTCCGGCTGCATTGCCCTAGCTTTAAAAAACCGTCGTCCTGACTTGAGCATCACGGGCATAGACTTGTCGCCACTTGCCCTTGAAGTAGCCGTTCAAAATGCGGTTATGCTGGGCCTTGACCTGCGTTTTACTGAAGCGGACCTTCGCGACGACCCGTCCGATAGTCTGCAGGCAGATGCCATACTCTGCAATCCTCCCTACATCAGCCCTGAGGAATACCTCGAGGTAGAGGTAGTTGAATTTGAACCTTCTTTGGCGCTGTATGCTCCCTCAGGGGATCCCTTATTCTACTACCGACGTGCGTTGGCATGGGCCCGAGTACTTGGCGTAAACCAAGTGGGCTTTGAATGCCACCGCGATCGGGTGGGCGATGTCGCAGAATTGGCCCAATCGGCAGGATACCAAACCCAGGAGATGAAGGATCAATTTGCGGCGCCGCGTTGGGTTTGGGCTCAAAAGCCAGGCAGTCAGGCCCTACCTTTGAAAGCATGACCGCGATCGATCGAATTCTCCAGTTGCGCAAGGAACTGCACGAGCACAACCGTCGCTACTACGTCACCGACCATCCCGAGGTAAGCGACGCGGAATTTGATCAACTGCTCCGCGAGCTTCAGGAATTGGAGCAGGCGCACCCGGAGTTAAGGGACCCCAATAGTCCTACACAAAGAGTGGGTGGAGGCTTCACCAAGATCTTTGAACAGGTTAGTCACCAGAGGCCCATGCTGAGTCTTGCCAATACTTACAGCTTCGAGGAACTCGACGAATTCATAAACCGAGCCCAAGAGCTCGTCTCTGGCGATCGCATTCTTTGGAACGCGGAACTTAAATTTGACGGGGTTGCAATTTCGCTTGGCTATCAAAACGGACTGCTTGCGCGCGCCCTTACCCGTGGCGATGGCCTGAAGGGCGACGATGTGGCCGTGAATGTGCGCACCATCCAGGGAATTCCGCTTCAACTTCCCTCTGATGCCCCCCTCGATCTCGAGGTGAGGGGCGAAATTGTCTTCTTGCATGCGGACTTTGAGCGGCTCAACAACCGCCGCAAAAACGCCGGACTCGAACTCTTTGCCAACCCTCGAAACGCCGCTTCAGGAACCCTTAAAATGCAGGACTCGGCTGAGGTTGCCCAGCGCCGACTCAGTATGTTTACCTACGCGGCCTACTCCAGCCAAAGTCCCTTTGCTTCGCACTCCGAGGCCATGCAGGGTTTGGCTCGATGGGGATTTCCTGTCCCGTCGCAGCAGGAGCGATGGTCGCAGCGTTGCGAAACAGCAGACCAAGTCAAGGAGTTTCTCACCTTTTGGGACCAAAAACGCCAAAACCTCCCGGTTGCTACCGACGGGGTAGTCGTCAAGGTTGATCGGGTGGACCAGCAGCAGCGACTGGGTTCGACCGCCAAATCGCCCCGATGGGCAATGTCCTATAAATTCAATGCCGAGCAGGCCTGCACGCCATTGCTCGACGTCATCTACCAGGTCGGTCGCACCGGAGCCATAACTCCAGTGGCCCATCTTGAGCCCGTATGGATCAGCGGCACCCAGGTTCAGCGTGCCTCGGTACACAATTCAGACCAAATTCTCAAGCTCGACCTGCACCTTGGCGACTGGGTTTGGGTAGAAAAGGGCGGAGAAATTATTCCTAAAATCACGTCGGTGGACCTGGACCGTCGCAGCGTTGGAGCTATCCCAGTGTCCTTTGCCATAATCTGCCCCGACTGCCGCTCTGCTTTGGAACGCCGCGAGGGAGAGGCGCAGCACTTTTGCCCTAACCACCAAAAATGCCCTACCCAAATCAAGGGTCGCCTGGAGCACTTTATTCATCGGCGCGCCATGGACGTAGACGGCATTGGAACCGAAACCATCGACCGTTTGGTCGATCTTGGTTGGGTTCACACTCCTGCAGACCTTTACGACCTTGGCGAGCAGGGCTGGAGTAAGCTCGAGAAGTTCAAAGAAAAGTCCGTTAGTAATGCACTGGCCAGCCTTGAGGCAAGCAAAAACCTGCCCTTTTCGCGCGTACTTTTTGCTTTAGGAATTCGCCATGTGGGCGAAACAGTGGCAAAAAAACTCGTTCAAGCATTTGCTCGCGTCGAAGATTTAATGAATGCGACCCAAGAAGAATTGCTCGACGTTCCCGACGTAGGACCTCAAATCGCTGAGAGCATTCAGTCTTGGCTGGCAAACCCAGAAAACCGCCATGAACTCGACCGACTCCAATCCCATGGAATCAAGCTGGAACAGGCCCAATCCACTGTGTCAGGCTCTGGACTGCTTCAGGGCAAGACCTTTGTAGTGAGCGGAGTTTTTGCGCATTTTAGCCGCGACGGAATCAAGAGTTCCATCGAAGAGCATGGCGGACGCGTAGGCAGCTCTGTAAGCAGTAAAACAGACTACTTGTTGGCTGGAGAAGGGGTGGGGCCTAGCAAACGCAGCAAGGCAGAGGCCCTGGGAGTACAATGGTTAACCGAAGAAGAATATCAACTATGGATTGGCTCTACAGACTAAGCGCTCCGCTCCAGAAGAGGGCCTGGCGCAATGCCGCCAGTGAACGACCCGCAACGACCCATTGGCCGGGCTGGGAAAAGGTTCGTCGCATAGGAATCGTATTTGACTCACGGGCCGAAGAAGGCTACCTCGAGTCCATGCGCCAGGTAGTTTCTGCCCTACAGGCCCAGCAGCGATCGGTCAACCTAATTGGCTGGACGGGAGAAATGCGCCCCAAAAACGCACTCTATTCAGGCCGCCAGCTCATCTTTACCGACGACTTTGCATGGAACGGAGCGGTGCAAGGGGGCAATGCCTTGGAATTCATGCAGACCGAGTTTGACCTTGTAGTTGTTCTGCACCGCGGCCAAGACAGCCCTATTGACTACATTGTGGCGCGTACTCCCTCGGGACTTCGCGTGAGCATTACGGGTGCCAACGACTTTTATGACGTGCGCTACCACAGCGCAGACCGCCTTCCTATGGACTACTTTCGTGCTTTGAGCGCATGGCTCGCTAAAATTCCTCCTCGATGAACGCTCGCATCAACCCATTTCGCGGAACAGGCATAGCCTTGGTGACTCCCTTCACGCTTCAAAATGAAGTCGATTATCCAGCGCTTAAGCGTCTGGTTAACCATTGCATTGACGGCGGAGTGGACTTCCTTGTAGCTTTAGGAACGACTGCCGAAACGGCAACCCTCACCTCGGACGAAAAGCAGCGTGTTGTGGCGGCCGTTTGCGATGCAGCCGCGGGCCGCGTCCCTGTGGTCCAAGGGGTAGGAGGTAATGATTCCGCCAAAGTGGCTGCAGAACTAAAGGCTGGATTACAGCTCGGAATTTCAGGTGTGCTTAGTGTATCGCCTTACTACAACAAGCCGACGCAAGAGGGTATTTACCGCCACTTCATCCATATCTCAGCCGCTACGGACTTGCCCATTATTCTGTACAACGTACCTGGCCGAACGGGGTCAAATATGGCTGTCGAAACCACGCTGCGCATCGCGCATGAGGTTCCGCACGCCGTAGCGATTAAAGAAGCCAGTGGCAACCTCGAGCAGGCCATGACCATTGTACTCGGCGCCCCAGAAGGCTTTGACGTTTTGAGCGGCGACGACAACCTGACGCTTCCCTTGGTGGCCTGCGGAGCCCATGGCGTTATTTCGGTGAGCGGCCAAGCCTTTCCCAAAACGTTTAGCCAAATGGTCCGCGATGCCCGTGCTGGCTCTTTGGACGCGGCCCAAGTCGGGCACTACGCCATGCTTGGCTTCACCCAGCAACTTTTTGCCGAAGGCAATCCGGGCGGAATTAAATCTGCCCTCGCGCACCTCGGCATCATCCACCCCGCACTTCGCCTGCCCTTGTGGCCCGTTTCACCCCAACTCGATGCGGCCTTGGCCCAATCGGTACACAAATTGCAGCAGCACGAACTATGAAGAACTGGATCCTATTGGCTGCGGTAGTGGCCCTAAGCTCGTGCGGAGACTACGGCAAAGTGCTTAAAAACACCGACCCGGCCTACCGGCTTGAGCGGGCCATTAAGTACTACGAAGGGGGCAACTACAGCAAGGCCTTCCCTCTTTTTGATGAGTTAATGACCTCGTACCGAGGCACCACCAAGGCCCAAGAAGTATACCGCTACTTCGCCAAAACCCTTTATGCCCAGCGCGATTATATTCTTGCATCCTACCACTTTAAGCGTTTTGCCCAGACCTTTCCATCCGACGAGTATGCGGAGGATGCAGCGTATCTGGGTGCCTACTGTGCCTACCTCGAAGCCCCTTCGATCACCCTTGACCCGGCCTACACCTACCAAGCGATGGATGAACTCCAGCTTTTTATCAACACCCACCCGAATTCTAAGTTTTTGAGTGAGGCCAACGACCACATTGACGAGCTTCGGGGCAGGCTAGAAGAAAAGAGCTATTTAATTGCGAAAGGATACCATCATCGCAATCAGTATTCCAGCGCCGTGGTCTCTTTTAACGTAATGCTTACCGAGCATCCCTCAAGCCCGCGCCGCGAGCAGGCCATGTTCTTTAGACTGGAGTCTGCCGTGAGGTACGCTCAAAATTCTATTGATGCCAAGAAGGCCGAGCGTTTTAAGGAGGCCGAAACCTACGTGAAGGAGTACCGATCAACCTTCCCTGGCGGAACCTATGCCGCAGATGTCGCATCGCTCGAGAAGCAAATCACGCTAAACAAACAAAAATAATCGTACTTTTGCCCTCCAATTTGCAACTTAGTTACCTCAATTATGGATAAAGCCCACCTCGCCGCCTCAAAGACTACCAAAACCTTGGATTTTAACGAGCTGGATGCCGCCACAGGCAACATTTATGAAGCAATTGCCCAGATTTCTCGTCGTGCAGAGCAGATTAACGAGACTTTACGTGCTGAAATCAATGATAAGCTTATTGATTTTGAGGTAGTTACTGATAGTCTCGAAGAAGTTTTTGAGAACAAGGAGCAGATTGAAATGTCTCGCCAGTACGAGGTGCTCCCTAAGCCGCATGCCATGGCAGTGCGCGAATGGCTTGACGGCAAGGTATTTTACCGCTATCCGGAGACCGATAGCGACAAGGCTTAATTGATGATTCTGCAGGGTCGCCGCATCCTGCTGGCTTTAAGTGGGGGCATCGCCGCCTACAAAATTCCTTTATTGGTTCGCTTGCTTCGGCAAGAGGGTGCAGAGGTTCGGGTAGCCCTTACTCCAGCCGCCGAAGACTTTGTTTCGCCCTTAACGCTTGCGGCCCTCTCGGGTGCCGCTGCCGAACAGCATTTGGTGCTGAGTCATGGAGGCCGTACCTCTTGGAACAACCATGTTCATCTTGCCGAATGGGCTGAGGCCGTTGTAGTTGCTCCTGCTACGAGCAATACCCTGGCAAAGGCCGCCAACGGACTTTGTGACAATTTGGTCCTGTCTATTGTGCTCTCGGCAAAATGTCCTGTTTTTTGGGCGCCGGCCATGGATCTAGACATGTTTGCCTACCCGGCCACCCAAGAGAATTTAGTCCGGCTGCGAAGCATGGGTCACGAAGTTTGGCCTTCTCCAGAAGGATCGCTTGCCTCAGGCTTGAGTGGCACCGGGCGCATGGTGGAGCCAGAATTCATGCTTCGCGCCCTGGTACTGCATTTTGCTTCGCGCCCATTTTGGCTTGGTAAGACCCTATTGCTCACCTCTGGACCCACGGAGGAATCGATTGATCCCGTGCGTTTTGTGACCAACGGTTCCAGCGGACGCATGGGGGAGGCCATTGCCGCCGAAGCCGAGCAGCGTGGAGCCAGGATTCTTTGGGTTCGCGGGCCTTTGCGCCGAGCGGACCGGACTTGGACCGATGCGGTACAAATCGTTCCCGTGCGAAGCGCATCAGAAATGCATGCTGCAGCGGTAAAAGCCTTGCCGGATGCAGACGTTGTCATAGCTGCCGCCGCGGTGTCGGACCTTTGTCCGACTTCAGTCCGCAGCGAAAAAATTCCAAAATCAGAGCTGTCCGCGACCATAAATTTTGAGCCTACGCCAGATATTCTCCAGGATTTAGCCAAGCGTAGAATTCCGGGTCAAGTAATTATTGGTTTTGCCCTTGAAACGGGAGAGGGCTTGAGTTCCGCAAAAAATAAGCTGGTTCGCAAAGGCGCAGATGCCATGGTTCTGAACTACGAAACCGAGCAAACGGGCATGAATTCAAGCACCAACCAGATAACCCTGGTTACCGAGAGCCGAGAAGAGCAGGGGCCGCTCGAGACTAAAGCCCAGGTTGCCAGCCGAATTTTGGATTGGGTTGAACGCTTCGCGACCAAGGACTAACTTCAAGGCATGAAATCAATTGTTCTTCATTCGATACTTTGGTTGGCTGGCATAACCATGCATGCTCAAGAATTTTTTATTGAAGTTAAGGTTCAAGCTCCTGAGGTTCAAACTAATGACCGTCAAGTTTTTACGCAATTAGAGCAGGTGGTTCGCGACCTGGTCAATAACCGGGCTTGGACCGAGGGAACTTGGGAGCAAGACGAGCGCATTCGCGGCTCTTTAGTGCTGACCATCAGAGACTACGACCAAAGCAGCGGTCAAATGTCGGGCAACCTGCAGGTCTCTTTTGCGCGTCCGGTTTATGGCGCAGACTACAATACCACGACACTCAATTTTCAGGATCCTGACCTGCGATTTAGGTACCGACCCAACGAAATTGTAGAATTTCAGCCCAACCAGTTCCAAGATTTACCCTCTTTGCTGGGTTTTTACGCCTACTTAGCGCTCGGGTTGGATGAGGCCTCTTTTGATGTGCAGGCCAGGGCTTCGCTGCTGTCTGCCATGCAGATAGCGCAGATGGCTCAGGCATCGGGTGCTGGGGGTGGTTGGGACCGTTTTACCTCTACCCGAAACCGTTTCTGGCTCATTGAGGACCTGCTTAATCCGGCGAATGATGTTTTTTTGCAGTCTTGGTACCGATACCACCGCGAAGGAATGGATCGCATTGCCAGCCTAGAAACCCAGCTGGAGGCAAAGCGGTCAATCATTGCTTCTTTGCAAGCCCTGCAGCCCATTCATACCCGTCAGCCCAATATTTTCTTACTCCGCTGGTTTTTTGACAGCAAGTCGGTGGAGATTCAGCAAATTTTCTCGGGCGGACCCACTGTTGCCCTGCAGGAGTTGATAGAGGTGCTCCAGGTAATGGATGCTTCAAACGCAAGTAAGTACTTAAACATGGGCAAGTCTCGCTAGACAGCCCTAGGTTTGCGCCATGCTTCGTCGTCTGCACATAGAACGCTTTGCGCTAATCGACCAGTTGGACCTTATTGTCGAGCCTGGATTCACCGTGGTTACGGGAGAAACAGGGGCTGGTAAGTCAATATTTCTCGGCGCACTCCAGCTTGCCCTTGGCGGTAGGGCAGAGTTTGCCAGCATCGGTCAAGCGAACCACCGAAGTTTGGTAGAAGCGGAGTTCTCCGTACCCCAATCTCGTGAATCCGACCTTGGCTCCGCCGAATGGGATTGGTGGACCGACCAAGACAAAGCCCTTTTGGTGCTTCGCCGCGAAGTGATTCCTGGCGGACGGAGTCGAGCCTTTATTAACGATTCGCCGGTACGCCTCGACGAGTTGCGGAGGGTTTCGGCCTCCCTAGTTGACATTCATAGCCAGCGAGACGAAGGCCTTTGGGCTCGCAGCGAAGGCGTTGTTTTGCTTCTTGAGGCTTTTGCGCATCAAGGGCAAGAGGTTCGCGCAGACTATACCAGTGCATGGTCTGCCTACCGCGCTGCCGCGTCTGATTTGGCTCTTTTAGAATCGCAAATTGGCGCGGTGTCAGACCCAGAATACCTAAGATTCATGGTCGAGGAGCTGCAGGCTTTAGCCCTTAAACCCGGTGAAGAGGCCTCCTTGCGGGAGCGCTTGAGTCTCCTGGGCAACCAACAGGAGCTTAGTGAAGCGAGCGCAGAAGCCCTCTCGCTCATTGAACGCGAAGAACTCGGATTAGAATCCATAGCAGCCCAGGTGCGCAGGCTGGGGGAGCGGGTTGCCCGCCTGAGCCCTTCCAACGAGGAACTGTCTGACATGGGATTCGCCCTTGAAGAGCAGGTCCGAGAGCTCCGAGCTCGCTGGAGCGATCTGGTGGAACGGCTCGATTCAGACCCCATGGCACTAGAAATTGCCGAAGAACGCCTTGCCGCAATCGACCGACTCCAGCGCAAGCACCAATGCCCCGACGAAGAGGCGCTCTTAAAGCATCAATCCCTGCTGGAGCAAAGGCTCGAGGTTTGGGATGCCGGACAGGAACGGCGTCTTCAGGCCCATGCTGCAATAGAGTCCGCGCTAAAGAAAGTGCAGCAAGCAGGCTCGGCCTGGAACAAAAATTTGATGCAGGCTGAACCCAAACTGGTCCAAGCGGTGCGGGAGGGATTGGCTGATTTGGCCATGCCCCAGACCCAGTTTGCCGTGAAAGCCGAGCTCCGCACTGCGCCAAGTGCCGCCGGAACCTACAGCTACCGATTGGAATTCAGTGCCAACCCGGGACAATCCATGCAGGACCTTGCCAAGGTGGCGTCAGGGGGAGAGCGGAGCCGACTTATGCTCGTGCTCAAGCGATTCCTAGCCCAACGCCAGGGTTTGTCTACGGTGCTTTTTGATGAGATCGATACCGGGGTTTCGGGCGGAACGGCCAGCAAATTGGCGCAAATGCTTCGATCAATGAGTCGAGACGCTCAGGTGATTGCCATTACCCACCTGCCCCAGGTAGCTGCGCTTGGCAGCCAGCACTGGGTTGTGGAGAAGTCCGTCGATAAAGACAGTACGCGCACGATACTCAAGGTCTTAAACCAGGCTGAGCGCATTTCAGAAGTTGCCCGCCTTCTTTCTGATGGAGTCTTGAGTGAAGTGGCCATGGCGCAGGCGGAGGCCTTGATGGCGTCTGCCCAATGATTTTAGCGATATTTGCACTATGAACAACAACCTACTTCAAGGAAAAAAAGGCATCGTATTCGGTGCCCTCAACAGCGATTCCATCGCTTGGAAGGTCGCCGAGCAATGCCATGCACAGGGAGCGCAGCTCGTGCTTACCAACGCACCCATGGCGATGCGAATGGGTGAAATCAATGCCCTGGCAGAGAAAACAAGTGCCCCAGTAATAGGAGCGGATGCCACGAGTCTTGAAGAGCTTCAAAACCTTATCCAAGGTGCCATGGATCACTTTGGCGGCAAGATTGACTTCATTCTTCACAGCATTGGAATGTCCGTTAACGTTCGCAAAAACAGGCCATACACCGACCTCAACTACGATTTCTTGACCAAGGGTTGGGACGTTTCAGCCGTTAGCTTTCACAAGGTGCTTCAAACGGCCTACCAGATGGACGCGCTCAGCCAGGGGGGCAGTGTTCTTGCTCTGAGCTACATGGCAGCGCAGCGAACCTTCCCCGACTACAACGACATGGCAGAGAACAAGGCCTATCTGGAGTCGGTTGCCCGCAGCTTCGGATACCACTACGGCATAAGTAAGCAGGTTCGGGTGAATACGATCAGTCAATCGCCAACGCCAACCACCGCCGGGAGTGGGGTTAAAGGCTTCAATGCCTTTTTGAATTTTGCCGACAAAATGAGCCCCTTAGGCAACGCTACCGCCGAGGACTGCGCAAACCTTTGCGTCGTAATGTTTAGCGATATGACCCGTCGGGTCACGATGCAGAACCTATACAACGATGGCGGCTTTAGCAATACGGGTGTGAGCCAAGAAGTGCTCGACGCCTATATGAAGGGCGCTGAATAAGCAAGCATACCAGGAGGGCGTCCATCGATAGGGACGCGTTATTCTGCTGCTATAGAGTGTTAAAACTCACTCTTCTCGTGAAAAGAAAGCGTGCTGAATTTCTCTTGGGTAAGCTGGAGCCCAAACTGAGAATCGGCCAAAAATACCAGGCGTCCAAACTTGTCGGTAGCCAATTGGCGAGCCTTCATGCGCTGGAACTCTTCTAATTGACTTCCTAAATCTCCTTCGATCCAGAGGGCCTTATAGGCGGGGAAGGGTTCGTAGGAACATTTTGCTCCATACTCGTGCTCGAGGCGGTACTGAATCACTTCGTACTGCAGCGCGCCAACCGTACCGATTACTTTGCGTCCGTTGGCCACCAGGGTAAACAACTGGGCTACCCCCTCGTCCATGAGCTGGTCGACGCCTTTTGCGAGTTGCTTTGACTTAAGGGGGTCGGCGTTATTGATAAAACGAAAGTGCTCGGGTGAAAAAGACGGAATTCCGCTAAAATGAAGACTCTCTCCCGCAGTGAGGCTGTCGCCGATGCGAAACAGTCCCGTGTCAGGAAGGCCAACGATATCGCCAGGGTAGGCCTTCTCAACCACCTCCCGTTTGCTTGCTAAAAAAGTCATTGGAGAACTGAATTTCAGGCTTTTGCCCTCCCTTACGTGAACGTAGTTCGTGTTCCGCTCAAAGGTTCCGCTCACGACCTTCACAAAGGCAATTCGGCTTCGGTGATTGGGGTCAATGTTCGCGTGAATTTTAAAGACAAAACCGCTAAACTTGACCTCGTCGGGGCGGACCATTCGCTCCTCGGCCTGCTTGGGCTGCGGACTTGGGGCTATTTCGGTAAAGCAGTTCAGGAGTTCACGTACCCCAAAATTATTCAATGCGGAACCAAAAAATACAGGCTGCAGCTGCCCGCTGAGGTATGAATCACGGTCAAACTCTGGATACACTCCTCGAACCAATTCCAGCTCCTCCCGTAGGGCTTTTGCTGCCGGTTCTCCGATGCGATTCACGAGTTCAGGGCTACTTAGGTCACTAAACGAAAGTCCCTCAACTACCCTTTGCTTGCTAACTTGATTGTAGATCAATAAAGACTTGGACCAAAGATCATAGACACCCTGGAAGTCGGCACCCATGCCGATGGGCCAAGAGAGGGGGCAGAGCCGCAGGCCAAGTTTGCCCTCAATCTCGTCAAGCAGGTCAAAGGCATCTCGCCCTTCGCGGTCAAGCTTATTGATGAATACGATAATGGGAGTTTGGCGCATTCGGCAGACGCTGACCAACTTCTCGGTCTGGGTTTCTACACCCTTGGCTACGTCGACCACTACAATGGCGCTGTCAACGGCCGTTAGGGTACGGTAGGTATCTTCTGCAAAATCCTGGTGGCCAGGAGTATCCAAAATATTGATGTGCTTGCCCTGGTATTCAAAAGCCATTACCGAAGTGGCGACCGATATGCCCCGCTGGCGCTCGATCTCCATGAAGTCAGAGGTGGCCCCCTTCTTGATTTTATTGCTTTTTACCGCACCGGCCTCTTGAATGGCTCCGCCAAAAAGCAAGAGCTTCTCGGTTAGGGTGGTTTTGCCTGCGTCGGGGTGCGAAACAATTCCAAAGGTTCGGCGGCGCTGAAGCTCCGTGATTAAATTCGACATAGTGACTAATTTGCGGAGAGCAAAGGTAGGTAGTCATGCTCTGAACCTTTTGAAGCATTATAAGTTAAGCAGATGATGGAGTCTACCTACAGTATCAAGGACTTAGAGCACATGACCGGAATCAAGGCACACACCTTGCGCATCTGGGAGCAGCGCTATGATATTGTTGTTCCTATGCGAACCGAGACCAATATTCGGTACTACAGCGACGAAGACCTAAAAACCCTTCTCAATGTATCGGTCCTCATTCAAAAAGGCTGGAGAATTAGCAAGATCGCAGATTTGACTAAAGAACAACTTTGCCAAACCGTTTTTGACGAAGCCGTACTCAACGGTAGCCAATCCGCTCAAGTTACTAGGATGGTTCATTCCTGCATTGACCTCGACGAACGCTCCTTCTCCGAGGTTTTGGACGCGAGCATCAAGGAGGTAGGCGAGGAGGCCACCTTCACCAAGCTGGTGGGGGAGTTCATTCATCAAATTGGCTACATGTGGCAGACCGACGCCCTGGGTGTAGCGCACGAACACTTTGCCAGCAACATTATTAAGCAAAAGATTTATGCGGCCCTAGATCGTTTAGAGGACCAGCGAATGTCTGCCCAAAACCCTGGCATTTTGCTCTATCTCCCGCAGGACGAGCTGCATGAGCTCGGACTGCTTTACCTGCATTATTTGCTAAAATCACAGGGCAAGGTCGTTGTAAATCTTGGGCAATCCCTGCCCCTGGAGCATTTGAAGCACATTTTTAAGGACGCGAGTTCCTTTAAGGTTGTCGTAAGTGTCTGGACCACTCAGCCCTTGCCGGAACAAGTAGCGCAGTACGCCAAGGATGCACGCTCTGTTATGGGCTCCGTGCCCCTTTGGGTTACCGGCCTCGCCACATTGGAATGGACCAATACGGACGCGAACATTACCGTGTACCCGACTTTGGCCCACCTAGGCCAAGCGCTAGCCGCAATGGTCTAGGCCAGTTCCTAGGGTGCTCCCGAGTTTATTGTTTTGTTTAGGTTTTTAACTAAAACTTTATAAAAGTGGCACGGTAATGGCTCTATTATGTTTAACTTTGAACATCATTCGTTAAACAAAAGAAATGCAGCACGATTCCTTCGGTCCTCAAATTTACCAGCATCAGCAATTCTTGCGCGCGCTTGCCTACAAGCTAACGCGCCACTCTGAAGACGCTGAAGACCTCGTGCAAGAAACCTTCTTCAAGGCCATTAAGAACCAGACTAAGTACCAACCGGGGACGAATCTGCGTGGCTGGCTGTACACGATTCTCAAGAACACCTTCATCAATAACTACCGCAAGAAGAAGAATCAAAATACCTACCTCGACGACAGCGAGAACCAGTACGTCCTCGGTGGCATGATGGCCAATAGAGAGGATGAGGCAGACAGTCCCTATGAAATGACCAACATAAAAGATAGAATTGAGCTGGTGGAGAGCACCTATCTTGATGCCTTCATGATGTACTTTAACGGCTACAAATACGAAGAAATAGCCAACCACATGGGAATTCCACTCGGAACGGTAAAAAGTAGAATATTCTTAGCTCGTCGCAAAATGATTGAGCAACTGCGAGGAATCCGCGGACACGCCTAATGCCCAAGAAAGCCATAGTAATCGGTTCCGGTTTTGCCGGAATGTCGAGCGCCGCATACCTAGCTCAAGCCGGATATTCGGTCGATGTACTCGAGATGCACGACATCCCAGGAGGCCGTGGTCGCCAGTGGATCCATGAGGGCTATACCTTTGACCTCGGACCTTCCTTTTATTGGATGCCAGACGTCTTCGATACGTTCTTTGGCCATTTTGGCAAGAAAACCTCAGACTACTACGAGCTGCAGCGGCTAGACCCATCCTACAGCATCTACTTTGAAGACGGACCCATGCCCATTCCAGCCAGTATGGACGAGATCGAGGCACTCTTCGAGCGGCTCGAACCTGGATCTGCAGCGAAACTAAAGGTTTTCTTGAAGGATGCAGAGTACAAATACCGCGTGGGCATTGACGACCTGGTCAGAAAGCCTTCTCGAAGCCTTTTTGAGTTTGCCGACATGAGAATTCTCACCGGCTTGCTTCGCATGGACCTATTGAGCAGCATACGCAGCAGCATTGCTAAGGTGGTTAAAAATCCTAAACTCAAGCAGCTCTTAGAATTCCCTGTGCTCTTTCTTGGAGCCACTCCCAGCAACACACCGGCCTTGTACAGCCTAATGAACTACTCGGATTTTGCCCAAGGAACATGGTACCCCATTGGTGGCATGTATTCGGTAGTCAAAGGCTTTCACCAACTTGCGGTGGAGCAGGGTGCACGTTTTCATTTTAACCAAGAAGTAACCGGGTTTCGCTACGAAGGCAAATCAATATCAGGAGTTTACGTGGGGTCAACCTGCTACGACGCCGACGTGGTAGTAGCCTCGGCAGACTATGCGCACATTGAGCAAAAACTCCTAAAGCCTGAGTTTCGACGCTATTCCGCCAACTATTGGGCAAAACGAAAAATGGCACCTTCTGCCTTTATGTACTATCTGGGTCTAGATACCAAACTTCCTGAACTCGAGCACCACTCGCTCTTCTTTGATGCGGACTTTGATACCCACGCAGACGCTATTTACACCAACCCGCGGTGGCCCGAAAAGCCTCTTTTTTACTTGAGTATTTCTTCGGCTACCGATGCATCCATGGCTCCAGAGGGCAAGGATACCCTCATTATTTTAATCCCCATGGCCACAGGGCTCGAAGACGACGATTCCATTCGCGAGCGCTATCTCGGCATGGTATCGGAGCGCATTAAAAAGCAGATTGGTATAGATATTCGCGACCACATTGTGGTCAAACGAAGCTTTGCCTACCGCGACTTCGTCAAGGAATACCACGCGCATCTTGGCAACGCCTACGGTCTCGCCAATACGCTCGATCAAACGGCGATTCTCAAGCCAAGCCTTAAGGGAAAGCTCCACAATTTGTACTTTGCTGGTCAACTTACTGTTCCTGGACCTGGCGTTCCTCCCTGTATAATTTCTGGAGAAGTGGTCGCCCGTGAGGTTGCCAAAGAACATCCCTCCGCCTAATGGATTTCTACACCAAAACCTCGATTGCCACGAGTAAAGAAATTACCAAGGCGTACTCTACCTCCTTTTCTCTGGGTATTCTAGGGCTGTCAAAGCCCCTCCGCTCTCCGATTTATGCCATTTATGGCTTCGTTCGGGTCGCCGACGAAATTGTAGATACCTTCCACGGCAAAAATCAACGAGACCTACTGGAGCGGTTTTGGAGCGAAACCGACCGCGCTATCGACGAGGGCATATCGACCAATCCGGTGCTTCAATCCTTTCAGTACGTGGTCAATGAATACCAAATTGACCGAAGCCTAATCAATACCTTCTTGAAGTCTATGGAAATGGACCTAATGGACCAAAACTTCGATCAAGCGACCTACGAACAATACATTTTAGGGAGTGCAGAAGTTGTTGGCCTAATGTGCCTAAAGGTTTTTGTCCAAGGAGATCAGGCGCGCTATGAAGAGCTTACGCCCTTTGCCATGAAGCTCGGCTCTGCCTTTCAGAAGATTAATTTTTTGCGCGACGTGGCACAGGACTTTCAGTCTCTTGGTCGGTCCTACTTCCCTAATGTAGACCTGAGCAACTTTAACGACGAAGCAAAAATGGCCATTGAGCGAGACATTGAGCGAGACTTTCGAAAGGGCTACGAAGGCATACTGCAGCTGCCCAAAGGCTCTCGTTTCGGGGTGTACATTGCCTATATGTACTACTATGCGCTCTTTCAAAAAATCATGCGCACTCCGTCGTCCGAAGTATTTATGACACGGATTCGAATCGGTAACCGCAAAAAATACCGACTTTTTGCAAGCTCATTCGTGAGGCACATGCTCAATCTGCTATAATTATGGAGACTGTTATCCTCGTCAATAAAGCCGATGAACCGGTCGGGCGGATGGAGAAGATTGAGGCCCACCGACTCGGACTCCTTCACCGCGCCTTCTCCGTCTTTTTGATTAACTCAGAAGGTAAAACCCTGCTCCAGCAGCGAGCCGCAGGTAAATACCACTCCCCCTTGCTATGGACTAACTCCTGCTGCAGCCACCAGCGCGAGGGAGAATCTAATATTGAGGCGGCAAAAAGGCGCCTGAGCGAAGAATTGGGAGTCAACGGCCATGAACTGCATGATCTTCGCGAGTCGTTTCACTTTATTTATCGGGCAGAATTTGACAACGGCCTGATTGAGCACGAGCTCGACCATGTCATAATTGGACGCTACGACGGGGCATTGAAGCTCGATAGGAACGAAGTTGAATCCGTGAGGTGGTCATCGATGGATGCGCTCTCCCAAGAAATGACTTCGCATCCTGAGGTATTCACAGCTTGGTTTCAAATCATATTCCGCGAATACCAAAGCCAACTTAAGCTATGAATTTTGAGAACCAACGCGCATCGGTAAGTCGCCATGCGCACTTCAATGCGGCGCACCGACTCTATGTCAAAAATTGGACAGACGCCCAAAACGAAGCCTATTTTGGCATGTGCTCTAATCCGCACTACCACGGTCACAATTATGAGCTTATCGTTAGATTAACAGGAGAAATTGATTCGGTGACTGGCTATGTGTTTGACCTGGGTACCCTTTCAAGCCTTATCAAAAGCGAGGTTGAGGCTAAGCTTGACCACCGAAACCTAAACCAAGAAGTTGCTGAATTTGCCGACCGAGTTCCGTCCGCAGAGAACATTGCGGTAGTGATTTGGCACTGGCTGAGGCCCCATTTGCCCGCGTCCCTCGACCTTCACATTACTTTGTATGAAACACCCCGAAATTTTGTTGAATACCATGGAGCCTAACAAAACCTTTCACGGAACCCTTGTGGCAAGCGGAGTGCGCTCGGCCAACAGCAGAGAACGTGCAACACCGACTATTGAAGAAAATCTTCTGCAGCCCGACGACGATAAAATCGAACGCATTGCCCGCAAATTCAGCGACATAATGGAGATTCTTGGACTGGATCTCAACGACGATTCCCTAAAAGATACCCCGAGAAGGGTGGCCAAAATGTATGTTTTGGAGCAGTTTGCTGGCCTGAATCCCCTGAATAAACCTGAGGTTACCCTTTTTGAGAACCGGTACCAGTACGGAGAAATGATTCTTGAGCGAAACATCACGCTTCACTCGACCTGCGAGCACCATTTTGTGCCAATTTTGGGCGTCTGCCACGTGGCCTACTTCTCTTCGGGAGAGGTAGTAGGGCTGTCAAAATTGAATCGTTTGGTGCGGTACTTTTCTAAACGGCCTCAGGTGCAAGAGCGTCTGACCGAGCAAATCGCTGCAGAGCTCAAAAAAGTACTTAAAACCGAAGACGTGGCGGTCTACCTAGATGCCGAGCACCTCTGCGTCAAAATGCGTGGGGTAGAAGACGCGCAAAGCTCTACCGTGACGAGTCACTTCAGCGGCAAATTTCGTGAACCAGTTGCCCGCGCAGAATTCATACAGGCGATCAAGGCTTAGCCATGGTTTTGTTTTGGTTTCGTCGCGACCTTCGTCTCGAAGACAATGCAGGCCTGTGTCGGGCGCTACAAACGGGAGTTCCGGTTCAACTGGTATTTGTATTTGACCGCGAAATCCTTGACAAACTCGAGAACCGCAGTGACGCGAGGGTACAGTTCATACACCAGGAGCTGCACCAAATCAATATGGAGCTGGCTGCTTGGGGTAGCAAGCTTTGGGTGCACTACGGCAGCCCTCTGGAGGCTCACCGTCAATGGTTGTCGGAACATCCTGAAATTCAAGGGGTTTTTGCCAACCGCGACTACGAGCCCTATGCCCGTAAGCGGGACGAGCAAATAGAGCAACTCTACCAAAGCGAGGGAAGGTGGTTCAAAGGCACCAAAGACCATGTTGTTTTTGAAAAGTCTGAGGTTGCCAAAGGCGACGGCACTGCCTATTCGGTCTTTACTCCCTACAGCCGCAGGTGGCGCGAGCGCTTGGCCCAAGAGGGGATTAATCACTTTAATTCATTAGAGCTTCTATCAAGCGGACTCCGCAAAGAGCCGTCGGTCAAGCCGATTCCAAGCCTCGAATCCATGAACTTTAGCCCGTCGGATCTTCCTGTTCCGCCCCGAGTGTGGAGCGATGAGGTGATTCGTGCCTATGCCAGTCGACGCAATTTTCCGGCGGAAGAACAGGGAACCACGCGCCTTGGCCTACACCTTCGCTTCGGAACCCTGAGCATTCGGAAGCTGCTTCGCCATGCGGCCGACCACAGCGAGACCTTTGTCAGTGAGCTCATTTGGAGGGATTTTTACCAGATGCTCCTCTACCACTTTCCCGACAGTCCGAGCAAGGCGGTGAAGCCAGCCTACGACCGGATTGAATGGGAAACTTCCGAAGAAAACTTTAATTCTTGGTGCGAGGGACGCACCGGTTACCCTATGGTCGATGCCGGCATGCGCCAGCTAAACGCCACCGGATTCATGCACAATCGGGTGCGCATGGTGGTAGCAAGTTTTTTGACCAAGCACTTGCTGATTGATTGGCGATGGGGCGAGGCCTACTTTGCTCAAAAACTACTGGACTACGACCAGGCTAGTAACGTAGGGGGATGGCAGTGGGCAAGCGGGTCAGGCAACGACGCCGCACCCTACTTTAGAATATTTAATCCCCAGAGTCAACTTGAGAAGTTTGACCCCAAGATGGCCTACGTCAAGCAATGGATCCCTGAATTCGGAACGGCTAAATACCCCAAACCCATCGTGGATCATTCTTTTGCGCGACAGCGTTGCCTTGAACGATACAAGTCCGCCTTGTCGGCAGGTTACTAAAAAGGGTTTAATCGGATCAGGCTAACGTAAGCTAGGCCTTGGGGTAGCCAAAAAGACCCTTTTCTTTAATGATTTTATCGACGTAGGTCGGCAGAGAGTCCTCCCACCCGGTTTCTCCGGTGCGGATTTTGCGCAGCACTTCACGGCTCCAAATACTTAGAATATCAGGGTCAAAATCTTCAATGTCGCGAACCCGGCGGGTCTGCTTCAGGTAGTCGAAGATGTTTTTAAAGAGATCGTTCACCACGATGTCGCTTACCGTAGTAATGCTCGCTTCACCGCGAAAGGGGTAGGCATAAATAACCAAACTTTTACTGAAGAGTCGACCCATGGCCTCAAGGATTCCGCCGGTTAGGTGTTCGTAGTACTTCTCGTCAAAAATCTCTTGAAGAGAGGGTATGCCCATGATTAGTCCAATACGCTTTTTGGTAAAGCCTGCGAAGTAGTCTACCAGGCGATAGTATTCCTGGTAGTTTGAAATCAAAACGGTTTGGCCAATGCTGCAGAGAATATCGGCGCGATCCAAGAAATCTTGCTCGTCAAGCGTCCCGTCTGCAAGCAGGTTATTTAGCGTAATCTCAAAGAGAACTACGGCATCCTCTTTTTGAACATTCTTAGATTTAATAAACTGCTTGTAGCCCTTTTTAATCATGTCCATATTCACCCGTGTTACCGGGCGAAAGCTGCCGCGCATGGCCAAAATGTTCTTTTTGTAAAGCAACTCCGCAGGCAGCAGGTTTTTGCCTTCGGGTCCAAAAATAACGGCGTCGGTAAAGCCATTCTTAATGAGCTGCAGCGACATTAGCCTGTTGTCGATGTGGTCAAAGTCCGGACCAGAGAAATTAATGAGGTCCACTTCAATCGCCGTGCGATCAATTCCGTCGTAAAGGCTTAATAAAAAACTCTTAGGTTCTTCGTAAAGGTTATAGGCCGCATAAATTAGGTTGACGCCCATTGCGCCAATGGTTTCCTGCTGGTACTTGGGATTGTCTTCGTGGAGCCGCACGTGCACAATAACCTCGTTGGCCTCACGGTCGGGCCGCGTTTGGTAGCGAACGCCCAACCAGCCATGACCCTTGAATGTTTTAGCAAAGTTTATGGTGGCCACGGTATTGGCAAAGGCAAAAAAGCATTTGTCGGGAGAAGTTTCTCGATTGATGCGTTCGTGAAGAAGCTGGTACTCATGGTTGAGCATCTTACGCAAACGGTTCTCGGTAACGTAACGACCGGCATCTTCTTGACCATAAATGGCATCAGAAAACTCCTTATCGTAGGCGCTCATGGCCTTGGCAATGGTCCCCGAGGCACCGCCAGCCCTAAAAAAGTGGCGCACGGTCTCTTGTCCTGCGCCAATTTCTGCAAAAGACCCGTAAATATTGGGGTTTAGGTTGGTTCGAAGCGCTTTTTGCGCGGCGCTTAACACCATATCAGCCATAGCCTAAAGGTAGCGTACATTTGAATCAATGCCCCCAATTATACTTGATTTTTTTGGTAGCGGAACCAGTCAGGGAGTGCCTATTATCGGATGCCATTGCCCAGTCTGCTGCTCTCCAAATCCAAAGGATGCAAGGTTTCGTTCATCCGTTGTGGTCTCCACGGGCTCGACCTCTGTTCTAATTGATTGCGGACCAGACTTCAGGCAGCAAATTTTGCGATCGGAGCACTGCAGTTTGAATGCCGTAGTACTGACCCACGAGCACATGGACCACGTTTCGGGGCTTGACGACCTGAGGCCCCTTATTTTTAGCAGCCGTAAAGCCATGCCCCTATGGGCCAGCGAACGAGTGGAGCGGAGGCTTCGCGAGCAGTTTGCCTACGCATTCAGCAGCGAACGCTACCCCGGCGCTCCGGAGTTCGAGGTGAACCGCATTCATTATGACCGCACTTTTACCATCGGTGATCAAGTGTGGATTCCCATTTTAGGCAGGCACGGAACCTTCCCGACGCTTGGCTTCAGGGTTGGACCCTTGGTCTACCTTACCGACTTATCGGGCATGGATGAGTCCGAGCGACTTAAAATCTCGGGCGCCCAAATTCTGGTGGTCAATGCCCTGCGAAAGACCCCGCATTCTTCGCATTTTAGTCTTGATGAAGCCATTGAATTTGCTCAGTTAACGAAGGTCCCAAGGGTCTACCTGACGCACATATCGCATCAAATGGGCCTGCACGACCAGGTGGATGCTGATCTTCCTGATGGAATTCACCTTGCCTACGACGGCCTGCGTCTCGAGGTGTAGTTTAGGAACCAGCCTGCCAAACCGCGCAGTCTAGGACTACGCCTTCTGCTCGGCCTACTTGCTGCCAGTCGGGGTAGTTTACCCCTAAGCTGGCGTGCTCCTTCGGCTCGCCATCGAGCCGAAAAAGGGTAAAGTCTGCGGGGCTCCCGACGTTTACGGTCACGGTGCCTAGTCCAAAAATCCTCCGAGCTCGGTGAGCCACGGCCTCAACCCACAATTCTAATGCGTCTTGGCTCCTCTGCTTGGCCATAAACCATCCAAAGGTTCGTTCTATGGTCGCTGCGCCAAAGCTGGCGCTGCCCCATTCGCAGTTCTTTAGCTCATGATCCATTGGGTCATGGTCGCTTACCACAAGATCGATGGTACCGTCGTAGAGTCCGGCCCAAAGTGCCATTTGATCGGACTCGCTGCGAAGTGGTGGAAGAACTTTGTAAGCGGTATTGTAGGATTCTACGTCGGATTCGCTGCCCACAAGGTTGGCAATGGCGACGTCTGCGGTCGCGTTAATTCCCTTGAGCTTGGCTTGGCGAATGAGGTCAACGCTTTCTTCGCAAGACAGGCCAGAGAGGTGAATTGCTCCCCCGGCATACTCGGCAATGGCCAAGTCGCGCTGCACGCGGACGGTTTCGGCCAAACGCGGAATTACGGCCATGCCTGATTTTAAGGCTGCGGCTCCTTCGTGCGCTACTCCGGTTGGGCATAGGCTGCGTTCCATGGCAAAACTCCAAACCCGTGCATCCAAGCCCTGCGCGTATTCCAGAGCAAGCTGAAGGGTATGCGGGTGGTCGATTGGGTGCTTGTCGTCAGAGAATGCCAAGGCACCCGCTTCTCGCATGTCTGCCAGCTCGGCCAATCGTTCGCCGTTTAGGCCTTGGGTTAGGGCCCCTATGGGAATCCAAGCCAGAGAGTCGTACTCGGGAATTGCTTCAATACTAGGCCGATTGTCTCTAGCGGGATGGGTTGACGGCATCAAGGCAACGTGCGTAAAACCTCCATTGCACGCTGCTGCGACCAGAGAATCGTAGTTTTCTCGCTCCTCATGCCCTGGAGCTCCCGATCGAGCGCGCCCGTCAATCCAACCCGGACTCAGTAAAAGTCCGCGTGCCCATTCAATAATAGGTGCATTATTCAGGCTGTTTGCCTCATCGATAGCCCTGACCTGGCCGTCAACAACAAGGATGTCCACGGTGCGTCCGTGAAAAGGGGAGCGAGGATCCACGACTTGAACGCTCGGCAGAATGAATTCACCATAAATCATAGACTCTGCAAAGGTAGTTTTTTTAGTTCCAAGTGAATCCAAGGGGCCCAAAATATTTAAGACAAGCAGCAAAAAGTAGACCATGGTACTCGAACTTTACGCAGCTAAAAAATGCACCATTGAAGACTGTTTTTCACTCCGCCGCATCCCGAGGATACGCCGACCACGGCTGGCTCAAAACTTCGCACACCTTTTCGTTCGCGTCCTACCGGAATCCCGCGCGCGACCATTTCGGTGTTTTGCGTGTGCTCAACGACGACTGGATTGCCGGCGGAACGGGCTTTGGCAAGCATCCGCACGACAACATGGAGATTGTGACGATTCCCCTGTCGGGAGCCTTAGAGCATCAGGACTCGATGGGGAACCAAGAGGTGCTTCGCATGGGCGAAGTTCAGGCCATGAGCGCAGGAACGGGGTTGGTGCACTCTGAATACAATGCCAGCAAGACCGAACCCTGTTCGCTCCTTCAAATTTGGATATTCCCGGAGCGTCGGGATGTGGAGCCACGCTACGAGCAGCGCTTTTATGACCTTGCGGCACTTGACCAAGAATGGCATGCGGTGGTGAATCCTTTGGGGCAGGGGGATGCCATGCCCATTCACCAGCAGGCTTGGTTTTCGCTGACCCGAATGAAGGCCGGCACCACGAGAAGCTACGCGACCAAACGAAGCGGCAATGGAGTTTATTTCTTTGTAATTGAGGGCTCCGCGCTAATTGCGGGCCAGGCATTAGAAGTCCGTGACGGAATCGCCCTGAGCGAAGCGCCCGAAGCATCGGTAGAAGCGCTGACGTCCTGCTTCATTTTGGCCATAGACATGCCCCTGATGCTCCCCGCTGTAGCCTAACTTTGCCGGGATTATGTTTGAATCCCTGAGCGAAAAAATTGATTCCGCGCTGCACCGTTTGTCGGGACGCAGTAAAATTTCGGACATCAACATAGCCGAAGCCGTCAAAGACATACGTCGTGCCCTGGTGGACGCCGACGTAAACTACAAACTCGCCAAGGACTTTACCGACCGCGTCAAAGACCGCGCAATGGGCCAAAACGTGCTCAAGTCCTTGGAGCCTGGCCAGTTGATGGTCAAAATTGTGCGCGACGAGATCGCCGAACTCATGGGCGGAACCGCCAGCGAACTCGCCTCAGGCACCGGACTTCAAACGGTACTTATGGCGGGCCTTCAGGGCTCGGGTAAGACCACCTTCACGGCAAAACTTGGCAGCATGCTCAAGCGCAAAAAGGGCCGCAAGGTTCTTTTGGCTGCTGCCGACGTGCACCGTCCGGCTGCGGTTAACCAGCTTAAAACGCTTGGCGAGCAGATAAGTGTCGAGGTATTTAGCATTGAAGGCGAGAAGGATGCAGTAAAAATTGCTCGAGAGGCGCAGTCCTACGCCAAGCAAAACGGATTCAACTACCTTCTGATCGATACGGCCGGTCGCCTGGCGGTGGATGAGGTTTTGATGCGCGAGATTTCGTCGATTCGAGAGGCCACTCAGCCCCAAGAAATTCTATTTGTAGTAGACTCCATGACCGGCCAGGATGCCGTGAATACGGCCAAAGCATTCAACGATGTTTTGGACTTTACCGGGGTAATTCTGACCAAGCTAGACGGCGACACTCGCGGCGGAGCGGCCCTTAGCATTCGCCAGGTGGTCCAAAAGCCCATTAAGTTTATCGGGACTGGCGAAAAAATGGATGCCCTGGATGTCTTTCATCCCGACCGCATGGCCGACCGAATTTTGGGAATGGGAGACGTCATTTCTTTGGTGGAGCGGGCGCAGGAGCAGTTTGACGAGGAGGCCAATCGCAAAATCAACAAGAAAATTGCCACCAATAAGTTTGGTTTTGATGATTTTCTCGAGCAGATTCAGCAGATTAAGAAGATGGGCAACATGAAGGACCTCATGGGCATGATTCCGGGAGTCGGCAAGGCCATGAAGGGAATGGACATTCCTGACGACGCGTTCAAGCACCTTGAGGCCATGATACGCTCCATGACTCCTGCAGAGCGTAGCAATCCAAGTATAATTAACGGCAGCCGAAGAATCCGCATTGCGCAAGGAAGCGGCCGCACTGTTTCAGACCTCAATAAACTGATCAAGCAGTTTGACGAAATGAGTCGAATGATGAAGATGATGCAGGGGCCGGGCGGTCGCAGCCAGCTCATGTCTATGATGAACCGCATAAAATAATGGCCCTAATTCTCAACGGTCGTGAAGCGGCCCAGTCCTGGAAGTCCATAATCCGCAAAGAAGTTGCCGGGCTTTTGGCTCAGGGCCGACGTGCTCCGCACCTTGCAGCCGTATTGGTCGGGAATGACCCCGCGAGCCAAGCCTACGTTCGAGGTAAAGTCCGCGACTGCCAAGAGGTGGGCTTCACGTCAACCCTCATTGAGTTGGCATCTGACTGCAGCCAGCAGGATTTGCTCAAGCAGGTGGACGGACTCAATCGTAATCCCAATATAGACGGTTTCATTGTGCAGCTTCCCTTGCCCAAGCAAATCAATTCTAACGAAGTACTTCTCGCCATTGATCCGGTCAAGGATGTCGATGGCTTTCATCCAAAAAATGTGGGGCTTATGGTTCTTGGCTTGCCCACCTACTTACCTGCGACTCCCTATGGAATCATACTTCTTCTTCAGCATTTCGGACTCAGCCCTGCGGGCAAAAATGCCCTTGTGCTAGGCCGTAGCAACATCGTGGGAATGCCAATGAGCATACTCTTGAGCCGCAATACCGAAATGGGCAACGCTACGGTGACCATGGCCCACAGCCGTACCACCAATTTAGAGGAATTGTGCCGATCAGCCGATATTCTTGTTGCGGCGACAGGCAAACCCAATTTTGTAACGGCCGGCATGGTCAAGCCTGGTGCAGTCGTCATCGATGTAGGCATCACTAGGGTAGAAGGTAAGCTGGTTGGAGACGTAGACTTTGCTGGGGTCGAACCCGTCGCCTCGGCCATAACGCCGGTCCCCGGAGGGGTTGGTCTAATGACCCGAGTCGGACTTCTTATGAATACGCTACGAGCTGCACGTGGTCTCTAAATCCAAGGCATTGCCTCTCATGGAGGCATTTCGCACCGTTCAAGGCGAAGGAGCACACACGGGCCGCTCTTCGTTTTTTATGCGGATCGGTGGCTGCGACGTAGGATGCCATTGGTGCGACGTCAAAGAATCCTGGGATGCGAGTGTTCATCCCTTGACGGAACTCGAGGACCTCATTCAGATGCCAGGCCCCAACGACACTACCGTGGTCATCACCGGGGGTGAGCCCTTGATGTGGGACATGGGTCCGCTCACCGAAGGCCTCAAAGCGCGCGGACTCAAGGTTCATCTCGAAACGAGTGGTGCCTATCCCGTTACGGGCAGCTGGGATTGGGTCTGCCTTTCGCCTAAAAAAAATAAATCGCCCAAACCCGAGTGGTATGGTTTGGCCAATGAACTCAAGGTAATTGTTTACAACGACGACGATTTTAAGTGGGCAGAAATGCATTCCGCTCAGTGCGGGCCGCAAATTGAACGCTTCCTTCAGCCGGAATGGTCACGTCGCGATCAAAATTTACCCAAAATCATTGCATACCTGGAGTCCAAGCCCCAATGGCGCCTTGGCCTTCAAGCGCACAAGTACATTGGGATGCCCTAATGGGCAGAAATCTCTCGATCGACCCGATCGATGCCCTTGACGGCCTTTAGTTGCTGCACCAGGTCGGTCAGGTGGCTTCGGTCCGAGACGTTTACACTCACTGTGCCTTGAAAAACCCCGTCGCTTCCGTCAATATGAAGGGCCCGAATGTCAATTTGCATGTCGCTAGAAATTACCTTGGTGACCTTTAGAATCAAGCCCTTAGAGTCAATTCCAGAAAAACGAAGCAGGGCATTAAAGCCCGGACGGCTCCCAAGATTCCAAATGGCCTTGATCACCCGTTCCGTGAACTGGCTTTGCAACTTAAGAGCCTTAGGACAGTCGGTTCGGTGCACCTGAATTCCGTCTTTTTCGATGTAGCCAAATATGCTGTCTCCGTGAATGGGCTGGCAGCAGGTGGCAAGTTCGCATTCTAGTACCACTTCGTCGGGGCCAAAAAGAACGCCGGTGGCCGAACTTACTTCTTTTACCGCACCGTCCTTGTTCTTGGGTCGAAATCGGCGAATAATGTATTGGTAAAAACCGCCGCGGTCTTCGCGCAAAAACTCCCTCAATCGAGTACCGTCCAGCTCTCCCTTGCCAAACTTGAGGTAGAGTTCTTTAGGGGTGCGCAGTCCATAAAAATTGAGCATTCGCTGTATAGTCGACTGATTGGGCTCAATCTTGGCCCGCCGCAGCAAGCGCTCCATCCGCTCTTTCCCTTCTGACTCGTTGGTGCGGAGTCGATCCCTAAAGTAGGACCGTAGTTTGGATTTTGCCTTGGGAGAATTGACCCAGTCGAGCCAAGACTCTTGAGGACTTTGGGTTTCGCTGCTAATCACTTGAACCTGATCGCCACTTTGAAGCATGTAGTTCAGGGACACAAGCTGGCCATTAACCTTGGCTCCCAGGGTATTCATTCCCAAGTCAGAGTGGATCTCAAAGGCAAAATCGAGGGGGCTAGAGTGCTTGGGGAGGGTTAGCATTTTGCCCTTGGGGGTAAAGACAAAAATTTCGTCGGTAAGCAGCTGAATCTTGAAGTTGTCAACGAACTCAATAGCATTATCAGACTGACCTTCAATAACTTCTCTTATTCGGCTGATCCATGAATCCAGGGCGGTACTGCCCGAGCCGTCTTCTTTATACCGCCAATGTGCGGCATAGCCCTGCTCCGCATGGTCGTCCATGCGCTTAGAGCGGATCTGAATCTCAATCCAATGGCCTTCAGGGCCCATCACGGTAATGTGCAGCGATTCGTAGCCGTTGGCCTTTGGGGTCGTAACCCAGTCGCGAAGCCGCCGCGGATTGGGTCGGTATATCGAGGTAATGAGCGAATAAGCTCGCCATATTTCGGCCATTTCTCGCTTTGTTCCGGCATCCAGGATGATCCGCACGGCATACTTGTCGTAAACCTCCTCAAAGGGCAGCTCTTGGTTGACCATTTTGCGGCGTATGCTGTAGATTCCCTTGGTGCGCCTTTTTAGGGAGAACTGAAAGCCTTCTGAGTGCAGCAAATCCTCAAGGCTCATACTGAATTGCTCGAGGTAGCCCCCATCAAGCTCTTCGGCATCGCTCATCTTTTGCTCTAAATCTTTATATACTTCAGGCTCTAGATACTTCAGGCTCAGGTCTTCGTACTCCTGTTTAAACGAATACAAGCCCATTCGGTGGGCCAGGGGCACAAAAATGTACATCGTCTCCGACGAAATTTTGAGCTGCTTCGAATGGCTCATGGAGTCCATCGTGCGCATGTTGTGCAGCCGGTCTGCCATCTTAATAAGCACTACCCGCACGTCGTCGCTAATACTGATAAGGAGCTTTCTAAAATTCTCGCTTTGCATGGAGGTATCCATGTCAAAAATTCCTTGAATTTTAGTCAGGCCCTCAACGATGTAAGCCACATTGGCCCCAAACAAATGATCTAAATCCTCTTTGGTGTACTCGGAATCTTCGATCACGTCGTGCATTAGTGCAGCAGCAATCGACAGGGGGCCAAGACCAATTTCGCGAGATACAATCAACGCAACCGCAAGAGGGTGGGTGATGTAGGGTTCGCCCGACTTTCGTCGCACGTTTTTGTGGGCGTCTTCGGCTACCTTGAAGGCCCGCTTTATTAGGTCCAGGTCGTCTTTGTCTGCACCTCGGTCGGTAACAGACTTAAGTAAGGCCCTGTACTGAGCCCTGACTACCTTAACGAAATCTACTTCTGCCATCGCTTTGCCGGTAAAAGGGCCGCGCGGCACTCGCCAAAGCCTATTCGGCCGCCGTTTTGGGCTCTTCCTCGCAGTACTACGGTATCGCCGTCTTCAAGAAAGGTTCTGCTGCTGCCGTCGTGAAGCGCAAGGGGCTTGCTACCATTCCAAGACAGCTCCAGCATCGAGCCCAAGGAATCAGGGTCGTTGCCGCTAATGGTTCCCGATGCCATTAAATCTCCGCTCCGAATGATGCAGCCGTTGATGCTGTGGTGGGCAATCTGCTGAGCAAAACTCCAATAAAGGTTGCTTGAATTCGATCGAGAAACCACCGTCTCCTGCCCGTCGGGGGTAGCAAGTGCAACCTCAAGCTCAATGTTCCAGTGCGAGGAACTTCGATTCTGCTGCAGGTAGGGCAGTGGGAGGGGGGCTTCCTGGGCCTCGCCGGCGCATCGGCTGTTTTGTAGAGCCTCATAAGAAACAATCCAAGGGCTCATGGTCGAAGCAAAGTTTTTGCCTAAAAAAGGCCCCAATGGAACGTACTCCCATTGCTGCACGTCGCGCGCAGACCAGTCGTTGAATAGAACAAAGCCAAAAATATGCTCCTCGGCCTTTTCCACGGATATCCATGAAGCATCCGTAGGTCCGCCGCGCAGAATGATTCCGACCTCGAGCTCAAAGTCCATTTTTACCGAAGGTCCAAATACCGGGGTCGGATCGTTGGGGCCCTTGCGCTGACCGTTGGGGCGAACCACGTCGGTACCGCTTACGGATATTGTTGAAGACCTGCCGTGGTAGCCCACCGGGAGGTGCAACCAATTGGGCAGCAAGGCATTTTCGGGATCTCGGAACATCATTCCAACGTTGGTGGCATGCTGCCGCGAGGCATAAAAATCACTGTAGTCTCCAATGCTCACGGGCAGCACCGCAGGAGCATCCTGCCAGTCGCATTCACAGAGGGCTCGTTTTGAATCATGTTCCCAGCTGGATCCCTCGCGATAGGCTTCAATGAGTTCCGCCCGAACTGCGCTCCAGGCCTCGGGACCCCGATCTATAAAGCGGTTAAACGTTTCGAGGTCGAGCTCAGGCCAAGACGCGAGCTTTCCCGCAGCGCGAAGGGCTTTGAGGCTCAGCACTCGGTCGCCAATCCGCGTCGCAAGATGAATGCTGCCGTCGCTCCAGCGGACCGCAGCCCACGGAAGATTAGAAAAGCTGAAATCTGAATGCGCTAAAACCGGAATAAAGCTGACCATGGCCGTATTTTTACGCCAAGTTACACGCTATGCATCGCGATTCCGCCCTATTCGACCTTATTACTGCTGAGAATCAACGCCAAATTGAAGGCATTGAACTAATTGCATCCGAAAATTTCACTTCGCCTGCCGTAATGGAGGCTGTAGGCTCAGTATTAACCAATAAATACGCAGAGGGCTACCCTGGCAAGCGCTACTATGGTGGCTGCCAAATAGTCGACCTAGTAGAAGACCTCGCCCGCAACCGCGCCGCGGAACTCTTTGATGCGGAGTACGTCAACGTGCAGCCCCACAGTGGTTCTCAGGCCAATGCCGCAGTATACCTTGCCTGCCTTAAGCCGGGTGACACCATCCTCGGCTTTGACCTCAGCCATGGAGGGCACCTCACGCACGGCTCCCCGGTCAACTTCAGCGGCAAGACCTACCGGGCCACCTTTTATGGCCTAGAACGCGAGACCGGCACGCTTCATTATCCCTCCATTCGCGAAATCGCCCAGCGCGAGAAGCCAAAAATGATAATTTGCGGCGCAAGTGCCTACAGCCGTGACTTGGATTACGCCGAATTTCGCAGCATTGCCGACGAGGTTGGCGCATTGCTTCTTGCAGACATAAGCCATCCTTCGGGTTTGGTTGCGCGTGGGCTTCTCAACGACCCCATGCCGCACTGCCACTTTGTGACCACCACTACGCACAAGACGCTCCGTGGTCCGCGCGGCGGAATGATCATGATGGGCAAGGATTTTGAAAATCCCTGGGGCGAAACCAACCCAAAAGGAGAAGTTCGCATGATGTCGCATTTGCTCGACATGGCTGTTTTTCCGGGTATTCAGGGCGGACCCCTAGAGCACGTCATCGCCGGCAAGGCAGTAGCCTATGGTGAGGCATTAAGCGAGGAATACTTTAAATACATCTGCCAGGTGCGAAACAATGCAAAGGTCATGGCCCAGGCCATGGTTGATCGAGGCTACCATATTGTGAGTGGCGGAACCGACAACCACTTAATGCTTGTGGACCTGCGCAGCAAGAACGTGTCGGGTAAGCTGGCCGAGAACGCCTTAGTGGCCGCTCACATCACCGCCAACAAAAACATGGTTCCCTTTGACGACAAGTCTCCCTTTGTTACGAGCGGAATTCGCTTTGGAACTCCCGCTTTGACCACCCGTGGCCTGGTTGAATCCGACATGGAAGCGGTTGTTGATCTCATTGACGACGTGCTGTGCCAGCCCGAAGATCTCGCGGTTCAGCGGCGCGTAGGGGATAAGGTTAAGGCCATGATGGCAGGCCGTCCCCTATTTGTTTGGTCTTAGGCAAGGTCTTTGAATAGCTATTCATTATGCGCGTAATCCTTCTTTCAGCAGTCTTGCTTAGCCTGTCCTGCCAGGCTCAAATAAAAATTCCTACAGGAGTATCAAAGGCTGCGGGAAAGTTTTTGCCAAAGTCTGCAGAGGCTCTCACCGAGACCGACGCTTCGGACGGACTTAAAGAAGCATTAACACAAGGGGTTAAGACAGGTTCTGACCTTCTGGGTGCTAGCGGAGGCTTTGCCACCTCAGCGATTTACCGCCTGGCACTGCCCCCGGAGGTTGCCGATATTGAGGCGAAGATTAACGCAAATCCACTTTTGAGAGCGGCATTAATGCCCAAAATTCAAGAGCTGAAAGAGAAACTCAACGAGGGTGCCGAGCGCGCAGCCTCCAAGTCTTTTCCTATCTTCAAGCAAGCCGTGGTTGGCATGTCGGTTCGCGACGCCTTTGGAATTCTTCGCGGAGGAGAGGGTTCCGCAACACGCTATCTGCGCAATGAAACGGAGCGACCCCTTCAAGAAGCGTTTCGACCGGCGGTACAGTCCGCGCTGGATGAGGTTGAAATTGCACGATACTGGGAACCCCTGGCTAATGCAATCAACCAAAATAAACGCCTTCTGGGACGAACCCAAGACATTCAGACCGACCTGGTGGCCTATGTGAATCAAAAGGCGACCGAAGCCCTCTTTAGTGAAATTGCTAAGGAAGAGGAGCGCATTCGCCGCGACCCCGTTCGAAGAACCTCCGAACTTCTGCGCAAGGTTTTTGGATCGCTCCAGAAGTAAGTACTAAGAACCCAACCTTCGAGACAACGTGGAGCCTGGGATTCGCCTAAACAAATACATTAGCAGCCACGGTATTTGCAGCCGGCGCGAAGCGGACCGTGCTATTGAAGCCTCTGCGGTTCGTATCAACGGGAGAATTGCCGTTCTCGGTGATTTAGTGCAGTCCGGAGATGAGGTAAGCGTTTATGGCCAAAAGATTGAGGCTGAG
>JABMNC010000042.1 GCA_013205365.1 Cryomorphaceae bacterium | reverse complement strand
TCAAATCGGCGTCTGGAATCGAAAGCCCAATAAACTTCGCCTGCGGAACCGTCTTATCCACAAACTCTTGGCGCAACTCGTCGTTCGACTTTCGCTTAATCCGCCACGCCATACTCTGCGCAGAATTAGGACTGTTATCGTCGCTAGGACCAAACATCATCAACGAAGGCCACCACCAGCGATTCAGCGCATCCTGCGCCATGTCTTTCTGCTCCTGACTTCCTTTGACCAAATGCAGCATAATCTCATAACCCTGGCGCTGGTGAAAACTCTCCTCCTTGCAAATCCGCACCATAGCCCGGCTGTAGGGTCCATAGGACGCACGGCAAAGCATCACCTGATTCTGAATAGCTGCACCGTCCACCAGCCAACCAATGGCGCCCATATCGGCCCAACTCAGCGTCGGGTAGTTAAAAATACTGGAATACTTCGCCTTGCCCGAGTGCAGGTCGGCAATCATTTCGTCCCTTGAGGTTCCGAGTGTTTCTGCCGCGGAATACAGATAGAGACCGTGGCCAGCCTCGTCCTGCACCTTGGCGAGCAGAATCAACTTCGAGCGCAGCGAAGGCGCTCGGGTAATCCAATTCGCCTCGGGAAGCATGCCAACAATCTCAGAGTGAGCATGTTGACTAATCTGACGAACCAAGGTTTTGCGGTAGCCCTCGGGCATCCAATCCTTGGGCTCGACCTTGTTTTCGGCGGTGACGTAGTCGAGGAAGCGAGCTTCCATGTCAATAGTTGGGGCCATGGTGTTGAATTTTTTGGTAAATTCTTCTGCAAATTACTGCGATTAGAACAAAATGCGGCTGCGCTGGTTCGCATAGCACACTTAGATTTGTACATGACTATGTTTAATTGGTTTAAAAATTCCGCCCCGTCGTCGCCGAATGAGGGACTGTTGGCTACCAAAGCCGACCAAAAAGGCCTTAAGCCAAAGTTTCACTCCCTTACCCTAAAGGAGGTGCGTCACGAGGCCATCGACGCCGTAGTACTGACCTTCAACCAGCCGGACTCCGACGCCTTTCGCTACATCCCCGGCCAGTACCTCACCCTGCGGGCAACCATAGATGGGGCCGAAGTTCGCCGCTCCTACTCGCTCTGCTCCAGCCCCCTGTCTGGGGAGCTGAGCGTGGCCATCAAGCAGGTCGAGGGCGGAATCTTCTCCACCTGGGCCAACCGCCACCTCAAGCCGGGCGACCGGCTTGACGTAATGAATCCCATGGGCAACTTTGTGCTCGAGACCGACCCCTCCAAGCACAGGCGCTATGTCGGCTTTGCCGCGGGATCGGGAATTACGCCGGTGCTTTCCATCATTAAAACGGCCCTTCAGCGCGAGCCAGAGTCGGAATTCCTTCTGTTTTATGGCAACCGCAAAACGACCAGCATCCTGTTTAAAAACGACCTTGAAGACCTCAAGGACCGCTTCATGGGACGCTTCGAAGTGCACCACGTGCTGAGCCGCGAAGACCAGGGCAGCGACGCTCTTTTTGGCCGACTCGACGCAGACCGCATTCGCTACTTTATGGAGCACATTCCGACGGTGGCCTCGGCGGACTCCTACTTTTTATGCGGTCCGGAACCCATGATTCACGCCGCGAGCGACGTACTGAAGGCCGCGGGCGTTCCTCAAGACCGCATTCATTTTGAACTTTTTACCTCGTCGGTACCGGCAGCAGAGGCTCCAAAGTCCGCCGCAAAAAAATCCAGTGGCGATGCCAGCGTAACGGTCATACTCGACGGAGAAGAGACGCACTTTACCCAGTCAGCCAAAGAATTTTTGCTCGACGCTGCCCTTGATGCGGGAGCCGACGTACCCTATGCCTGCAAGGGAGCGGTCTGCTGCACCTGCCGCGCCAAGGTGATCGAGGGCACGGTGGAGATGGCCATGAACTACTCCTTGACCGACGACGAGGTTGCAGAGGGTTATGTGCTCACCTGCCAGGCAATGCCGCGCAGCGAGCGACTAGTGGTCAGCTACGACGCGTAACCCAGCAGCCAGCGGCTAGCAACCCGCTTTTCGCATTTGGATGTGCGGAATCCCGTCTTCTTCGTAGGCTTCGCCCTCGGGCACGAAGGCAAAGTCCGCATAAAAGTCTTCGAGGTAGCATTGTGCGCTAATTACCAATTCTTTACCCGGGTAAAGGCGTTCTGCCTCGAGCAGTGCGCGCTTCATTAGTTCGCGGCCCAAGCCGACGCGGCGGTGCTTTGGGCTCGTGGCCACCCTGCCAATGCTGGGCTCTGGGTAGGATGCGCCAGGGGCAAGCAATCGGGCGACTGCAGCTACCTGCCCCTGGGAGTCTTCGGCCCAAAGGTGATGGCAGCCCCGGTCTTTAGCGTCGGGGTCGACGTAGGCGCAGTTCTGTTCCAGCACAAAGACCTCAGCCCGCAGGCTCAGAATGCGGTGGAGCTGGTCGGCCGACAGCGACCCAAAAGGGGCAAAATGCCAAGAAAAAGGTACTGCCATAGCAGGGTTGAAGGTCGTACTTTTAGGGGAATAATACCAAGCCCATGATGCTCCAGTTGATTCAAAACTTTCCAAAGCATATTGCTGATTCACTGATTATTGCCGAAGGTGTCGGCAAGGTTTGGTCGCCTTTGGCGCGCCCCGTACACCAGGTGGTAGTCACTGGCCTCGGCGGCAGCGGAATCGGCGGAACCATTGCGGCAGACCTCTGCTCGGCCACGGCTAGGGTTCCTGTGCTGGTGAATAAGGGCTATTCCTTACCCCATTGGATTGGTCCGAGTACGCTGGTTGTGGCCTGCAGCTACAGCGGCAATACCGAAGAAACGCTTAATGCCCTGGACCAAGCCATGGCGGCCGGATGCATGGTGACGGCCGTTACCAGCGGCGGTGAACTCAAGCAGCGCGCCGAGAAACTGGGTTGGAATCATAGTGTGGTACCAGGCGGAAGCCCTCCGCGCTCGATGTTTGGCTATGCCCTCATTCAAATTTTGGCCCATCTTGACCTGGCGGGAGTCGGCACTCCAGCCCATTGGAAGGCTCAGGCAGCTCAGGCCGTCCTTAGCCTGGAGGCCCGCCGCGGCGGGCACTTGGCCCAGGCCGAGTTGATTTCAGACGCGTTAGAGGGCAAGACGGTGGCGGTTTATGCGGCTTCGGGAATGGCTGGCGTTGCTGCGCGTTGGCGCCAGCAGCTCAACGAGAACAGCAAAATGCCCGCTTGGGATGCGGAGGTCCCCGAGATGAACCACAACGAAATGGTGGGTTGGGCAGGCGGCGGTGCGCAATTTTGCGCGGTTTTTCTGCACTCGACCGCAGACGCTCCGCGCAACCGCATGAGAATGGAGCTCAATGCCCCCGCCATTCGCGCTCGTGGGAATAGCGCTATTGCGCTTCACGCTCAGGGAGCTTCTGCCCTGGAGCAGGTTTTGGATTTGGTGGCCCTTGGCGACTGGGTGAGCTACGTCCTCGGACTGCGCAACGGCGTAGATATTATGGACATCAAGGTCATTGACGACCTGAAGGAGGCCCTATCTAAGGCATGAGCCGCCGCATTGTTCGCTTTGCCGACCTCGGAACCTGGTCCTACCAGCGGGCATGGGACTTTCAAGAGGCCCTCTTTACCGAGGTCGTGGAGCAAAAGTCCGCAAACCGCAAGTTGCCCGAAGCGGAGCGGATCGCAACGCGCGACACCCTTCTTTTTGTGGAGCATCCGCACGTCTACACCATGGGCAAGAGCGGCGACTTAGGCAATCTTTTGGCCGACGACGAGCGCTTAAAAGCCATCAATGCGGAGTTTTTTCGCACCAATCGAGGGGGCGACATTACCTACCACGGGCCGGGTCAATTGGTTGGCTACCCAATTTTAGACCTCGACGAGTACTTCACCGACATACACCGCTACCTGCGCACCCTCGAAGAAGTCATCATTGCAACCCTTGCGGATTATGGAATAAAGGGCGACCGAAGTCCTGGCGAGACCGGCGTTTGGCTTGATGTAGGAAGCCCCTTTGCCCGCAAAATCTGTGCGATGGGCGTGCGTGCCTCGAGGTGGGTAACCATGCACGGATGGGCTTTCAACCTCAATACGGACTTGCGTTATTTTGAGTACATTATTCCTTGCGGAATCAAGGATAAGGCCGTCACCTCGCTGCAGCGCGAGTTGGGGCGGCCTGTGGACGAGTCTGAGGTAAAGGCACTAGTTGCGGGTCATTTTGCGCGACTTTTTGAGGTGGACCTTGTCGATATGGCCATCGACCGTTTGCTTGGCGCATAGTTACTCCTAACTTGCATGCTATGAAACGCATTATTTCGCTGAGTCTTGCTCTAGCCCTGCTTGGAACTATGGTCTATGCTTCATGGTATAGCTACCTCATCAAGGGGGTTTATGCCACGTATTGGCAGGGTCGAACCACCTCGGATCCCTTTGACGCGGACTATTTTGATACCAAGCCAGTTGCGGCCTCGACGAGTCCCCAGCCCTGGCCCCTTGCCTTGACCGCGGCCATGGCCCCCAGTGCGGCAACCCAGCAGTTGCTCGAAGCAAGCCAGACCGGTGCCCTGCTTGTTTTTGACCGCGACAGCCTTCGCCATGAGGCTTATTATGCGGACTTTAACCGCGAATCGCGCGCCAATTCGTTTTCAATGGCAAAGTCCATGGTGACGATGCTTGTGCAGATAGCCCTGCAAGAAGGCAAGATTCCAAGCTGGGAGGCCAAGGCAAAAGACTACATTCCAGAGCTGCACGGTCCCGGAGCAGAGCGATTGACCCTGCGCGATTTAAGTTCCATGCATGCCGACCTCGATTGGACGGAGAACTACTACGACCCCTTTGGAGAAACGGCCAAGCTCTACTACGGCGACGACCAGTTGGGCTTGATTTTGGAGCGAGAGGTTGGGGATTCGGTTGGGCTTAGGTACGAGTACCAGTCGGCCACGACTACGCTTTTAAGCGTTTGCCTGGAGCGGGCAGTGGGAGAGTCTCTGCAGGACTATGCCTCTCGCATGCTTTGGGGCCCCTTGGGCGCGGAATCCGACGCGAGTTGGCACGTGGACGCACAAGGCGAGGCTTTGGCTTTTTGCTGCTTTAACGCTACCGCCAGAGACTATGGGCGCCTGGGGCAGCTGCTGGTGCAGCATGGCCGGTGGAGGGGTCTGCCTTTGCTCGACAGCGCCTGGATTGCGGTCGCATCTTCTGCCCGCACGGCCTCGTTTTATGGCCAGAGTTTTTGGCTTGGCTCAGCCCCGGACCCCAGCGGCTTGGGCCCAGACCGCCCCTACCTTTCGATGCGGGGTCACCTTGGCCAATGGATCATAGCCTTCCCCGAGACTCGGCGCGTGGTCCTGCGCCTTGGCCGTCAAGAGGGCGAGCGCATCAAGGGCTCTTCGGAGTCCCTGACCTTCAGGGCTCTTGCCCATGAGTACGCTTGGAAATGAACACGTTTAGGGGAGTTAATCTGCGGATTCAAAGCGGAAGCAAAATCCTCCTTCAGGGCCTAGACCTCGACCTGAATGCGGGGGAGTGCCTCGCCCTTGTCGGCGAGTCGGGCTCGGGTAAGTCCCTCACGGCCCTGGCCCTAATGGGTCTGCTGCCCCCCGGTTTAGAGGCCGTCTGGCAAGAATGCAGCGACAGCTTAAGCGCCAAAGCAATGGTTTTTCAGGAGCCGATGTCGGCCCTTAATCCAACAATGCGCGTGGGCAGGCAGGTTGCCGAAGCGGCGGAGTCGGCCTTGGGCCTGAGCAGGTCGGCGGCGCGGGAGCGGGCTTTGGCAGAGCTTCAAAGAGTGCAGCTGTCGGACCCCGAAGAGGTTATGCGCAAGTATCCGCACCAGCTTTCGGGCGGTCAGCGACAGCGCGTAATGATTGCAATGGCTATTGCCATGGATCCGCAGCTACTTATTTGTGACGAACCTACCACGGCCCTTGACCACCACGTGGCTTTTGAGATATTGGGACTGCTTCGAGTGCTGCAGCGCGAACGCGGCATGGCCATGCTCTTCATTAGCCATGACTGGGATGCCGTGGCAGAGGTAGCCGACCGGGTGGTGGTGCTCCGCCAGGGGGAGGTGGTGGAATCGGGCTCTCTTGAGGCCCTGCTCAACCGCCCCCAACAGCCCTACACGCGCGGACTTTTGGCCTCTCGCCCCCCCGAGGAAGGCAAACCCTCGCGCCTTCCTACGGTGCAGGATTTTTTAGAAGGACGCCTGCCGGAGTCAGCCCAGCGCCCGGTGTATTCGGGCGGAGCCGTCATTCTCAAGCTGAGATCATTGAGCAAGTCATACGGGGGTAAGGCGGTTTTAAGCGACTTCGACCTGGAGCTTCGAGAAGGCGAAACCCTGGGCTTGGTCGGCGCTTCGGGCTCGGGCAAGTCGACTATAGCCCGCTGCCTTGTGGGCCTTGAGCAGCCCGACGGAGGCGAAATCACCTACCGCGGAACGCGCATTGACCGCTTAAGCGCTAAAGAGCGCCGCCAGTATGCGCGCGAAATCCAGTATATTTTTCAGGATCCGTTTTCAAGCCTTCCGCCCCGCATGAAGGTTGGCGAACTGCTCGAGGAACCCCTTATTGTTCACGGACTTTGCAAAAATTCCGCCCAGCGTAAGGACCGGGTGACGGAGCTGCTGCAGTCAGTGGGCCTAGCCGCGGAAGATGCGCTAAAGTACCCGCACGAGTTTTCTGGAGGCCAGCGGCAGCGAATTGGCATTGCCCGAGCCCTCACCCTGGAGCCCAAGCTCCTTATTTGCGACGAGTCGGTTTCGGCCCTCGACGTGAGCGTTCAGGCTCAGGTTTTGAACCTGCTCAACGACCTCAAGGACCAGTTTGGCTTCAGCTATTTGTTCATTAGCCACGACGCGCGGGTTGTGCGCTACATGAGCGACCGCAGCCTGGAATTAGGCTAAAAAGGGACAGAGGCAAGCGACCAGGGCCAAGAAGGCCTCCAGATAGTCCGGGTGCAGAATGGTGCGCTAGAGAACCATTTCGGGCACGTCGCCCTCGACAATCAATCGGCCAGCAGTCTTGGCAATGATTTCGTCTACGCTCACGCCAGGCGCGCGTTCCAGCAGGATGAATCCGCGCTGCGGATCGATCTCGAGTACCGCAAGGTCGGTCACTACCTTTTTGACGCATCCGACCCCAGTGAGGGGCAGGGTGCAGGCGCTCAAAAGCTTAGATTCGCCCTCGCGGTTACTGTGCTGCATGGCGACGATTATGTTATCGGCGCTAGCAACCAAATCCATGGCGCCGCCCATGCCCTTGACCATTTTCCCTGGAATCTTCCAGTTTGCAATGTCGCCGCGGTCTGAAACCTCCATGGCCCCCAAAACAGTAAGCTGCACTTTGCGCGCTCGAATCATACCAAACGAGGTGGCGCTGTCAAAAAAGGAGGCACCCGGCAGGCTGGTAATGGTTTGCTTGCCCGCGTTAATAAGGTCCGCATCTTCTTCGCCTTCAATGGGGAAGGGGCCCATGCCGAGAATGCCGTTTTCGGATTGAAACTCTATGGCAAAGCCTTCGGGCACAAAGTTGGCAACCAAGGTGGGAATGCCAATTCCCAAATTCACGTACCATCCCTCCCGAAGCTCTTGAGCGATTCGCCGTGCAATTCCGTTTTTGTCGAGTGCCATGGCTTAAAGAGGGGTGTTTTTAGGACGGACGGTGCGCTGCTCAATGCGCTTCTCGTAGTGAGCCCCCTGAAAAATTCGGTGCACAAAAATTCCAGGAACATGGATTGCGTTGGGATCCAGCATCCCGGCCGGAACGAGTTCTTCGACCTCTGCCACCGTGATTCGCCCCGCCATAGCCATCATTGGATTAAAGTTGCGTGCAGTGCCCTTAAAAATGAGGTTGCCCGCCTCGTCGCCCTTCCAGGCCTTGACCAGCGCAAAATCGGCTTCAAAGGCGTATTCCATCAGGTAGGGCTTGCCCTGAAACAGCCGAACCTCTTTGCCTTCGGCGACCTCGGTACCCACTCCAGCGGGGGTAAAAAAGGCCGGAATTCCCGCGCCCGCAGCCCGGCAGCGTTCTGCGAGGGTTCCCTGCGGAATCAGTTCTACCTCGAGCTCGCCCGAGAGCATTTGGCGCTCGAACTCGTCGTTCTCGCCCACATAGGAGCTAATCATTTTGCGAATTTGCCGCGACTCCAGGAGAAGTCCGAGGCCAAAACCGTCGACGCCGGCGTTGTTGGCGATGCAGGTAAGGTTGCGGCTCCCGCGCAGCTTGAGGGCCGCAATGAGGTTCTCAGGGATGCCGCAGAGGCCAAAACCACCGACCATAAGCGTCATGCCGTCCGTGAGTCCGTCGAGGGCTAGGTCGGCGTTAGCTACTACTTTGCGAATCATAGTTTAAAGGTAACGAGCTACTGGCAACTAGTGGCCAGGAACTAGAAACAGGCGCAGCCTAGTCGAATTCGGAGCTCTCTTCGCGCGCCTCTGCCTGGTCGCTTTGCAGGCTACCGCAGTCAAGCGCAATGGTCATGGGCATGAGGGGCCGATCGAAGGCATCGCGGCGAATCCCAATTTTAGGATCGGCATAAAGGCGGCGCATGAAGAGCGCCCAGATGGGCAGGGCAGTGCTCGCGCCCTGGCCGTAGGCCGTAGAGCCAAAATGCGCAGAACGATCCTGACAGCCTGTCCAGACCCCGGTGACCAGGTTGGGAACCATTCCGATAAACCATCCGTCGGAGTTGTTTTGGGTGGTGCCCGTCTTGCCCGCAATAGGCATGTCAAAAGAGTAGGGAAAGCCCGTAGCCACTCCGTCGGGGTAGCCGCCGCCGCCGTAGCGCAGGCGTGCGCCGGTTCCAAACTGGGTAACGCCCTGAAGCAAGCTGGCCATGGTGTAGGCAACTTCGGGGCTGAAGACCTCGCGCGTGGTAGGCCCAAATTCGTCGAGCACTACGCCGTTGGCGTCTTCGATGCGGAGCATGACAATGGGCTCGGTGTACAGTCCCTGGTTGCCAAAGGCGGTGTAGGCGCCAACAAGCTCAAAAACGCTCATGTCGACGGTACCCAGTGCGATGGACGGAACCACCGGAATTTCAGACTTCACTCCCAGGTTTTGCGCCAGCTGGGCAATTGGGGCAGGGCCAACCTGCTTCATGAGGTAGGCGGTAATGCTGTTGACCGAGCCGGCCAAGGCCTGCTTGAGGGTAAGCACTCCGCCGTACTTGTTGTCGGAATTGCTGGGGCACCATGATTCGGCAAGTCCGTATTGCCCCGCTTCGATGCAGGTTTGAATGTTGGGTACCTGCATGCAGGGCGAGTACTTTTTGTCTGCAATGGCCGCCGCATAGACAAAGGGTTTAAACGTGGAACCCACTTGGCGACGCCCCTGGCGAACGGCATCGTACTTAAAGTGCTTAAAATCTACGCCGCCTACCCAGGCCTTGATGAATCCGGTTTAGGGCTCCACGCTGAGGAGTCCGACCTGATAAATGGACTTCATGTACTTGATGGAGTCCCAGGGACTCATGAGGGTATCGCGGTCGCCACCCCAGGCAAAAACCTTCATGTCAAGGGGTTTTTTAAATTCTGCAAGGGCGGCCGCTTCACCCATCCCCGCGTCGCGCAGCGACTGCCAGCGGGGAGTTTGCCTCATTGCCTTGCCAATGATTTGGTTGGCACCGGCCACGGAATTGCCTTGGTCAAAATAAAAGGGACCCGCAGCACGGCCCTTGATTTGCCTAAAGAATGCCTTTTGAAGCTGGGTCATGTGCTGCTCCACGGCCTCTTCTGCAGCGCGCTGCACTCGGCTGTCTATGGTCGTATAGATTTTGAGTCCGTCGGTATAGAGGTTGTATTCGCTGCCGTCGGGCTTGCGGTGGGCCTTAACCCACTCCTTCATGTACTGGCGAATGTGTTCGCGCAGGTAGGGAGCCAGTCCCTTGTCGTGCCCCCCTGGGGTAAAGTCGATTTTGATGGGTAGGGCCTTGAGGGAGTCGGCTTCTTCTTCGGTAATAAAGCCGCTGTTCTCCATTTGGCTAAGCACGGTATTTCGCCGGTTCAGTGAAGCCTCCTCGCGTCCCTCGCGGGCAGGGTTGAAGAGCCATGGGCTTTTGCACATTCCCACGAGCAAGGCAGACTCTTCGGCATGGAGTTCCGCAGGCATTTTGCCGAAGTAGACGTTGGAAGCGTTGTAAATGCCGACACCCTGGTACAAAAAGTCAAACTGGTTGAAGTACATCGCAATCAGTTCCTCCTTGGAATAGCGCGACTCGAGCTGCATCGAAATAATCCACTCCTTAGGCTTTTGAAACAAGCGTTTAAAGCCCCGAGCTGGCTCGTGAAACATTTGCTTCGCCAGCTGCTGCGTAATGGTGGAGCCGCCCCCGTCGCGCCCAAGCTTAACCACGGCACGTGCCAAGGCGCGAAAGTCGATTCCGCCATGGTTTAAAAAACGCTCGTCTTCGGTGGCGATAAGCGCCTGAACGAGGTGCTCCGGAAGCTCGCCGTAGTCGGAATGCACTCGGTTTTCGGTAAAAAAAGTACCGAGCTGGCGGCCGTCTGAAGTAATGATTTGGGTGGCGAGGTAGCTCTTGGGGTTGGCGATTTCTTCGGTCGAGGGAAGGCTTCCAAACAAACCCGCCCAGGTGAGCAGAAGCAGCAGAATCAGGCTAAGGGGCGCTGCTACGACTGCGTACCAAAACCAGCGAACCAGGATGCGAAAGTCGGTGTTCTCAGTTTTTGCCATCGCTGCGGTAGAGTTTAAGTGCTACAGAATGAATTCCGCGCAGGGGTTCATCGCGCATCAGATGCTGAATTCGAAATCGATAGGTTTCTGCCTTAGGAAAGCGCAGGCCTTCTTTGCGGTAGGCCAGCGAAAGGGTCTTAAGCCCGGCGATGCCGTCGCCCAGCCAGCGTCCGTCGGGGCTAGCGAGCTGAAACTCCACCGTGTCTTCATAAACCGTTCCTGCGGCGTTGAGCACGTCGCGGCCTAGGTAGAGGTTGCGGTAGGAGTAGTCGCCCGCGTGGCGCAGGTCGATCTCAACCCGGTAGGTGGCGATGGTGTCGGTGACGGTGACCTCAAAAACCAGCATGGAGTCGCGGTGCCAGGCTTCGCCGTCGATTTCGCGAACAACCATAAATTCCGGGCTTGGTCCGCATGAAGCGACTAAAATGGCAAGGGCGGCAGAGGCGCAGATACGCAGAATTAGATGCATACGTTTAATACTGCGAAGGTATGCATCTTTGTGAGGTGGGACGAGGATTCGTTAGGGCTTGGAGCTCAATAGCTGCTGCGGCATGTTCAGTAACTCTACTGGGCCAAACCCCTGTGGAATCCTGGCAGTACCACGCTCCGTTTCGAGAGTCGTTGCGGATCGCTGTTCTCGAAGATCGAGTACTCTCGCTCAGCCCCTATGGCCTGGTGAGCCTTGAGTTGGACGGCCGCGTGCTGACCGCTCAAAGCACGGTAGAAGGCCTGAGTGGGGTGGGAATGACCTCCCTGGTGGCAAGCCCCGACGGCCGGTATGCCCTGATCGGTTACCAAGACGGGCGCATTGATCGATGGACCCCTAGTGAAGTGCGCAGCATTGACGATATTCCTCGCAGCGGGCAATTCCAGGGCCGAACCGCCCTGCTCGATTGGGCCTTTGCCGGGCCAGATAAGGCCTTTATCGCCGCGGATTTTGGACTCGTTGAACTGGATTTAGTGCTGAATGCTGTGCGAGGAACCTACCGCATTCGCAGCGACAGCGAGCCCATGAGGGTGAGCGCCGTAGCGGTACTTGGCGATTCTGTTTTTGCGGCTACCGAGCAGGGTTTAAAGTCGGCCTACCTATTGGCTCCCCTATACCTGCCCTCGTCTTGGCAGTCGAGCGGACGCTTTACCGACTCCGTCATCACGTCGCTTGCCGCAGTTCAAGGCAAACTCACTGCGGTTTCGGCGGGCCGGGCCTACCAGCGCGACTCGGGGCTTTGGCAGAACCTGCCTACGCCCAGCGACGGCCAAGAGGTCAGGCGGGTCTGCGGCTGCGGACCGCGCACGGCAGTGATTCGAGACTTTGACATTAAACTCTTTGACAGTCAGGGACTTTTGGTAAGTGACCTCTCCGGAGGGCTCTCTGGCAACAGCCGTTTTACGCCCCGCGATCTTGCCTGCGGTTTTGTGGGCCAAGACGGCCAAGCCATGCGGTGGGTGGCCAACCCCTCGCGTGGAATCACCCTAATCGACAACCCTAACTACGCCCAGCACTTCAGCATTAATGGACCGGCAGGTCCCCAGGCCTTCGACGTGCGCTGGGAGCCGAGCCGCGGAACCACGGTTTTAACCGGCGCAACCGAGGGCCCCTGGACCCCGCTCTACCAAAACAACGGACTTTATCGCTTGGCGAGTCCCGGCAGCCTCTGGAAGCATGCCGACGGCACTGCCTTTTCCGGGGCCAAGGACATTCTGGAGGTTTGCACCAATCCTACGGATTCCGCCCACTGGTTTGCGGCCTCTTGGGGCGGGGGCGTTTTGGAGTTCCGCGACGGTGCGCTCTTTCGCCGCTGGACGGTCGCAAACTCCTCCCTGCGCGCAGCGAACGGAGCCGGGCCCAACGACGTGCGCTGCGGTGGCATGCTTTGGGGGCAAGACGGCGCCCTTTGGGTTACCAACAGCCTGTCGGACCTGCCCCTGCATCGCTACGATCCCGGCAGCGAAACCTGGCAAGGATTCGCCATAGGCTCACTCAACGGACAGTCCTTAAAGCAGATACAGCAGGCAGACAACGGAGACTTTTGGGTTCAAACCCGAACTGCGGGCCTTGTGGCAGTGCGCATTGCAGGCGGAATGGCCTCCTCGAGGGTCCTAACTTCGGGAGTGGGCAACGGAAGCCTTCCGAGCTCGAGCATAGGGGCCTTTGACCTGGCCCCCGACGGCAAGCTTTGGGTCGGAACCGCCAGCGGACTCGGCCTGCTCTACAGCCCCAAAAACGCCTTCACCGGCGGCCCCTTTGAGGCCCAGCAGCTGCTCGTGGAGGTCGACGGCCGCGTTCAAGCCGTTTTGGCCGGGCAAACCATCACCGCCATAGCAAGCGACGGAGGCAACCGCAAATGGATTGGCACTGCAAGCGCGGGGCTTTTTCTGCTCTCGCCCGACGGACTCCTGGAGCTGGCGCACTACCGAAGCGACAACAGCCCTCTGCCCAGCAACCGAATCAACGGCATCGCCCTCGACACCGACTTGGGCTACGCCTACATTGCCACGGACCAAGGACTTTTTGCGCTCCG